>DASRLE010000657.1:0-10523 GCA_035648615.1 Saccharimonadales bacterium (SeqCode) | reverse complement strand
TCTGTGGTCCCACCGCGAAGACCGCGACAAGCTCAAGGCAGAGATTCATGCGTTGCGGGATAAACACAAAGTCGGCGGCGAGTTCAAATGGCAAAAAGTTTCCCCCTCGCGGCTGGAATTTTACAAAGAACTGGTCAGCTCGTTTTTTAGCGAGGGCGACCGGCTGCGTTTTCGCTGCATCGCCGTGGACCGGACGAAAGTGGATTTGCTTAAATACCACCAAAACGACCAGGAGCTTGGCTTCTACAAATTTTATTACCAGTTGCTCCACCACTGGATTTTGGACTTCAACGAATACAGCATTTTTTGCGACTACAAGCGCAACCGGGAGATGCGCCGCCTGACTGTGCTGGCAAGGTGTGTTGCCTCCTCCAACCTCTCCGCTTCCCTTTCCTCCGTGCAGGCCATCAGGTCCGAAGAGTCCGTGATGATTCAATTGGCGGATGTTCTGGTGGGGGCGGCTTCGGCTAGGCTGAACGGCTCACTCGTTACCGGTTCGGCAAAGCACCGGCTCGTTGAATACCTCGAATCCAAGCTCGAACACCCCATCGCCGCCACCGCCAAAAGCGTGTCGAAATTTAATGTGTTCATCATTGACCCGCAAGGAGGCTGGTAAGGTGAGCATGCCACCGCTCAAGACCTTTGGCGATGCCGTGGAATGCGGTAAGCACTACAAGCAGTTGTATTGCGCCGGTCCCATTCCCACCTTTGACGGCATAATGGTTCGTTTCGATAGGGTCGATTTTTTACACCTGTTTTTTGAATCCAGTAAACGTGACGGGAACAAAGATACATTTTCGACTCGACGGGCAGAACGGATTGACTGGATCAAAGCCGCTCTGCAAGACCCTAAAGCTGAACTGTTTCAGGGATATGATAACAAAACGAAAGTTTGCCGACCGGACAGGCGTGTTTGTGTGGTGAGCGGGAATTACGTTGTCATCATTGTCCTGACCGATGTGAAAAAAGCCAAAATCGTTACCGCCTTTGTCATAGACGATCCCGAGGTGTTAAAATCCCTGAAGGCGTCGCCCAAATGGAAATGATGCCAGAAAAAGAAAAACCGCAGATTCGCCAGGCTGGCTCTGCGGAAGCCTTTGTAGGTTCTACTGCCACTGGCAGAGAACACCATCACTATCGGCATTTTCGCGAAAAACGCAATAACATATTAAAAAAAGTCGGAAGTACTTCATTTTTAGACACTTGAATCAAAATTTTGCGCCAAACCGAAAAATAGTGCCAGTAATTATTTATGCCCGCCAACCTTGGAACTGAATCAGTAACCGTCCAGCACCCGCTCACGCGCTACGCCCGCGATGCCGGTTGGACCATCGTGCCGCAGGGCGATGCCACCACGTTTCGCCGGGGCGAGTCGGGCTTGTTCTTTTACGACCTCCTAAAACAGAAGTTGCAAGACCTCAATCCCGGTATTGTAACGCCGGAACTGGCGGACGAGGTAATCATCCGCCTCGAATCTGTCCGCAACAACATTGAGGGCAATTCTGAAATTCTCGCCTGGTTGCGCGGCGAGCGGTCGCTGTATATCGAATCTGAAAAACGTACGCGCAACATCACGCTCATCCATTTCATGGATGCGTCCAAGAACGAGTTCCAAGTCACCGAGGAATGGCAATACACCAACGGCAACCACACCAACCGGGCGGATGATATTTTTCTCATCAATGGCATCCCCGTCGCCGTGGTGGAAGCCAAGAGCGCCAAGAAACACAACGCGATGGAGGAGGCGCTGATTCAAATCCGCCGCTACCACAACGAGACGCCGGAAATGGTCACCGTGCCGCAGGTGTTCGACTTCACTCAGATCGTCGAGTTTTTTTACGGCGTGACCTGGAATCTCGACCGCAAAAATATCTTCCCGTGGAAGCACCTCGACAAGGCGAACTACGAACAAAAGATTAAAACCTTCTTCGCGCCGCTCCGCATGTTGGAAATGATCAAGGAGTGGATTCTGTTTTTCGTCAAGGATGACGAACTGCAAAAAACCATCCTTCGCCAGCACCAGACCCGCGCGGCCATCAAAGTCATGGGCCGCTGCGCCGATGCCACCAAAAACACCGGCCTGGTCTGGCACACGCAGGGTTCCGGCAAGACGTTCACCATGATTACGGCCGCCCGCCTGATTCTGGAGCGGCAGGATATTTTCGGGAAGGCCACCGTCATGCTCGTCATTGACCGCAACGAGCTTGAAGGCCAGCTTATCGGCTGGGTGGAGCGGTTGCTCGGCGAACTGGAAAGCAACGACATCAAGATTGAACACGCCAACACCAAGGCGCGGCTGGTCGAATTGTTACAGGCGGATTTTCGCGGCCTCATCGTCACGATGATTCACAAGTTCGACAAGGCGGACGCCAATCTTTCAACCCGCAAGAACATCTATGTCCTCATAGACGAGGCGCACCGCTCCACCGGCGGCGACCTGGGCAATTATCTGCTGGCCGCGCTGCCCAAGGCCACGTTCATCGGTTTCACCGGCACACCCATTGACCTCATCGCCTACGGCAAAGGCACGTTCAAAGTCTTTGGCAAGGAGGACGAAGAGGGCTATCTCGACAAGTATTCCATCGCCGAGTCCATTGAGGACAAGACGACGCTCAAGCTCAGATACACCCACGCGCCGAATGAAATTTCCCTGCCCAACGAAATTCTGGAGGAGGAATTTCTGAAAATGACCGAGGAGGAGGGCGTCAAGGATGTTGAGGATTTGAACCGCATTCTTGATCGGGCTGTCAAACTTCGCACGTTTCTGAAATCCGACGTGCGCGTACCCGCTGTCGCCAAATTTGTCGCGGAGCATTTCAAGCAAAACGTGCAGCCGCTCGGATACAAGGCGTTCCTTGTCGCCGTGGATCGCGAAGCGTGTGCCCTCTACAAGCAGGAGTTGGACAAACTATTGCCGCCCGAATGGTCCGCGCCCGTTTATACCCACACGCACAACGACGAGGAGAAGCATCCCATCGTGGCGAAATACCAGTTGGACGATCCAGACGAAAAAACCGCCCGCAAGGAATTTCCCAAACCGGGCAAGCAGCCTCAGATTCTTATCGTCACCGACAAACTGCTCACGGGTTACGACGCGCCGATTCTGTATTGTATGTATCTAGACAAACCGATGCGTGACCATGTTTTGTTGCAGGCCATCGCACGCGTCAATCGCCCCTACGAGGTGCAAAATGCGGACGGTGGCGTTTGCGAAAAGCCCTGTGGCCTCATCGTGGATTTCGTCGGAGTGTTGGGCAAATTGAAAAAGGCGCTGCGGTTCGACTCCAAGGAGGTCAGTGGTGTCGTCGAAAACTTGGATGTTTTGTTTGCCGATTTCATCCGGCGGATGACCGGCCCGGCCCAGGAGTATCTGGCGCTCGCCACGGGTCAGATGAATGACAAGGCCGTCGAACGTGCCATTGATGCGTTCACCGATAAGAAAGTCCGCGATGCGTTCTACAAGTTTTTCAAGGAGCTCGAAAACCTTTACGAAATCCTCTCGCCCGATCCCGGCTTGCGGGCGTATGTCGAAAACTACGGCAGGCTGGCCACCCTCTATGAGGTCGTGCGGAACGCCTACGGTGTCAAAACCACGTTCCTGGGCGACATTGCGAAAAAGACGGAGTTGTTGATCCGAAGTGAGGCATCCTACGACGGGTTGGATAAATTGAGCAAGCCCGTCATCATTGATGAGAAGATGCTGGCGGCACTCCGCCAGAGCCAGTCATCCGACACCAACAAAGTCATCAACCTCATCAAAAACATCCAGACCACCATCAATGAAAAAGGCACCGTTGCGCCGTATCTGGTTTCCATTGGCGAGCGTGCCGACACCATCCGCGAACAGTTTGACGAGCGGCACCTTACCACCGAGGAAGCACGCAAGCAGTTGGAATTGCTGGCCGACGAAACCATCACCGCCCAGCAGGCCCAAAAAGACAGCGGCCTGGATAATTTGACGTTCACCCTGTTTTGGGAGTTGAAGCGGCATTCCTATAAAGACCCAAAATTGCTCGCCATCGCGTTGGCCGGGCCGTTCAAGCGGTTTTCAAATTTCCATTCCAACGCGGACGAAATGCGGGAACTTAAAGCCCAGCTTTACAAGCTGCTGCTTCCATTTGTGCAGGGCAAGAAAATGGTCGAAGTCGCCGACCGCCTCATCAAAGTCCGCACGCCATGAACTCGAATCCACCAATCACGGTGGCTGTCGCCGATTTCAAAGCCCAGGTCGCGCATTGGGCCATCCGAATCCGTGCCAAGCCGCGTCAAATCCGCATCCAGCAAATGCGCCGCAAGTGGGCCTCTTGCTCCACCAGCGGCACGGTGTCATTCAGCACGGAGGTTTTGGCGCAGCCAGCGGCGTTCCGCGAATACGTCATTGTTCATGAATTGCTCCATTTGAAAGTACCGAACCACGGCAAACTGTTCAAAACACTCCTCCGGGCATACATCCCGGACTACGAAAAAATCAAACCAAGCCGCTAGTAGGAAAATTATGGCAGACCACAAGCTAAACATAGAAACCGTTGCAATTATCAAATCCCTGTCGCCGCACGAAAAACACGCAAAGAGCAACTGACTTCTATGGTGCAGGAATCAAAGCGCTCAGTGCGCTAAAATATCAAACCGGGCATCAGTCGCTCAACCACCGCGACCGGCGGCATTCTTTTTCTTCCGCTCGCGAAAGTGGTTGCGAAGCTGCGTCACCGTCAGGGCAGGTTCCATGTGGTGAATCATTGCATGACAGTTCGGGCAAACGGGTATCAAGTCTTTTATCGGGTCAATCTCGTATTGTTTACCAATCTTCCCAATAGCCTTAATATGATGGACGTGGATAAAATCCTTCCCCCAATCGCCATAGACGGCAGCAAAGTCGAATCCGCACGTTGCGCATAAGTAGCCATGATGTGCGATACATGCTTGCCTGGCTTTGGGGTTGCGCTCGTAAGCATTAATCGTAACGCTGAATCGGGCGCCCTCAGGATATTTCTCAGGTACGGCAAGTTCCTCTGCGAGTGGGATCGTGGCATCGGGATCCTGGGCATACCATTCCTTGCCAATTTTCGTAAGGGTTTTCTCAGTAAGTTCTTCTGTAATCCTTTCAATTTTTGCAGTTGCCCCATCCTTCCAACTGTCTTCGGTAGGGTGCATAGGGAAGGTCGTCAGCCGGTAGCCATCCTCCTGAATCAGCCGTATGTGTTCTAGTGACTGGCCATACGACTTACTTTTCTGACGTTTTGAATTGAACGCCCAGTCCTCCGAAAAAATCACTGCCCTTTTGCCGTCCGTGAATCGATCCCAAGCTCCAAAAATTATGAGTCGCTTGGATTCGTTAATGAACGACCAACTCCACGTCCAGTTTTTGCACGTCGCGCCTTGGGATTTGATGAACGATTTTCGGTTCATATTATTCTCTTACCTGTTATGCGCACCCTTTTGCGCCTTTTCCTGTCAATGCGATACCGTCAATCATAAGACTGAATATACGAATTCAAGCCCCCATAACAAACGAAATTCAGTCCCCAATTTCGTTGCCGCGTTGCCGGAAACGGCGCGACAGCGCAATTCCCATCATCGAGCGAGGAAACTTCTGGAGCCTTTAGGTTGTCATCATACAACGCGCACAGCGTATTTAAATTTCAGACCGTGCATCAATCGCTCTCGACCGCCGCGACTGGCGGCCACCATTAAGCAGCCCCGCCAATCCCTTCTTCCCTAATTCCACCCACGGATTGCCATAACTGAATCCAGTGTAAAAACCCGGTTGGAACACGAGCCCAGACAGTACCCTGATATGTAAATCCGTCGCCCGACTCATGCTGGAAAACCAAAGAGACTTTCACCAACCGCAATTCTCCCGGATACGATCCACCCAGGTAAATCAGCTTGACCGTCTCGCCCGTGAGCATCGCCGATATAAAAACATTGGTCAGCTTGTCGCTGGACGCCATGAGCGGAATTCTTGGGCGTGAGAGCCAATCAAAGAGGCGTTCGGACGGGAAAAACTTCGGGTCCATTGCTGAAAACGGCATCTCGACAATCCTAAAATGCCTTTCTTTTTTCATGGGTGAAGCAGAGCGGCTGGCGTATATACAATTGCTGTCTAGCCGCGCCTTTTTTGGTGCATTTTTATTGAATGGGTTGCAAGACGGCGCCAGGCTTTGTATTCTCGGGCGCGCCGATGACGTTTGAACGGGAAATAGCAAAAGCGAAGGCGGCGGCGCTCGCTGCCAAGGGCGTCTATATCGGAACGTCATCGTGGAAGTATCAGGGCTGGCTTGGGCAGCTTTACACCGCGCAGCGGTACGAGTTTCGGGGAAAGGTGGCCAACACGCGCTTTGAAAGGGACTGTCTGGCCGAATATTCAGAGGTTTTCAAAACCGTTTCGGTAGATGCCTCGTATTACGATTTCCCGCGCGCGGAGAGACTTCAACGCTTGTCCGCCCAGGTCCCGGATGATTTCCAGTTCGGATTTAAAGTAACCGACGCTATCACGGTAAAGCACCTTCCAAACCTTCCCCGTTTCGGCTCGCGCGCCGGCCAAGTCAATAACGATTTCCTGAACGCGGACCTGTTCGCAACGGCATTTCTTGGACCATGCGCGGAGATCCGAAGCAAGGTCGGGGTCTTGATGTTCGAGTTCTCACGCTTTCGGTCGGACGATTACCAGCATGGCCGTGAGTTCATCGAAGTGCTGGACGGCTTCATGAGCAAGTTGCCGAAGGGCTGGCCTTATGCAATTGAAATGAGAAACCGCGATTGGCTACGGGACGAATATTTTGACTGCCTGGCACGCAACGGGATCGCGCATGTTTTCAATTCATGGCAAGCGATGCCGCCAGTTAGCGAACAAATGGCGCTGGCCAAAAGCCGGACCAACCCGGAATTGATCGCGGCCCGTTTCCTTCTGAAGCCCGGTCGCCGCTACGAGCAGGCCGTGAAGGCATTCCAGCCCTACGACAAAACCCACGAAATAAACCACGAAGCCCGGAACGCCGCCGCCTCATTGATCACCGAAGGGCTTCGATACGAGCCCCGGAGAAAGACATACATTTACGTCAACAATCGCCTTGAAGGCAACGCCCTTCACACCATCCAAGCCATTGTCGCGCTGGTCAGAAATCAGGAGCGACCGCCAGAACCATGACCATCCAAGAGTACCTAGCCAACCCCGCCTGAGTCTTTAGCGTGTCAGCGAACAATGCGCGGAGCGCGGTCATTTAAATCAAACGGGTCATCAATCGCTCTCAACCGCCGCGACTGGCGGCATTCTTGAAGCCAACGTCGTCCCTTCTTCCCTCAACCAACGGCGGACCGATCCGGCAACCAATCAACGAACGAAATTTGTCATGCTAATGCAAAACGTCTGCCCGTCCTTCTCAACCGAGTAATAGCCGCAGTCAAAAGCCAAAACCTTCACCACGTCCCCCTCCACCAACCCGACCGGCAACGTATACCCACCTGCGCAATTCTTAACAACTACCATTGAGCCACGCTTGAGCGCGAAATGACCATATGGACGAGGAAAACGGATGCCGGTTGAAAAGTTCTGATACATGCCGGCCAGCATGTCCCAAGCGGATAGACATCGGCAGGGCATGCAAATCTTGGCCCCGCTCGACGGACTGAGCAACAACACGGTCCGGGCGAAAAGGTTTGTGCCTCGGGACGAGTTTCGATAGCCTTCAAGACGTAATACAGAACCTTTTGTAGCCGGAAAAAACATGCAAGCCACGACAGGCCGCCGATGCGTATTCTGCCATTCGCCGGCAAACAGTGGCGAACACGTTTTTGCGAAACGGTTATGCAAACGCGCCGGCGCAATACGTTTCAACGTAATTACCGGTCTAGCCATCGATGGGAAAGCACCAATTACCCGACCACCTCACCATCTTGAGGCCTTTACCGTTCGCCATGTCTGCACACGCTGTAATAACGGTTGGATGAACGACCTCGAAATCTGGTTTGAGCGCCATCTCGGTTTTCTCATTGAGCCTCAATGGCCGAAGCTCGCATTGCCGATGATTGACGCTCTAAAAATCGAAAACAACGAACTGGCACGATGGCTCATGAAGACGGCGGTAATGTTCAACCTTGCGACTTTGCGGGGTGAAAATCGAGTCGAATTTGAACATGCGGTTCTGCTCGAGGCCCACCCCCCGCAAAAACAACAATAATAAGATAATAAATTTGGCGAGCTTGCCGCGCTCAGACCATCTCCGGCGAGAGAGAAAAAAGAGGCAGTCCACTTCGGTTGCTAAACGGTTGCTAAAATAGATATGAATTCAGCAACCGGAAGCGAACTCAAAGAAACTCAAGATGCATCTCGAAAAAAGCGAGAAGTGACTAAAACCCTTTATTTACAGGCATTTCGTGCGTATCCCGTTGAAAATTAAATGGTGCCAGCGAGTGGAATCGAACCACTGACCTCGGGCTTATGAGTCCCACGCTCTAACCAACTGAGCTACGCTGGCACAGGCAGTTATATTTCGCCAGGATCATTCCGCGTGTCAAACCTGATTCGCATTTTATTGGCCAACCTTTGAGGGCTCGCAATCCGCCTCTTACTCTAAAACGTCGTCACTAGATTAAGAATTTGAGAAACGCCTTTAAAAAACCAATCTTTGGGCGGCTTGCTAAAGGCCGCCGGCGCGTTTACGCTTTATTGTCGCTTTGAAAGTAAAAGGAATCAGACCTTCCGCCCGCTACACTCTGGCTATTGTCAGTGTCGCTGCGGCCGCGCTGGTTCGTATGATTTGCGGCCGCTGGGTCGGGGACGCATTTCCATTTTTCAGCTTTTATGTGGCGGTGGCGGTGACGACGTGGTTTGCCGGCCTGGGGCCTGGAATGGTCGCGCTGGTGCTGGGTTATCTGGCGACTGATCTTTTTTTCACCCGCGGATTCCAAACCGACCCGTTTGGAGTGTTGGTCTATTTTTCGGTGACCTTGACGTTCGTGCTCTTTGGGCAATCCATGCATCAATCGCGCCGGCGGGCGGAAGTCAGCGGGGCCGAGGCGCGGCAGCATCAGCGCGACCTCGAACAGGAAATTTCCCTGCGAGTGCAGGCCGAGGCCGCCTTGCGCCAGACGAGCGAAAAATCCACCACGCTGGCCGGAGACTTGGAAAAGGAGGTGGCCGGACGGACGGCTAAACTGATGGAAACCATCCGGTCGCTGGAAGGCTTTTGCTACAGCATCGCCCATGTTTTGCGGGCGCCGATTCGCGCCATGCAGGGTTACGCGGGCATTCTGGGCGAGGACGCCAGCCTGGGGACATCGGCGCGCGATTACGCCCATCGCATCACCCACGCCGCCGCCCACATGGACCAACTTGTCCAGGATTTGCTCGTCTATGGCCGGCTGATTCATGAGCCGGTCGAGCGCGGCCCGGTGCATTTGGAGGCGGTGGTGGACCATGTGTTGAGCGAATTATCGACGGAAATCTCGGCGCGAAACGCGGTGGTCAAGGTGGCGCGTCCCTTGCCGCAGGCCATGGCTCATGCGACCGTGCTGGAACAGTTGCTGGCCAATTTGCTGCGCAATGCGATGACGTTCGTCTCGCCAGGGACGTTGCCGAGAATTGTTATTCGCGCCAAGGAATCAGGCGGCATCGTGCGGCTGTCGGTCGAGGATAATGGCATTGGCATTGCTGAATGCTATCACGACCGCATTTTTAACGTGTTCGAACGCCTGCACTGCACGGAGAGTTACAAGGGAACGGGCATCGGGCTGGCCATTGTCAAGAAGGGCGTGGAGCGGATGGGCGGACGGGTTGGGGTAAGCTCAGATCCCGGGAAGGGGAGTTGCTTTTGGATGGAATTGGCCGGCGTGCCGGGCATGCACCTGCCGCCCGCGCACCCTGAGCTGAAACTGTCGGTCAATTCGTAACCGATTTGTCACATGAAATTCACCGTTGGAAATGCCGCTTTCGCTTGCGTCAGCCGAGGGGGTTTTGAATAATTTCCCATGCTGTGGATTAAAAAGGTGTTGACAGTTCTGGTTTTGGTTTTGTTGTGCAGCCAAGGGCGGGCGGCGGGCAGGGCTTCCCATGTGATTTTGATGGTGTGGGATGGAATGCGGCCGGATTTTGTCTCCGCCGCAACGACCCCCGCGCTGATGCAAATGGAGGCGGAAGGAGTGACCTTTTTGCATCACCACCCCGTATATCTGAGCGCGACCGAAGTTAACGGTACCGCGCTGGCCACGGGCGTTTATCCCGGAGAAAGCGGCGTGATCGGCAATCATGAATTTCGGCCGGCGATCGATCCGCTGGCGCCAATCGGCACGGAAGAGACCGCTGCGGTGCGCAAGGGCGATCAATTGACCAGCAACCACTACCTGGCTTTCCCCACCGTCTCGGAAATTCTGCATGACAATGGCCTGCCTACGGCGGTGACGGGCAGCAAACCGGTCGCGTTGTTGCATGACCGCGCCGCGCGCGCGCCCGGGTCCTTGGGAATAACCTTGTTTGCCGGGGACACCTTGCCCGAAGAAATGGAAAAAAGCCTGGCCGAATCCCTTGG
>DASRLE010000656.1:0-2443 GCA_035648615.1 Saccharimonadales bacterium (SeqCode) | reverse complement strand
TCCAGGATGGTCGTGATTTCCGCCGGTAACTTGCCAACCTGTTCTGGCGTAAGGGCCTTCTCCCAAACCGTCTCATCCGCCGCCAGGGAGTCCAGATGCTTTTGAATGCCGGCTTCCATCTCGCTGATTTGCTGGCGGAGGGCTTTTCGTTTGGCCAATTCCTCCGGGCCGGCCAAATCCAGCTCCGGTTCGTCGCAATTGTTGAAAAAGGCGAAGAAACGGTAATATTCCTTTTGCGTGAAGGGATCAAACTTGTGATCGTGGCACTGGCAACACCCGATGGTGACTCCTAAAAAGGCCGTGCCCGTGGTATCGACGCGGTCGATGATCGATTCGACCCGGAATTGCTCTTTGTCTATCCCTCCCTCTTCGTTGATCATGGTGTTGCGGTGAAAGCCGGTGGCAATTTTCTGGGCTATGGTGGCGTGCGGCCGCAAATCTCCGGCCAGTTGATCGATGACGAATTGGTCGTAGGGCATATCCCGGTTGAATGCGTCGATGACCCAATCCCGGTATTTCCAGATCGAGCGCGGGCCGTCAATGCTGTAACCGTTGGAATCGGCGTAGCGGGCGACATCGAGCCAATGGCGGCCCCAGCGTTCCCCATAGTGCGGGGAAGCCAGCAGACGGTCCACCAGACGTTCGTAGGCATCGGTCGCCGGGTCGTCAACAAAAGCCTGCACTTCCGACGGCGTCGGCGGCAAGCCGGTGAGATCAAGGCTGACGCGCCGGATCAAAGTCGCGCGATCCGCCTCGGGAGAAGGTTCGATGTTCTCCTTTTCCAATCGCGCCAGCACAAAATAGTCAATCGGGTTGCGCGGCCATTTTGTGTTCTTGACCATCGGCTCAACCGGGCGTTTGGGCGGGATGAAAGACCAATGGCTGACGGTGGCGCTGCGTTGCTGGGGCTTTTCGTCCTGGGGCGCCACTGCGCCTTGCTCAATCCACGCTTGCAGCAGGGCGATGGTCGCCTCGGGCAAGGCTGGCTTCTTTAACGGCATGCGGTGGATGTCCTGCGCCGTGCCGCGCAACGCCTGAATCAGCAGGCTGTCGCTTCCCTTGCCCGCGACAATGGCCGGCCCGGTGTCTCCGCCTTTGAGGGCCGAGGACGCGGTATCCAGCCGCAAGCCGCCTTTTTGCGCGTTCGCGCCATGGCATTTGTAACAGTTGGCCGCCAAGACAGGCTTAACCTCTTTGGCATAGTCCACCGGCGCGGACAGCAGGCTGAAACAGCCAAAGCTCCCGAGAGCGATCAGACACCACGGTGGAACCTTCCTCATGAGATAAAATTGCGATTAAGCTGCCTAAGAATAAAGGGGCTTGCGAGGGGACGCAATAGCACGAATGTGCCACTCTAGGGAATGGATCTTCCCCCAATCCTTGCCCCTTCAAGATTCGGAAGAACTTCCGCAAAGGCGGCCCCATGCAAAATCGTCACGGCGCTACATATTCCACGCGATAAAACATTTGTTGCGCGCCCAGCGGAAATTCAGCGCTGAAAATCGGCCCATCCTGCATGGCGTTGAAGCCATCCGAGGCGTTCTGCCAGTTGATCAAATCAGGGCTTTCCTGGAAGATGAGCGTCTGCCCGGAATATTGCGACTGGGCGGAAATCCGCAAATTCCCATCCAATCCAACCGTCGAGTTGAGGATCTGCGGCACTGGGTTGGCGGTGATGACCAAGGCATTCAGAAAAACGGCAAAACTGGAGTTGGCCGGGTCTGCGATACCTTGAATGTCCAATTGCCCATTGCCGTCAGAGGTCAGCAGTGCTCCGAGGGTGTTATCGTAGTCAGCCAGCGGGGGAAGGCTGCCGTTGAAATAATATTGATAGGCAATCGTCGCTCCCGAAATCGCCTCGGTCCAGTCGGAAATGCGAAGGCCCACGCTGGAAACGTCGAAACACCAAATATTTACCCCATATTGAGTGTTCGCGGCCAAATGTTGAATGAGGAGATCGATGCCGTTGCCCGCCCCAATCGCGTCCTGGAAAATAAAACTATTGTAGAGCGCTGCCGTGTTGAGCGCAGGCGGATTGTTGACCACCAGCCCAGCCCGATCCCGATCCGCCAGGACGCCGCCGATGGGAGTCAGGGTGATTTCAGTCGCGTTATTAAAGATCGCCGGGTTTCCACCCAAGGTCATGGACTGAAATCCGGGATAGACGTCGGTGGGACTGGCCACCGCGTTAAATTCCAACTGCAAAACAACCTGATTCGCTTTCGTGGGGCGCGGGGTTGAGCGGATGACCAATTGCACAACCGCGCTGGTCACTATGCCGCCGCCGATCTGGCCGCTGCCCGGCGCCGCGCCGTTGGATACTGTCATGTAATAGTAGCCGGCGTTGTTGGTTTGCGCATCGACCAGAGTCAACGTTTTGCTCGCCGCACTTGGGTTGGCCGCAGACGAAATAACGGCGCCCGTGTAGTTCGTAGTGGTATTG
>DASRLE010000655.1:0-9925 GCA_035648615.1 Saccharimonadales bacterium (SeqCode) | reverse complement strand
ATGTTTCCGATGCCAGGGTGGCAGGTGGTATTAGGGGAAGTGCTGGCTCCGGTGGCAATTTTAGCCGCGGTGCAATGGCTCTTGCTGGTGGTGGGCGTGTTGCTATTTCCAAATCGTCTCGACCAGCACTCGATTTCCGTGGTTTTGCGGGGAAGCGTCGCATTAGGCGCGGCCATCGTGCTGCCGTTTGTTGATTTTACTGCGTTGCTCATTCCGAATGCGGCGGTCTTATTTTTTCCAGCCTGGTTCCAATTGGGCAAGGAAGGGCCGCGCGGATTTGAAGCGACCGGGCAGCGGCTGATCCTGATGTTCGGGCAGTTGTTTATTCTAGTATTGTCTCTGGCGCCGGCCACGGCCGTCTTCGCGGTGGTTTTTTTGGTGGGGTCGCGCTTTCTGCCGCAGGCGGCGATGGTGCTGGCGGGCAGCGTGGCGGTGGCCGTTGTGCTGGCGGTCGAGGTGGCGATTGGACTCAAGTTGTTGGGCGGAGTATTTGAGCGGTTCGATTTGTCGAAGGAAATTTCAGACCTTCAATAGTTTGCCATCGGACAAAACGCGATAGCGCTGCCCACGCCAGTCAATATGATTGCCGAGAAAGGCCGCCGCCCAGATCAATACATCCAGTAAATCCTTGACCGGCGCCATCCACCAATAAGGCAGATGGGCGCGGGCTTGGGTCAGGCGGCTTTGTTGTTGCGCGGCGGTAAGAGTCCGAAAGACAAGTAACGCCACCCAGACAGGGACCGACATGGGACTGCGTCCAAAGAGAAGCCAGAGCAAAGGCCACAAGCTGGCGTTGCCCAGCAGGCTCAAGAAAAAGGGGGCGGGCTGACAAACGCGAATGGTGCGCGCCCATCGCACCTGATGCGCCCAAACTTCCGGCCAGGCCATGGGCGCTTCCCGGCAGTCCACGACCGTTGTGGACAATTCGATGCGTCCGCCGGCTTGCGTAATGTGGCGGCCCAATTGATAATCGTCCGCTAGATACTCCGCCAGCGGCGCGAAACCGCCGATTTTCCGCAGATAAACCGCCGAGAAAGACATGACTGCGCCAAGGGCGAAATCAGGCGGACGCAGGCTTTTCGATTGCAGTACTTGACTCCAAAAATCGGCGTTGATGGCCACAGCTTCCCAGCGCATGGCGAGCGTGGTGGGATTGGCCAGCCGATAGAAGCAATTAGCCAAGCCAACGCCCGGATCGGCCAGCAGCGGCGTCACCTGGGCCGCCAGAGCGGGCGTCACTCTGACATCGGCGTCGCTCAAGACGATGAGCGGATGGTGGATATGCGGCTCCAATTGCCGGAGCGTGGAAACTTTGCCGTTGGTTCCGAGATTCTGGCTGCAAATGACAAGCTGCGCGTCCACTGCCGGGAATTCCGCCATTAGCTCCTTCACCACCGGACAGACAGGGTCATCCGCCGAGGCAACTCCGCACAGGATTTGCACCGCTCCTGGATAGCGCTGCCCAAACCAGCTTCGCAAACAGTGCGCTGTCTCCGCATTGCACCCTTTCAGCGGTTTGAGAAACGTGACGCCCGGGAGAGAGGCGGCGGCGGCGAGCGGGCGATGTAGCGGAAAACGTTGCCCGACGATCCATCGCCACGCGGTGAGGACAAAACTCAAACCTGCCAGACTGGCCAAAATTAAATCCCGCACGGCTAAATCTCATCCACGGAGATGACGCGCAGAATTTCTTCCACGGTGGTCTGTCCACTGAGAGCGCGGCGCAGCCCTCGCGTCCACATGGTTTGCATGCCCTGGGCCACGGCGACGTGTTGCAAAGCTTTGGTGGGCATTTTCTGCATGACAGCGTCGCGGAACGGCTGGTCCACGTTAAGCAACTCCACGACCGAGGTGCGGCCGGAAAATCCGGTGTTGAGACACTGGTCGCATCCCGCTCCTTGGCGGAAATTGGCGTTTTCCCGGTCTTCCACTGGCACCAACCGCAGAACGCCCGGGCTTGGTTCGTAAGGTTGCGAGCAGAAATTACAATTGTTGCGAATGAGGCGCAGGCCGAGCACCCCCGTCACGCTGGAGGAAAGCAGGAATGGCTCGATGTCCATATTGATCAAGCGGGCAAAGACCCCGGCCGTGCTGCCGCTGTGAATGGTGCTGATGACCAAATGCCCGGTCAGGCCGGCTTGGACGGCGATGGCCGCCGTCTCGGGATCTCGAATTTCGCCGACCATAATGACCTGCGGGTCCTGCCGCATGAGCGAGCGAAGCGCTTTGGGGTAAGTGAATTCCTGGGCGAGGTTCACCTGCGCTTGGGCAATCATGGGCAGGTTAAATTCCACCGGGTCTTCGACGGTGGCAATGCTGATCGCCGGGCCGGAACGTTGCACCAAGGTATAAAGGGCGGAATAGATTGCCGTTGTTTTTCCCGAGCCAGTGGGTCCGGTCAAAAGAATCAGCCCGCTCGGTTTGGCCAGCAACTTCATGAATTGCTGCAGGATGTCGTCATCAAAACCAAGCGTGGCCAGATCAAAGCTGCGATTGCTCGGGTCAAAAATTCGCACGACGATTTTTTCTCCGCGCGTGGTTGGAAAAATCGAAATGCGCTGTTCGACGCCGCCCAACTCCGGGTCAGCCGGGGCATGGCCCTCCTGGGGCAAACCCGTTTGGTAAGTGACCAAATTCCCCAGGACCTTGAAGCGCCCGGAAATCTTTTCCATCAATTCCAAGGGCAGGTGGACGAGCTCTGTCAAGACGCCATTGAGGCGGATGCGCACGGCCAGCGTGCTTTCCCACGGCTCGATATGAATATCGCTCGCCCCGGCTTTGATGGCGTCGAGCAGCAAATACTTGACGAGAGCGCCGATCTCGATGCCGTTCTCGGCGGATTCAGATTGCAAATAGCGGAGAGTTTCACTCACAAGATTGGTAGTTTAAGTTTAATGCCTGTTGTTACGTTGTTTCGCGCTGGATGTCAGCAGAAAACCGGCGAAATTTTTGTCGGCTCGGCGCGCTCTTAATTTACCTTGATTTGCCTTGATTATCGCTGTTCCCGGCCCATTTCCCGTTCTCGCTCGAAGATTGTCTGTTTTCATAATGCTGTTCACTCAACTCTTATACCACAGAATCGAAAATCTTTGCCGCTCACCGTGCGCGCGATTTTTTGCCCTTTGGCGAGGAGGGCTGTCAACAATAGACGCGCATGGTGCGCGCTATTTTTATCCCAACGGGATTGAATCATCCAGCCCAGCGTTGACGCGCCAGCGGCTACGCTGGGAAAACGGCATCCTATGTCCTCAACCCTGAAGAGGGTTGGATGGGTGCAACGATATTTGTGATGCAACCCCTTCAGGGTTGTAGGAATGGGGGTATGTCCCAGGGTAGCTCGTGCCTCGCAACCCCTGGGCTGAATGATTCAATCCCGTTGGGATTGGGATGGGAAGAGGATGGCCGCTCACAGCTTGAGGCGGAAGCCGAGGCGGTTCAAACCTACCGTCGCGGCGAGCAGGGCGATGGCCATTCCGGCGGAACGTGCGACCGCCGCCGCCAGATTGAGATTACCCACTTTGTCATACCATTCGTCGGCGCGCAAAAGAGACAGGAGGCCCGGCAGCATTTCCGATAAGAGATACGCCAGCAAAACATTGCGGCCAGCCAAGGCGAGGACTTTGGCCGCCGGATGGACGGAACCAATGTCGGAGAGAAGGTGGAAACCCAGCCAGAGCAACGCGGTCAGAGCGCAGGCCCAGAGGCACCAGGACGGGGTCGCCGCATTTTTGTTGATGCCATAAAGCCCGGCGAGCAACGAAGCGGCGGCGGAGCATCCGACGATGAACCATGCCGTGAATCGGAGTCTGGCGGTCACCGTCAGGCTTCCCGAAGGCGGCAAGATGGAGGCCAGAAGCAATCCAGCGACGGTAATGCTCGGGAGGGCTCCCAGCATTTCACCGATGCCGAGGTAACGGCTCAACCAAAAATCATCAAAGGCGCCCGTCTTATCCGCCGGATAGAGGGCGAGAAGCAATGCCATGCAGCCGAGGAGCGCGAGGGCGCTGCCTCGAAAGGCCAGATAGACAATGGAACCCACCAGATAAGCCCACGCGATCAAACCGAGAATGCCGTACCAGGAAGTATGAAGAACAAAGGGCGACAGGCTGATAATGCGCTGGCCCTTCTCGCCTCGAAACATGAAGGCCAGCACGACCAATCCGGTCAAGCCGGCGAAGCGAAGTATTCGCGAGATCCATGGCCAGCGCTTTCGGTTTTCAGACGACGATTCGGTTTGGCGCGGAGGCGAAAGGGAGCAAAAGGCCAATATCGCCGAGAGAAACATGAGGGTCGTCCAGAGGTCGGGAGACAGGCCCGACATATCGGGGCCGGGCGACTCCTCGTTGACCATCAGGATGCCGATGAAAAGCAGGGAAAGCGCGCGCACCACGACGTGCAGGAACGTTTTCCACACCGGTTCGCCAGCGCGCAAACGCCCCCCGAGCGCGGCTGGAATGGACATTCCGGCAATAAAAAGAAACGCGGGAAAAACCAAGTCAACAAACGTCATCCCGCTGCGGCCATGGAAGTGGCGCAACCAATCGGGGACCACCTTGTGCGACACGCCGGCAATATCGTTGACAAAGATCATGCTGAACATGACCAAGCCGCGCGCGGCATCGATGGAAATGACGCGCGCAGGACGCTGGCCGGCGGCGGTGCTCATCATGGGAAGTCACACTACAGAAACTTCGGCGCCTTGTCTATTAAGGCTTGCAGGCGAATTGCTGCGGGTGGGGGAAAGCGGCGCTGGCGCGCGCGCAGTCCAAAACCTGCCGGTTCTTCGACGCGCGAAGCGTCTTGGAGCGCGGAACGAAGTTCCGCTTTGGCCCGAAAAAGGCGGAGTCAATTGCCCAGGGAAGCGCGGTAGGGTGGGTCCCAAATGACATCTCCCAGGAGCGGTTCATTGTGGCCGCCTGTGGAAGGATTGTTTTGAATATAGGCGGTTTTATAAAACAGTGAATGCCCGTCCAGGAAGGTGATTATCCCTCCTTTGTTATGGCGCGAAGCATAGCTGTTTTGCCGATTTGCCGGATTGACCGAGTTGTAACCGGGCGAACCGTTGACGACCTCTGTCACTGGATCAAAACAACAATCATACATGAATACTGTAGCGGAAGGTTTTCCGAGTGTGGTCATCTTCGGCATGAAGGGCCACGCCAGTGTCCCGTCGGCCGACCTTTTCAAGTCAATGTTCATGACATAACTAAAGAATCCATTGAGACCGTATCCCATTAACGGGGTGGTCACTGTGGACAAACTCATTGTCGCCGACGGACATTCCCAAATGGGGCCTTGGCCACCAGGGAACGGCATGTATTGGGTTGCCTTGGTGGGCCCCCCTCCGCGAGCGTTGTTCATATTGTTGTAATAAGTAACCAGCGGTTGTCCCGACATGTAGGGGGGCAACAGATTAAACCATGCGCTGGGATCTTGCGGAGTCCCAGTGTCCACCGCAACACCATAGGGATTTCCCGGGTCGGTTGGCCCCAAAGGCTGATCCGGGTACTGCCCAGTGACTCCCATTCCGTCGTGCGGAAAGATATTGTTGTAATCGGGAGTGTACATCTGGACGCCTATCCCCCATTGTCTGAAATTAGAGAGACACTGAGCCTGCTTGGCTTGCTCCTTGGCATGGGCTAGAGCCGGCAGAAGCAGCGAGGCCAGAATGGCAATAATGGCGATGACGACGAGCAATTCGATCAGTGTGAATGCCCGCCGCCTCGCGGCGGCATCCCGGTTTGTTGCGTTGAGTCTGTTGGGCATAATTTGACTCCGGTTGAGGCCTTTTATGGCGTGCTCATAAAGAAGAACTGGCTGGTCGCGCTGTTGGTGTTTGTTACCGAGTAACTGCCGGTGCTCGGATAATAGCTCAAGCCGAAGGTTTGCGTCCAGGGACCGCTGACATTGGTCGAGCTATAGACGCTGTAAGTCGAGCCAATGGAAGCCGGCCAAGTTAGAGTGGCTACTCCATTGCTGGAGGAGATTCCGACGTTGAAACGCGCCGGCGGTTTGACCACAAAATCCTGGTATCGTGAAGGAACAAGCTCGGGTTGATTCGTCGAGTAAAGGTCAATCGCACCGGTGAGTTGGTAAACATTCGTCGGGATGAGCTGGCCAAAGAAATTGGTGTTCAACTGGTTCAGCGCGTTCGTATAGGTAGTAAGGTAAACTTCCACATAAGGTTGCCCGACTGAGTACGGGGCGGCAAAGGCGTACAAGGCCTGGCTTGCGTTGGTGGGGAAGGTCGCTCCAGCCAGGGGAGTTCCCGTGCCTGTAGCGTAAAGGTAAAGATTGGTGCCCGTGACAAGTCCACCTTGAACGCTCAGACCGTAGGCGCCCATAGTGTTGGTGGCCAGCAGTCCCACGTTGAGCAGCACCGGGGCGGGCAGGGGGACGTTATTGCTGAGGATGGTGATGGTGCCGGCCACACTGGGATTCGGAACCAGTTCAAGTTGCCCATAATACTGCTGGGCCACCCCAACAATTTGGACCAGCGAGCCAACCGGAGGCACGTTGGTGCTTCCGCTGGAGGTGCTGCTGACAAAGGCCAAAGCCCCGCCGGTGGCATCTTGCACGAAATATTCCGAGTAGGTTGCCGTCTCAACCGCTCCAATACTGGTCACCACTCCCTGAACCGTATAGGATGCTCCACTGCTTAGGTTAAACGTCCCGGCCGTCACGTTGTTGGATTTGAGCAAGCTGTGCAGAAAACCAATCGTGACCAACGGCGGCGTGGTCACTTGCACCAGGACGTTAGAACTGTTCTGCGAGCCGTCACCGCCGCTGGCCGTGACGTAATAGGTTCCGGATTGACTATAAGTAGCTCCGCCCAAGGTTAGAGTGGCACCGGAAGCAATCGGGTTATAGCCGGGGGCATTGGTGCCTTGGAAGTACCATTCGTAGGTTAAGGGGCCGGTGCCGTTGGCAAGCGATGTCAAGATTATGGTAGAACCCAGCCCATTGGTAACGCCCTTGGGCTGCGTGGTGAAGAAGGGAGCCGTGAGGGTATTATTTATCGTAATTGTCGCCGGCGCGCTGGGCGTGCTGCCTGCGGAATCGGTCGCGGTGACGCTGTAGTTTGCCGTCAGTTGAAGATTATTGAGTTGCAGTATATTCGCGGTTGAGCCGATCACGGTCACGCCATTATCGGCCAGTGCGACGTTGTTGGAGTACCATTGATAGGTCACTGGGCCGAGGCCGGAAGCGGCGGTATAAAGGGTCAAATTGTTTCCAGAATAGATGGAGGCGCCTTGTGGCTGGATTCCTATAACTGGGGGCGCAGGGGTAAAGGTGAAAACATCGCTAAAGGCCGTGCCCACGGAGACATTGCCAATGTTGGCGCTTTCAAACGGGCTAAGGCCAAGGGCTGAGTTGGTCAGCGCAAGCTGTTTGGCGGACCCTGCGTTGTCCGTCGCGTAAGTGGGACTGTTCGCGAAATCAGTTTGTGAGGCTGGATTGACCACCAGGGTCGCGCCCGGAAAGGGGTCGGTCTGGGTGGGGTCGTAGCTCATAACCACGTCATAGGCGATGTTGGTCGCGAGGTCCAACGGATAAAGTTTGACCCCCGTCGTGGCGGAGGAGGTGGCGAAGTTAGCGATCCCCAAGCGATAGGTCCCTGGGATGACTGAGCTTTTGGTCGCGGCGAACAGATGGGCCACGTCCGCGCTGTCGTTGGTGCTTTGGAACTCGATAAAATAACTCCCATTGGAAGACGGCAACGCGGTCATTACAATGGAGAAACTGGCGTAAACGATACTGCTGCCCGTATTGTTATTGTAGGGCGCTTCGACCGCGTCCTTGTCGCCGGTCTTGAGAATGATCATCTTGTTGGAGATGGCGGCGTCGCCGGAGGGAAGGGTCGGGGGCGCGGGCGAATAAACCTGCCAGACCCCGTCGGTTTCAATGATGCCGTTGGGGTAGTTCAAGAAATCCTGGAAAAGAACCGTCGCGCGGGCCGACAGGGTTCCGAGAAGTGCAATGGTGAGGAGTGCTGCTAATTTTTTCATGGGTGGCTCAACGGTTTGTTAGTTTATGTTTTTTGTTGGAAATGCGGAGTTCGCGCTGAGTTCGATTTGGCGACGGATTTGCAATGGAATACGACTATCCAAAACTCGTGGCGAGGTTGTTTTTTTCACGGGATTTGCTGCTTCCGGGCCAGGCCGCCCGCAAGCTACTGCGGATTAGATTTGCAGAACCCGCTTAATTCGTCAAGGGATATTTCGTGACAAACCAGTGACTAATAGTTCCGTTTATTTTTCACCGGCGCGATACGCTTCGGCCAGCAGCGTAATCGGATGGGCCATGCGCAAGTTGAGCTTCTGACGGCGCACGCCGTTGGACATGTGCGCCAGGCAGCCGGGGTTCCCCGTGGCGACCACGGGCGCTTTGGTCGAGAGGACATGGCGGAGTTTGCGATCGAGCAGTTCGTTGGCCATTTCGGGCTGGATGAGATTGTAAATGCCCGCGCTGCCGCAACACCAGGTGCTCTCGGGCAATTCAACCAGCGTCAAATTCGGAATCGCGCGCAGGAGTTGCCGGGGTTGGGCGGTGATTTTTTGGCCGTGGCACAAATGACACGCCTCGTGATAGGTCACCGTTTGCGCCGGGACGGAGGCGGAAGGGCGGGCGATGCCGATTTGGGAGAGCCATTCGTGAATGTCTTTCAACTTGACATCCCACAGCTCGGCGCGCTGGCGATAAGCGGGATCGTCCGCCAGCAACCGCGCGTAATGCTTGAGATGGGAGCCGCAACCGGCGGCATTACTGATGATGGCGTCAAAGTCCGCCGGGGGAAACTGGTCGATGCTTTTCCGGGCCAGGACGCGCGCCATCTCCAATTCCCCGTTGTGCGCATGGAGTGAGCCGCAGCAATTTTGCCGCGCGGGGGTGACGACTTCGCAGCCATTGTGGGAAAGCACTTGGGCGGTGTCGCGGTTGACATCGCTGTACATCAGGTCCTGGGCGCAGCCGGTCAGTAAAGCGACGCGATATTTTTTTGGCCCGGCGGCGGGAAGAACCGGCGGAATAAGTTGCGCCGAGAATTGCGGCTGGATGGCGGGGGTCATGGCTTCCAATTCTCCCAGGCGCGCGGGGAGAAGTTTCATGATGCCCGAATGCCGGACGAAGTTCTGCAAACCCAGCCGTTGGTAGAGCCGGATCAGAGATCCGACGAAGCGCAGCCGTCGCAGATCGCCAAAGAGCCAGCAGAGCGTGAGCCAGCGAATGAAATTGCGCTTGGGACTTTTTAAGACGCCGCTTTCTTCGGCTTCGGCGCGGGCGTTCTCGAAGAGATCGGCATAATCGACGCCGGCGGGGCAAGCGGTCATGCAGGCGAGGCAGCCGAGGCAAAAATACATTTCGTCCGCGAAGGTCGTCGTCGGCTCCAGCCGGCCATCGGCGATGCCGCGCATCAGCGCGATGCGGCCGCGCGGGCTGTTGCGCTCCGATTTGGTGGCGTCGTAGGTGGGGCAGGTGGGCAGGCAGAGGCCGCAGTGCATGCACTGTTGCACGACGGAATAATTCAAGTCGCGCAACGGCGAATGCCGCGCCGGGAGGGACGCGGCAGCATTGGGAGGATCGGGGGCCTCGACGGTCATTGAACCGCCATTTTTCACCACAGGAAACGGCAGTTCAATCCTTTTCGGTGATGGGGCGACCGTCCGGGTGAACGTCGCTTTGTTTGGCCTTGGTGTGTTTCGATTGAAAATTGGCCATTGAAAATTTGTTATCTGTCATTTAAGAAAAACCCCATGAGCGGTCAAGTCCTGAAATAAATTTGGTGCTTTGAACATTGTTGTTGATTGTTGTTGTTGATTGTCCTCCTCCCCCAGTGCGCAGTGGAGGTGAGCGTAGCGAACCGGAACGAAGCACTGGGGGAGGAGGGATTTCATTTTACCGTTGCGTGGTGAACTTGTTGGGGCGT
>DASRLE010000654.1:0-11488 GCA_035648615.1 Saccharimonadales bacterium (SeqCode) | reverse complement strand
GCCGGAGCCTGCCTTCGAGGAACGCCTGCGCATTATGCGCCGTCACATGGAGTTAAATATCGAAATTTTTGGCGAAGCTCGGGGATGCCTCATGTTTCGAAAAATCGGGCCGTGGTATTCCAAGCGTTTCGGCCCGGCGAGCGAATTCAACAAGCGCATTGTCAAACTTTCGACCCTGGCCGAGTTCCACGACATCCTGGACCACTACAGTCGCTGGCGTTTGCAGTTCGTCGATGAGACAGGCCAGCTAAAACCCAGCTACCGTCCGCCGCCCATGGTGGCGTCGTTCATGCGCGAACCGACGGTGGCCGACCGCGCGGCCATCCCAGTGCCCAAAGGCCCGGTGGAAGTTTGGTGAAGCGCCATTCCTGCAGGCTTGATTGCGGCCGGTTGATCGGCAAAACTCCGCGGCAGCGATGACGGATCCCTCCAGCTTAAGCGTGGCGGAAAAAAGTCTGCTTGACTCGAGCGCCTTGTTCAATGCGGATCTCGCGCCCGTGCCGCTGGAACGCCGCACTTGGCGGTACTGGAACTTCGCCGCGCTCTGGATTTCGATGGCGGCGTGCATCCCGACTTACATGCTTGCCTCGTCGCTCATCGGCGGCGGGATGAATTGGTGGGAAGCCATTCTCACCATTTTTATCGGCAATGTCATTGTGCTGATTCCAATGGTGTTGAACGCGCACGCGGGCACGCGTTATGGAATTCCTTTTCCGGTCTATTGCCGCGCGGCGTTCGGAACCAGGGGCGCGAATGTGCCGGCGTTGCTGCGCGCGCTGGTGGCGTGCGGATGGTTTGGCATTCAAACGTGGATTGGCGGCGAGGCCATTCACAAAATTCTGGCCATCTTCTTTCCAGCGATGGGCGGAACGGCGCACAATGCTCTCGGCATCACTTTGCCGCAGTTGATTTGCTTTCTCTTTTTTTGGGCAATCAACATGTTTGTCATTTATAAAGGAATTGATTCGATCCGCATTCTTCTAAGCATCAAAGCGCCTTTGCTGATTGTCCTGGGTTTGGTTTTGCTGGGATGGGCTTATCGAGCGGGGGGAGGATTCGGGCCCATTTTATCACAGCCTTCGGCCTTCGATCCAGGACAGCCCAAGGCCGGGCAGTTTTGGATGTTCTTCGTTCCTGGGTTGACGGGCATGATCGGTTTTTGGGCGACGCTCTCGTTGAATATTCCCGACTTTTCACGCTATGCGCGGAGCCAGCGCGATCAAATAATCGGCCAAGCGGTCGGGCTGCCGCCAACCATGGCGCTGTACGCCTTTATTGGCGTGGCTGTGACCTCGGCCACGACCATCATTTATGGCAAAACGTTGTGGGACCCCGTGGATGTTCTGACGCGCTTCAAAAATCCGGTGGTATTGATTGTCGCCATGCTGGCGCTCTGCATCGCGACGCTGGCCACAAATATCGCCGCGAATGTAGTCAGTCCCGCCAACGATTTCGCCCATCTCGCGCCGCGCAAGATCTCCTTTCGCATCGGCGGCTTGATCACCGGCATTGTGGGCATTCTGATGATGCCTTGGAAATTGGTGGCAGATCCGTCGGGCTATATTTTTACCTGGCTTCTCGGCTACAGCGCATTGCTCGGGCCTATCGGCGGAATTTTGATCGCCGACTATTTTGTTTGCCGGCGCTGCCGGTTGAATTTGGCGGCGCTCTATGACGAGGCGGGCGAGTACCGCTATACCTGTGGCTTCAGCCTGGTGGCGTTGTTCGCCTTGACAGTGGCAATTCTGCCCAACCTGCCCGGCTTCCTGGCGACCATCAACGTTTTGCCGAAGGAAAATGTCGCGCCGTTTTTTATTACCCTTTATAATTACGCGTGGTTCGTGGGATTTGCGGTGGCGTTCACTGTCTATCTTGCGGCTCGAAAGATGAATTTCCAAAAATGAAAACACCCGTTTTGCCACCTTTTGATCATCAACCGCAGCCTTATGCTGGCAAGTCCGCCGACGAAGTTTTGGACCTGCGCCGCAAATTTCTCAGCCCGGGCATTTTTCTATATTACAAGAAACCGATCATGCTGGTTGAGGGAAAGGGCCAATATATTTTCGACGAAAAAGGACGGCGTTATCTCGACGGCTTGGGCGGCATTGTGACGATCAGCGTGGGCCACTGTCATCCGCACGTTGTTGAGGCGGCTCACCGGCAAAACGATCTCCTGCAACATTCCACGACGATTTATTTGCATCCCAACATCGCCGAATTCGCCGAGAAGCTGGCCTCGAAAATGCCGGGGAATCTGAAGGTGTGCTACTTCGTCAATTCCGGCTCCGAGGCGAACGATCTGGCCATGCTGATGGCCCGCGCTTACACGGGCAATTTCGACGCGATCGCCCTCCGCAACTGTTATCATGGCGGCAGCATGTCGGCCATGGGACTCACTTCGCACAGCACCTGGAAATTCAACGTGCCGCATAGTTTCGGCGTCCATCATGCCATGGCGCCCGATCCCTATCGCGGCGCCTGGAACCGGACCGATCCCGAAGCCGGCAAAAAATACGCGGCGGACGTCAAAAGTCTTATTGACTACGCGACCTCCGGGCAAGTGGCGGCCTTCATCGCGGAATCGATTCAAGGCGTGGGCGGCGTGGTGGTTTTTCCCGACGGGTATCTCGAGAACGCCTACGCGCATGTGCGCGCGGCGGGCGGCGTCTGCATCGCGGACGAAGTGCAGGCGGGCTTTGGGAGAACCGGCACACATTTCTGGGGCTTCGAGACGCAAGGAGTGATTCCTGATATTGTGACCATGGCCAAGGGGATTGGCAACGGCTGCCCACTGGCCGCGGTGGTGACCACGCCGGAGATTGCGGCGACGGTGGCCAGGCGAATTCACTTCAATACTTTCGGCGGCAACCCAGTGGTCTGCGCGCAAGGCAAAGCGGTGCTCGAAGTCATCGAGCGGGAAAACCTTCAGGCGAACTCATTGAAACTCGGCGCGCATATTTTAGCCGGTTTGGAAAAATTAAAGGCCAAACATAATATTATTGGCGACGTGCGCGGCAAAGGGTTGATGCTCGGCATCGAATTGGTCAAAGATCGCGCAACCAAGGAGCCGGCCAAAGCGGAATGCGCCCAAGTGGTCGAAGCCAGCCGCGATTTTGGGTTGTTGCTCGGCAAAGGCGGCTTGTCGGGCCAAACGATTCGTTTTGCGCCTCCAATGTGCATCACCCAGGCCGACGCCGATTTTTTACTCGACGTGCTGGACAGCGCACTGGCGACCATTTAATGGACTCTCCACCGCCAAAATTATTGCGGCAGGCGCGCGCGGCCATGAAACGCGCCTACGCGCCCTACTCGAACTTCCAGGTTGGGGCGGCCATACTGCTGAAAGATGGACGCATCTTCAGCGGTTGCAACGTGGAAAACGCGTCCTCCGGCCTGACCATTTGCGCGGAACGCAACGCCATCTTTGCCGCCGTCGCCGCCAGTCCGAAAAAGCCGGAAATCGTGAGTGTCGTGGTGGTCAACCAGCGCGGAGCGCCTTGTTCACCTTGCGGCGCGTGTCGCCAAGTCATCGCCGAGTTCGGGCCGGAAGCGGTCGTCTGGTATTCGAGCGCGAAGGGAATGGTCAGCCGTCCCATGCGCGAATTGTTGGTGGACGGTTTTGTTTTGGGCGAAACCGGGCTTCCTTAACGGCTGACAGCCTCAACAAAGTCCCGCAATTGAACCAGTCCCCGCCGCAACATTGGAGGACAGTGTTCCGGCAACTTCGTATGATCCAACTTATGCAGATACTCGCCGGCGGGCCGGCAGTCTCGATCGGTGATGCGTGAAGCGCCGCCGGGCGGTTGCCGTTTGAAATCCGTCGTTTCGTCAATTGACGCTGGAATACCATTTTGGTGACATTTTAACCAGTAGAGCCACGTTTCCAGATTTCGTGTTGGAAGCAGCAAACAGCGGCCGTCACGCGCTGAAAGCGATCCAAGATTTTGCGCGGCTAATGCTATGACGATCTCATTTTCCCGACCAGAATCGCCATCTTCATCAAGCAACCCCAATACACCGCGACCTTCCGAAAATCGGGTTAAGTTGGCAATTTCATTTACAAACTGAGCTTTAACCCAGCCATGGCCGGAGCCGCGCGGGTTCACTTTAGGATAGATTCTTCGGTTGCCTGACATTTCCAAAAAGCCGCGAGCAAACGCGGAATCGCGCCACCCTTCGCAAACTAGAATGATGGTGCAGACTCGAGCCATTACCGGGCGGGCACGTTTGGCGCCTTCAGGGTTGAAACCCATCCGCGTGCCATTAAGTCGGACATTGTCATTGTGGACTTGTCCCCCAAGGCGGAATCCGTCAACTGCATGCGATGGACCCGCGTGGGACCTGTGGGATCTCTGTCCAGCCAGAGGCCATAAGCACCAGCCAGAAGATCGACGGCAATCGGATGGTGCGCTGTCAATATCACTTGGTAGCGGCCTTCCAAAGCAGCGTCTTGCAGACGAATAAGAAGCGGTTGAATCTCTGACAGGCCGAGAAAATTGCTCGGTTCATCCAACAGAAGTGCGCCGCCGCGTTCAGCGGCGGCGGCCATGGCGACTTCCAAAATAATCAGCGCGATTTGGCCGTAAGAAAGTTCGTCCAGACGAAATTTCAGCGGCTTTGGCTTCGCCTCGAATAGGCACTCAAGTATCTCGGCATCTCCGGATGGAACGGCCTGAAAAGCGCGAAAACCGGGGAGAGATCCTTGCGTCAAACTTTTTTCCGCCTCTTGCCTGACGAGCGCCTCCGCCATCGAAATATGTCGCAACCATCCGGCAAAATCGGAACAATCTGGCGAAGGGATTTCAACCGACTTTTTCGCTGGGGCAACGGCGCTTACCAAGGCAGGATTCAATTGCAAAACCAGCATGTTCGCGACAGCCATTCGAAATGCGGTCAGTTTCTTATTGTCGTGGCGTTCGTTGATTCGGGAGATGCCGGAAACATGCCAATCAGGAAGCAGTTTGACCGGATTTCCGCTCTGCCAGTCATTATGCAGCCGGATTTCTTGATCCGTTCCCTCAAACAAAGGTTTCCCGTTCAAAACCAATGTTTCTTCGATAACCTTATTAAGCCCGCGTTCGGGCGCTTCGTGCCGGACTAGAAGGCGATAGACATATTCGCCCTGTTCCTGGATCTTCACCCCCAATTCGAATGTCTGTTCAAACCGTTTATCCCATCGGCAAAGAGTCTCCGGAGGAAACAACTCAAGCGAGGTTCCCCGGCCGGTGAGAAAGTCTCGCAGCCTAGCAATCAGGCCGAGGACGGTCGATTTTCCGCTGCCGTTGGAACCCAAAAGGACAGAAAGCGAACCCAGTTCCAACGTAAACGATGAAAAGCACCGGTAATTGTCCGCATACAGACGCACAAGCATTGTCGGGGTTGATACTTTGGCTCGCCTCATAAATCAAGCCTGATCGAGAGTGGTTTAAACACCAGTTGTGCCATTTTGCGTTAAAGACTGAAATGCGGCTTCCCAGCTGTCGCGGGCGCTGTTAGTGTCGCGCATCGTGATGCGGCCGGTTGATCTGATACGCAAGAAGCGTGACGGCGGAGAACATTCCCCGAGGGAAATTTTTTCTCTGATCGAATCTTTCACTCGCGGTGATGTGCCGGATTATCAGATGTCCGCCTGGCTGATGGCTGTCGTCCTGCGCGGAATGTCCGAGGCGGAAACGGCGGCGTTGACGGAGGCGATGTTGCGCTCGGGTCAAGTGATGGATTTGAGCGCGCTGCCCGGGGTTAAAGTCGATAAGCATTCCACAGGCGGAGTCGGCGACAAAACTTCGCTGATCCTCGCGCCGATTGTCGCGGCGGGGGGGTTGATCGTGCCCATGATCAGCGGACGCGGTCTGAGCCATACCGGCGGGACGCTCGATAAACTGGAGGCTATTCCTGGTTTCAAAGTCAACTTGTCGCCCAGTGAGTTTATCAACATCCTTGGCAGTTGCGGCTGCGCGATTGTGGGGCAGACAGCCGAAATTGCCCCTGCGGACAAAAGGATGTACGCGCTGCGCGATGTCACGGGGACGGTCGAAAGCCCGCCGCTGATTTGCGCCAGCATCATGAGCAAGAAATTGGCCGAGGGTATTGACGCCCTGGTGTTGGATGTCAAGACCGGCTCCGGCGCATTTATGAAGCGGCAGGAAGATGCGGAGCACCTGGCCAGAATGATGGTTGAAACCGGAGAACGAATGGGCAAACGCATGGCTGCACTCATCACTGACATGGATCAGCCATTGGGCCGCACCGTCGGCAATAGCCTTGAAGTGCGCGAGTGCATCGAGATATTGCGCGGCGACCGGCAGCCAATGAGCGAAGACTTGCGCTCCCTCTCGATTGAACTTTCTGCCTGGATGTTTTATCTCGGGGCGCACACGGAAACCGTGGAGGCTGGCCGGGCGCGCGCGGAGGGATTGTTGAGCAGCGGCCGGGCGCTGGCAAAGTTTCGCGAAATGTGCCGGCAGCAAGGCGGGGATATTTCCAGCGATCTGGCTCCCGCAACCTTCGCGACGGAATTCAAGGCGGAGGAAGCGGGTTTCATCACGGAGATACACTGTGAGAAAGTGGGCATGGCCAGTCTTGTTCTGGGCGGCGGACGCAACAAGCAGGATGACTGCATCGACCATCACGTAGGACTAGAATTGCACAAAAAAACCGGCGACGCCGTCCAAATCGGCGAACGCATCGCCACCGTGCATTACAATGATGCCACCTATCTCGGAAATGCCTTGCAATTCTTGCAGGACGCCTACCCAATCGGCCCCCAACAGCCGAACCAGCCGCGTCAACTGGTCAAACGTGTCATCGAAGGCGAACGGAAAAAAACTTAAACAACCGCCATGCAGAGATTCACGAGCGTTTTAGGAATCCTGGCCATCCTGGCGGCTTGTTACGCGTTTTCGACCAATCGGAAGGCCGTCAAGTGGAAGGTCGTCGCCTGGGGGCTGGGGCTGCAATTGCTTTTTGGCTTTCTGGTGCTGCGGTACGCCTGGGGCAGGAACGTGATGGACGCGGCGGGCGCGAAAGTGAACCAACTGCTTCATTATGCTTACGACGGCGCGGCTTTTGTTTTCGGTTCATTGGCGGACCCCACCGGAGCGTCGGGATTTGTTTTCGCCTTCGCCATTTTGCCCACCATCATCTTTATGGCGGCGTTTTTTGCCATGCTTTATCACTTCGGGATCATGCAGGTGATTATCAAAGGCGCAGCCTGGATTATGACGCGCCTGATGGGGGTCAGCGGAGCAGAATCCCTGGATGTCGCGGCCAGTATTTTCATGGGACAAACCGAAGCGCCTTTGACCATTCGGCCCTTTCTCTCCAGTCTCACCCGCTCCGAAATGATGACCATCATGACGGCCGGGATGGCGCACGTCAGCGGCGGGATCATGGCGGCTTACATTGCCACCGGCGTCGAAGCCAAACATATTCTCGGCGCGGTGATCATGACCGCCCCGGGGACGCTGTTAATTGCAAAAACCCTCGTGCCCGAAACGGAAACTCCCGTCAGCGGCGACAAAGTGGATATTGTGGCCGCGGAAGAGGACAAGCATAGCAACGTGCTCGGGGCCATCGCGCGCGGAACGGGTGACGGTTTGAACCTGGCCTTGAACGTCGCCGCCATGCTCATCGCTTTTTTGGCGCTGATTGCTCTCTTGAACGGGATCATGGGATGGGTGCATGGCTACATCTCGTGGTTCCCCGGGAGTTTACAGTTGGTTCTCGGCTGGCTCTTTGCGCCGGTCGCCTGGCTCATTGGCATTCCATGGAAGGACGCATCTCACATCGGTTCGCTGCTGGGGATTCGCATGGTGGGCAACGAACTCATCGCCTTTGGCCAGCTTAAGGAAATACGGGATCACATTGACGCGCGTTCGTTTGTCATTGCCACGTATGCCTTGTGCGGGTTCGCCAATCTTAGTTCCATCGGCATTCAAATTGGGGGCATCGGAGCGCTGGCGCCCTCACGCAAGGATGATTTGGCGCGCCTGGGATTTCGGGCGATGCTGGCGGGAACAATGGCCAATCTACTCTCGGCGGCCATCGTGGCGATGCTAATCTAAGCGAGGAGAACTCGCTGCCATTCCATTAATTCCGTTTGATGGCAGTTCCAATCTTCGGCCAAAGCGAGCAACATGGCGCGGCTGGCGATCAGCGTGGGATCCAATTCCAATTCTTCGGCCTTCTTGTTGCGCTTGAGTTCCAATTCATTGAAGCGCCGGCGCTCGGCTTCGGTTTGGCGTTTCGGAATCGGGCGATGAAAAGCGGGATGCTCCTCGGGAGGAAGGGTCAGCGCTTTTTGAATGGCGTCGTGCAAACCGTCCTTGCGCCGCGGGGAAAAATAGCGCGGCAGCCACTTGTCCACCAGGCGATTCTCGGCCATGGCGAGCGTAATTTCCACCAAAGCCTCATGGCTGAGCACAAAATAAGGCGGCTTATTGGCAGCGATTGCTTCCTGTTCACGCCAATGCCAAATCTCGCGCAAAATAGCCAGCTCGGCGCGCCCCAGTTTATGGCTGCCTTTCACCCGCCACACCAAGTCAGGCTCGGGCGAGGTTGGGGTGGCGCATTCGGCGATCAGCCGTTCGCAGGATTGTTCGAGCCAGGCGAGACGGCCTTTCTCGCGCAACTGCGCTTCGAGTATTCCGGCCAGCGGCTTCAGATAACGGGTGTCGTTTCGGGCGTACTCTTCCATGCGCGGAGTCAGAGGGCGCTTGGACCAATCGGCTTTTTGCGATCCTTTTTCCAAGGCCACGTTCAGCCATTTTTTGACGAGGTTGACCAAGCCGAATTCGCGTTCGCCCAACAGCCGGCTGGCCAGCATGGTGTCAAAAATCCGGGCCGGCACAAAGCCATGGTTTTTGCGCAACAGCCGCAAATCGTAATCTGCGCCGTGCAGAATCAACTGGTGTTTTTTTAACTCAAGCCAAAGCGGTTGCAAATCCATCGGCGCCAGTGGATCAATCAACTCGTCGCCCAGGGCGGTGCTTAATTGGATGAGGCAAAGCTTTTCGGGATAGGCGTGCAAACTGTCCGCTTCGGTGTCCACCGCCAGCCAGTCGGCGGCGCGCAGCCGGGGCAGAAATTCACCCAGTGTACCTTCTGAATCAATCACAGTTCCCTATTATAGGGCGATGGCTCCCGACTTTTAAATCTTGAACTTGCATCTGGCGCAGCCGAATTTTGAGTCAATGAATTTAGCCCGCGCCTTTGCAAAGTCAACCCAGGGCCATTCGGCCAAAACCGCCCTGTTCTGGGGGGATGCGCAAATTTCCTACGGCGAACTATGGTCGAAGACCTTGTGGGTGGCGGGGGAATTGCGCTCGAACTTGGGAGTGCGCCCCGGAGACCGGGTCGGCATCTGGCTCAAAAACTGCCCGGAATTCATCCCGGCGTTGTTTGGCATTTTGCAGATGGGCGCGGTGGTCGTGCCGATTAACAACTTTCTCAAACCGCCCGAAGTCAATTTTATTTTGGCCGACGCGGGGATCGATGTGCTGATCCTCGACGAAACGATGCGCGAGAGCTTCGAGAAGCTGCGCGAGCAGCGTCCGGCATTGCAGGCGATGGCCGTCGAGAGCCTTGGAACTTCGGAAACGGGGGACGAGGAACAAGCTGCGGCGTCCGAATTGGCCTTGATCATCTACACCTCCGGCACCACCGGCCATCCCAAAGGCGCGATGCTCTCGCATGACAATCTGTGGGCCAATGTGCAAAGCTGCCGTCGCGTGCTGGAAGCGGTGGGGGAAGATCGTTTTGTGGTGCTGCTGCCGATGTTCCACAGTTTCATGCTGACGGTTGGATTGCTGCTGCCGCTGCTGATCGGCGGCTCGATTGTGCTCGTCAAAACCTTGCATCCGCCCAAGAACATCGTGCAGGAAATCATCCAACATCAAGCGACCCTGCTTCCGGCAGTCCCGCAATTCTTTCGCGCGCTGACACATCCTTCGGTGCCGGTCGATCTGCCATTGCGGATCTGCATCAGCGGAGGCGCGCCGCTGCCGGGGGAAGTTCTCAAGGAATTTAACGCCCGGTTCGCCATTCCGCTGCTGGAAGGCTACGGCTTGAGCGAAGCCAGCCCCGTTGTTTCCTTCAATCCGATTCACGGTCCATGGAAGGCCGGTTCGATTGGCGTGCCGGTGTGCGATGTCGAAGTCTCAGTGCAAACCGACGAGGGAGCGATCCTGCCTGCGGACGTGGTCGGGGAGATTTGCGTGCGCGGCAGCAATGTCATGCTCGGCTATTGGAATCAGCCCGCCGAAACCGCCAAGGCCATGCGCGGCAACTGGCTCCTGACCGGCGACATCGGCTACCGCGACCCGGACGGCTATTTCTACATTACCGACCGCAAGAAAGACATGCTGCTGGTCAACGGCATCAATGTCTATCCGCGCGAGATCGAGGAGGTGCTTTATAAATTCCCCGGCGTCAAGGAAGCAGCCGTCATCGGGACTCCCGACCCGCGCAAAGGTGAACAGCCGCTGGCCTTTGTCGCGGCGCACGACGGGGTTGAACTGCAGGAAGGGCCTTTGCTTCAGTTTATACGCGAGCGCCTGGCCGATTACAAAGTGCCCCGGCAAATTGTCTTTGTGCCCGCCTTGCCCCGCAATGCCACCGGCAAAGTCCTAAAAACCGAGTTGCGCAAGGCCGCGCCGGAGCGTTCTTTTACGAGTTGACGCTGGCGACGGGCGGCTCATACACTATTGCCCTGCATGGCGGCGTCTGAAGCGCCCTGCGCAGAACAATTTTATGCCTGAAGGATACTGCGTTAAGTGCAAAGCAAAGAAAGAGATTGCCGAGGCGGTGGAAGAAACGATGAAAAACGGCCGCAAGGCAATCAAGGGCAAATGTCCAACTTGCGGCGTGGTGATGTTTAAGATCCTGGGCGGCAAGGCGGCCACCACTTCCAAAAGCCCGACCCCACAAAGCTGATTTTCTATGGCGCAACAACTCGCGTACGTCATCATCACTCCTTACACGCTGCACAAGTCCCGCACCGGCGGCATCCTGGCCCGTTTGATCACCCGCACGGGGCTTGACCTGATCGCCGCCCGCATGTTCGCGCCCAGCCTGGAATTGGTCCAGCAATACTCCGACGTCATTATTTCCGCGGCGGATTCCCAGGACCGCCGCATCCAGGAATTGATCCGCGATTACATCCTGCGCAATCTCGCGCCCGATCCCAAAACGCGCCGCCCGCGCCGCGTCCTGATGCTTCTCTTTCGCGGCGAGGAAGCCGTGCGCAAAGTCCGCTCCGTCGTCGGCAATATCTCCGCCGAACGCCGCGGCGGCGAAACGATCCGCGACACCTACGGCGATCTGATTTTGGACGAGCATGACCAAGTCCGCTACTTCGAGCCTGCCGTCCTGGCCGCGCCGACCCCCGAAGAAGCCGGCATCAAACTCAAAATTTGGTCGCACTTTTCCGAGAATGACGGTGGATTGGTCAACGCCACGCTGGCCTACTCCCCGGAAGAAACCCCGCAAC
>DASRLE010000653.1:0-3791 GCA_035648615.1 Saccharimonadales bacterium (SeqCode) | reverse complement strand
GTTTTAATTCCTCCGCCAGTCCGAGATAATCCACCACCAGCCCGCCCGGCTTGTTGCTGAAAACGCGATTCACCCGCGCGATGGCCTGCATCAGCCCGTGACTGCGCATCGGCTTGTCCGCATACATCGTGTGCAGACTCGGCGCATCGAAGCCGGTCAGCCACATGTCGCGCACGATGACAATTCGGAACGGTTTCTTTGGATTCTTGAACACCTTCGCCAGTTCCTCGCGACGCGCTTTGCTGCGAATGTGTTGCTGCCAGTCCAGTTTGTCGGAAGCCGAGCCGGACATGACGATCTTCATCGTGCCTTTGTCATCGTCGTCGGAATGCCAAGCCGGGCGTAGTTTCTGAATCGCCTTGTAAAGCTCCACGCAGATGCGGCGGCTCATGCAGACCACCATCGCCTTGCCGAGCATCGCAGAGTAACGCGCTTCCCAATGCTTCACCAAATCCTCGGCGACGAGTGTAATCCGTTTATCTGTCCCGACCATTGCTTCCAACTGCGCCCATTTCCGGCGCAAACTCTCCCTCGTTGATTCTTCCGCATCTTCCGTCACTTCTTCAAAGTTCGGATCAATCTTCGGGCGTTCCTCCGGCTTCAAATCAATTTTCGCCAGCCGCGCCTCGTAATAAATCGGCACGGTGGCCTTGTCTTCCTTGGATTGCAGGATGTCGTAAACGTCAATGTAATCGCCAAACACGGCCTGCGTGTTCTTGTCGCCGCTTTCAATCGGCGTGCCGGTGAAGCCGATGAACGATGCCTTGGGCAGCGCATCGCGCATGTGCTTGGCGAAGCCGTCAATGAAATCGTATTGGCTGCGGTGCGCTTCGTCGGCGATGACGACGATGTTGCGCCGGTCGGAAAGCAGCGGATGTTTCCCGCCTTTTTCAGCGGGAAAGAATTTCTGAATCGTGGTGAAAATGACTCCGCCCGCTGCACGCTTAAGCAAATTCCGTAAATCTTCACGGTCTTTCGCCTGCACCGGCGTCTGCCGCATCAACTCCTTGCAAAACGAGAATGTGTCGAAAAGCTGGTCGTCCAGATCGTTGCGGTCGGTGAGCATGACGATGGTGGGATTCTCCATGGCCGGGTGCTGCACAATTTTCCCGGCGTAGAAAACCATCGAAAGACTTTTGCCGCTGCCTTGCGTGTGCCAGATGACACCCGCCCGCCGGTCGCCAGTGATTGCGGATGCTTCAACCGTAGTTGCGACTGCTTTGTTGACGGCGTGGAATTGATGATAGCCCGCCAGCTTTTTCACGACCTTTTCCCCGTCATCTTCAAAGACGATGAAGTTGCGGATCAAGTCCAACAAGCGGCGCTTGTCGAACACACCTTTGAGCAGCGTTTCCAGTTGCAATGAACCGACGGGCGCAAGCTCTTTGCCGGTAATGGTGCGCCAAGTCATAAACCGTTCCCAATCCGACGTAATGGTTCCCAGTTTGGCCTGGTGGCCGTCGGAAATCACCAGCAGCGCGTTCGAGTGGAACAGCGACGGGATTTGCGCCTTATAAGTCTGGAACTGGTCGAACGCCTTGCGGATGGTGGCCTGTTCGTCCGCAATGTTTTTGAGTTCCAGCACCGCCAGCGGGATGCCGTTGATGAACACCACCACATCCGCGCGGCGATCAATCTGCCCTTCTTTCACCGTGAACTGGTTGACGGCGAGAAACTCATTGTTTTCGGGATTCGCAAAATCAATCAGCCAGACCTTGTCATGAACGATCTGCCCTTCTTGGTTCCGAAACTCCACCTCCACACCTTCCACCAGCAGCCGATGAAACGCGCGATTGTTTTCGATGAGCGTGGGATGGCTGATGAGCCGGATTTTCCGCAGCGCCTCCTGCAAACCCTCGTGCGGAATCTTGGGGTTCAAATCCTCCAGCTTGGTTTGCAACCGGTCGAAAAGAAAAACCTGCTTGTAATCCGCCCGCTCCGCCGCCGGTTCGCCCGGCGCAATCGCCAGCCCGGATAAAACTTCGTAGCCAAGCCCGCCGAGCCAGTCTAGCGCGGCATCCTCTATGACGGATTCCGAAATGCCCTTGCTCATTACTGAATGTCATTGAGCGTTTGTAGAGTGTAACGAGGGCGCCCTTGGCCAACCTGAATTACATGCAATTTGACATTTACCAGCTTGTGCAAGAAATCACGATTTAACACATCTGCGTCTTCAATATCCGGCCCTACCTTGCCTCGTAAAACTCCATCTTGATCGCGAAGTTTGAATTCGAAAGTTCGTCCTTTTGGCAATACCCCTTGAAATTCGCCCGTAAAAGTGTCGTCAGATTCTTTGATATTATTGGATGTCAAGCGCTCCACCGATGTGCGCACTTGTTCTATTCCAGAAAATCTAAAAAAACTCTCCTTGAATTCCAAACCGCACCACGCTTCCTGTTCAGAAATGTATCCCAAAAACTCAGCAGCCTTCTTGACAGCTCGCGGGTGGATTTCCTCGACCAATTCGGCGATGTCGTCATCACTTCCTTCGGCTGCCACATGGAAGAGCTTTTCGAGCTTTTGCATCGCATCTTCTGGCCGGTTCGGCACGGGGAAAAGCGGGGCTTGTCCTGATGTGTCATCCGAATCAACCCTGGGTAGTTCAAACTCAAATCCAAATGAGCCAATAGCTGTTCCAGTGATCAAAAGCTGATTCTTTTGTTTGTCCGGGATTGGCCCCATGTAACGGAGATTTTCTGTAATACCAGCAACCACAGCAGAAAATGCATCCGTAAAATAACCTGATGCTTTTGATGCAAAGTCGGCAGAAACACCATACGAACCAAAAACAGGCCGTCCTCGGAAAGTCAGTCTGGCTTTTTTTGGGGATTGCGCTGGATCGAAACCGGCAATCGCTTCTTTGGCTGATTTCAGCCGTGCTTCCAGTCCGATTCGATTGATGGCGTTTTTTGCTGGGATTTGAGCCAGGAGAGATTCCAGCTCCTTTATCTCCGAAGAAACAAAAATGTATTCGTCGTGGCTCATAGGGTCTGTTGTTCTCGTTCAATTTGATCCAACACCGCCCCGGCAATTTGGTCTTCATTGGGCGAAATGTCCACTCGCACGAAACCCTTCCACAAGCCATTCCGCCGGTGCGACCACATGCTATACCAATATGAAATCTGCTGGACGTCAGAAACCTCCAGAGCGTTTCCGATTAACATGGCATACGCATCCACGTGAAAGCGGACTTTGCTCTGGTCAGGGTAAAAGAGATCAGGATTTTGCGCGACAAATGTTTGCTCATCCGTGATCCCTGCGGGCAGATTGAAAAATGTGACCACATCCACATCATTCGGCGGTAGATTCAGGAGCAATTCCTTATGTTCCATGAAACTGCCGTCAAGCCATTGGAAGCCGTCCGTGATGCCGACGCGGGTCAGTTCATTGCGATAAGCCAATAACCCGCGCAGTATGACAATGCGATCGGGCGAGGTGGCGAACCGTTGCACGACCTCTGAAAGCGAAGCAGAATAAGGAGAACGATCAGGGCTATGCCCCGGCTGGTCGGGGCGCACCGGCGGCAAAACGGCAGAATTGTTCCATGCGGGGATCATTGGCTTATTGTTTTGCTTGAGGATTGTTGTGGATTTTCACGGTTTTACAATAATTTTGTTTGGGCTTCCGGCTCGGCATTCATTTCACCTTGTGCGCTTCCAGCCATTTCAACGCCGCCGGATGTTTTTCCCACGCCGCCCGCACCACCTCCGCGTAGCAGGCCGCCTCCTCCTTGCTGCCCGGCGCGTAGGCTTCCGGCATGGTTTTTGGAATCTGCCGATGCCCCTTTACAT
>DASRLE010000652.1:0-7841 GCA_035648615.1 Saccharimonadales bacterium (SeqCode) | reverse complement strand
CGCTTCCTCGCGATGGGGCGCAATCGTTTCCACCCAAAGTGATGGCTCGCCCGCCTCGACCCGTCCAATGCGATGCACCAGCCGAATCGAGGCGATGGGCCAGCGCTTCTCGGCTTGGTCGAAGATAAGGTCGAACTGGCGTTGCGCCATTTCGGCGAACGCTTCGTATTCCAGCGCGGCAATCGGATGTCCGGCTTCCGAACCTCGCACCACCCCGAGAAAATAGACCGCCGCCCCCATCTCAGAAGACATTTGGCGCGCCTGCCACCAGGCCGCCTCGTCGATTTTTTCCGCGGTAATTTTCAATTCGCGCCGCATGGCTATTCATCCTCCTTGCACCGGCGGAAAAAGAGAAACCTCGTCGCCTTCTTGCAAAACATAATCGCCCGGCTGATAATCGACCCCAACGGCGACCAGCAGCGAATTCCGCAGGCCAGCCAAAGCCGGAAAGCGCCCAAACACCTTCCCCAGAAGATCACTGACCCGGCTGCCCGGTTCGACAGACTCGAAAACCGAAGCCGCCTGGGTCAACTCTTTGCAGTAGGAATAAAAGTGAACGCGTATTCTCACCTCGAAATAAACTAACTAAAATTTGGCCGTTTTAAACCTAAATTGCCCGAAAAGTAGCCACGGCGTATCGCAAATAGTTGAGCAGTCGGCGAAAAGTGCCTACTCTTCGCGCGACAATGCGAGTTTTTGACTTCTATCGTATCCGTTTGCTCACCGTCGTGGCGGCATTGGGCCTGGCGCGGGCCGATGCGCAAACGGGCAACCGTGTGACCATCAATTCGGATAATGTTCTGGTCATTAACGGACGCAAGATTTTTCCAATTGGCTTTACCATGGGACCGCCGCCCAATGGCAAAACGCCCGGCGGCAAAAATGGTTTGGAGGAGCTGGCCGAGGCGGGCGCGACGTTTATTCGCACCGGAACGAAGGGCGCGAATTGGAATGAACAAACCATCGCCGGCGAACAGATATGGGAGGATGCGGCGGCGCGTTATGGGCTTTATTGCTGGCCCTTTTTGCGGGAACTGGCGGTGGTTACGGGGCACGATGCGAAGCGCGAAGCGCTCTTGCGCCGGGTGGTCGAGCAATTCAAAAATCATCCGGGATTGGGTATTTGGAAAGGCGCGGATGAACCGGCTTGGGGCAAAACCCCAGTGGCTCCACTCGTGCGGGCACGCGAGATTGTGCGGGAATTGGATCCGAATCATCCACTGGCCATCATCCAGGCGCCGCGCGGCACGGTGGCAACGCTGCGTCCTTACAATGCGGCGTGTGACATTACGGGCGCTGACGTGTATCCGATCAGCTACCCGCCCGGCACTGACTCGCTGCTCACCAACAAGGAAATCAGCATGGTGGGCGATTACACCAAAACGATGATGGAAGTTGGCGAAGGGAAAAGGCCAGTCTGGATGGTCCTGCAGATCGCGTGGAGCGGAGCGGTCAAGCCGGGCAAGACGCTGCGTTTCCCTACTTTTCCCGAGGAACGGTTTATGAGTTATCAAGCTATTATCAATGGCGCGCGCGGACTGGTCTATTTCGGCGGCAATCTGGAACAAGCCATGCCGCCTCAGGACGCGAGGCTCGGCTGGAATTGGACTTTTTGGAATCATGTGTTACGGCCAGTAATGGAGGAAATAGGAAACCATAGCCCGCTGGAGGCGGCGCTCGTCGCGCCTGACTCCAAGCTGCCGATCAAAATGACGGGCGCGAAGGATGTCGAGTATTGCGCGCGTGAGGTCGGCACAGAGTTATTTATCCTCGCTTGCAAACGAGAAGGAGCCACGGTGCAAGTGAGATTCAGCGGGCTGCCCGTCACCGAAGGAGAAGGAGAAGTCATGTATGAATCGCCGCGCAAGGTAGAAGTAAAGAACGGCGCGTTCAGTGATTGGTTTGGCCCGTTTGAGGTGCATGTCTATCGAGTGGGGAAGAAAGGATGAAGGCTAAAGGCTAAAAGCTAAAGGCTGAAATTTTTACGATGGCGGCGCTGGCGGGGGGAACTTTGACGGCGCAGGTCCCGGGTTGCGTTGAGTGAAGTGCGGTCCATTGGCCATGCCATGAGCCGTCGTCTTCGATGGATGCGCCGCCCAAGGTTACGCCGGATTGGGCGGACACGCCGCCATTGGGGGCTGTGAGTAACATGAGTGATGCATCTTTGGAAATTCCGTTCCCGAGTATGGTTACATTGGCTTCGCGCGCGGCACGGCCGTGACTCTTGTTAAGAATCGTGACAACAATATTGCTGCCTTCGCGCACGGCGTAGGCGGTCAGATTGATGGCGTCGGGATTGGATAAGGTCAATGGCTGGACGTGGCCATGACCGCCGAGGTCAAAGGCCTTAATGCCGTAACCAATGGGACGAATGTTGTAGTTCCTCGACCAATTTGTGCTGCCGTCAACCTCGAGAGCGGGGACGGGATGAATCACGCAATTGGGCACCCAGCGGCGGCCATGGAAATTGATGCCGCCGGCCCCATGCGCGGCCCACCAATGCAAATAGTCCAAGCTCCAGAGCGCGGCGCTAAAGGTGTCACTCGCATTTTTGACGCCGCCCTCGGAATAGTTGCTCGCTTCCTCAAGCCGATAGGCGAGGCCGTTGGGCTGGGCGGTGGTGGCAAAGGCATGGTAAAATTTGTCGTAGTGAGCCAGCCAGGCCGGCGACAACATTTGATCGCGCGCCGCCGCCGCGCTGGCGACGCGCCGGCTCGATCCGCCGGGATAATCATGCTGTGTAATCAAGGTAAGGAGCGGGGACTTCGCGAAATCGTCGGCAAACTCCCGCGTCCAGATAGGCGAACCACCGGTGCAGGGCGCACAAAACAGCGTATCGGGAATGGCTGCGGCGTCTTTTTTCCAGGCGTCCCGATAGGCGGGGTAGTCCTTAATGACCGGATAGACCTTGCGATAGTAGTCCGGCTCGTTGCCGATGGCGAAACAAGTGAGTTGCGCCTGATAATGGTCCTTGATATAGCGGGCGATGGCCGCGTTGGTGGCAAGGTTGCCATTGCGCATGCGCAAAGTGTAAATCACCTTGACAGGAACGGCGCGGGCGAAAGCAAAAAGATTGTCGATATCGGCAAAACCGGGAATCGGAAAGGAAGGCATGTCCGCCGTGTTCCCGCCCAAGCGCAGGCTATGGATGCCGAGGGTCTGGAATAACGTAATAAGCGGCTGGTTCGTGCCACTGAAAATGTACTGACGATTCGTGCCGGGTATTTCGAGGAGGGTTTCAAAACTTAGCCCGCTGAAATCCTCCGGGATCGCATTTCGGTAAGCGGGACCTTCAAGGGTCAATGTCACCGGCGACTGGGCCAGCACCGTAGCCTCCCACAAACAAGCGGCGCAAATCAAGGCTGACAGCCATTTCATCTGAAATTGAGTGCGCTAGGCGGCTTTGCCTGCCAAATCCTCAATCGTGGTGATATGAAGCAGGGCGACTTTGGCGAACCGTTCGGCGACTGAATTATCGTCGAGGTCAAGCGCGATTTCAACGCCATTGCGTTTAATGAACATCATATCGTGATTGGTGATGTCGTATGTCTTGCCGTCCGTGGCGTGAAGGCGGAATGGCCGAAAGGGGCTTTCCTGCATTCGTTCTCGAAGTTCCGTTACTGTTATCATAGGGGGATTTTATCCTTAGGCTCTCCAGTTCACGCCAGCGCGGCATTAATACGCCGGATTGCTTCGTCGATCTCATTCCGGTTTTTGAACCCGATCACCACCGCGTCCAACTCGGGACGCGACATGGCGAATCGAATCGCTTTATCCCGGTCGGCCGCATCGACAAAAGTGCCGTTGCCGATCATCTTCATGCCGATCACTCCCCTGCCCTTGGAGCGCATGACCTTCAACTCGTCCAACACCGGCGCCACGGGGTTGGTGATCATGTTGTAGTTTTCCTTTTCGCCGTCCATGAAAGCGCCTTGCGGATTCACCCGCACCAAATGCACTTCCGTCCAGTCCGATTGCCGGGCGGCGCGCAAGGCCGGGAGGCTGTGGCACGAAACACCCTTGGCGCGAATCCACTTCTTTTCCTTCGCCTCATCAAAGCCCTCCATGATACGCTTCCAGGCGTCCGTCCATTGGTTCTGAATCATGCAATGGATCAGCATGCTATCCACGTAATCCGTGTTGAAGACCTTTCGATGCCGGTCGATGGCCGCCAAAATATCCTCCGGCCTCCCGCCGATTTTCGACTGGATAAAAAGCTTTTCACGCGGCAACCCCTTGATCGCCGCGCCCATCCACGGAAATGTTTTGTAGGCTTGCGCGCAGTCAAAATAAGTGATGCCCTGGTCGTAGGCATAATGCATCAGGTCGTTGAACTTCTCCTGGCCCAGATCGTATTGGACATGTCCGCTATCGCTGCCCGTGCCAAAGCCGAGCCGGCTCAACTTGACGCCGGTATTGCCCAGCGTGACCTGATCGGCGGCGGTCCGTTTAGCGGGAGTGGAATCCGCCCGCAAGAAAGGAGGCGCAAGAAGCACAGTTCCAGCGGCGGCGCAACGTCCCAAAAACCCGCGGCGGGTATAGCCATTACTTTTCATAATCGCGTTGTTTTCTAAAAATAGCACCAACCCGCGCCCATGCAAGAGCGTAAAAATCCGGGAATCCGGCGGGTCATAAAATCGAAGCCGGTTTCACTTTAATTTGGTTTAATCTGGTCAAATCGCCCACGGGGCGCTTACATAAAAATACAGGAAAACGCCGAAGTTGCAGTGTTGATCCTGCCTGTCCCTCGGCAGCTTTTAGCGAAGGGGTGTGGCTCAACCCATCGAGGCGCCCACCGCCGCTAAAAGCTAGGGTGGGCGAAAAGTCCCGGCCTCCGTAGCGCCGCAGGGGCGAAGGAGGCAGCCCCGACTCTACAACAAACTGGCTGCCTCTGGCGGGCGCATTGTTCCATCCAGTCGCGACTGGCCGCGCGCCCCATTTTTCATTATCTATTTCCATCACCTTCCCATCCTATCACAGAACCGGAAACCTCTGCCGCTCACCGTGCGGGCTATTTTTCCGGCCGTCCCGAGGTGGGCTGTCAAGAAGGGACGCGCACGGTGCGCGCTAATTTTTCAAGGCATCGATCAATTCTTGCCGGTCAAAAAGACTTTAGAAACGGTTACTGCCTCGGCTATGAGGGCGGGCGAGTGTCGTCAGGATGACTGACAATCAATCGCAGCGATCCTTCAAAATGGGGCTGCTTTCGCCATTTGCCGTAGCGCTTGTCCCAAGCACCGGATTGCAAGTCGTCACCAAGCGTTTTGACGAAGCGCTTTTGAACTTCATCAGCTACAAAACCCCACGCCGATTGTGAACGTCTAACCGCAGAATCCAGAAACTGTTCAGGGCGCGCATAAAAAGCTTCGGTAAAACCATCAACACAGCAAAAAAGAGATGCGGTTCGTGCGAATCTCGATCTGCCGAATTTTTTTGAAAATCTCGCGGAGAATCACGTTTATTTCAAATCCACATCTTCCACTTTCCAAATACAAATTGTATCATGTTCATCAATGACCATATGTAGCAAAATCGTTCCAAACTTATATTGAATCTGATAGCGATAGCTACGCCCGGTCGGTTCGTTGGTGCGTTCGACGAGAGTCAGTGAAAGCGCCGAGCCGGAGTTTTTCAAGTCGGCTTGCGCCTGTTTTTGCCACGGTGACAACTCCGCCCACACGGCGGGCGTAAAATCTGCGGCGCTTAGTTTGCCGCGGTCTTGGCGGTCGTTTAATTTTCGCACCCGCCCGGTGACTTTCGGTTCTTTGTCTGGAATGAGTTGATAATCTGGTCCTTTCCACGAATAAATCCTGGCAATCTTATAGACCAATCCTTCCGCTGCCTCATAAGAATAAAACCGGTTATCCAGAACAATCACGGTGAGCCGATCATCAACGGCACGCTGCATGGCAGACGAAAATCCTGTGATGTTGCCCGAATGCGAGACAATCAGGTGATCGTTGATGCGGTAAACTCCCCATCCAAAGCCATAGCGCCAGTTCATCCCGTCATTCAAACGAACGGGAGTCCACATTTGCAGGAGGCTGGATTTTTTGAGCGGGATCTCCGTGTAAAGCGCTGCGTCCCATTTGGCCATGTCTGAAATCGTGGACAGAACACTTCCGCCAGCGGTAACCCCAGACGGAGCATCCGTCCGATGAAGGCCATCATGCCATCTGTATCCCATAGCCAGGCCTGGATGAGTTCCGCCTTCATGGAAAATTGTCGTTTGCGTCATGCCCAGGGGTTTAAAGATTCGCTCACGCAGAAAATCGTCATAAGGCTTGCCGGTGATTTTTTGAATGACCATCCCCAGCAGATGGTAGTTGCTATTACTGTAACGCCACTCATCTCCCGGCGCAAAATGCAGACGGCGTTTTGCCAGCGCGTCAAGCACACGATGGTCGTAATCACCCGGACCGTCTTTCACGCGAATATCTTCGTTGCTGAAATCAGGAATGCCCGAGGTGTGGGTAAGCAGATGTCGAATTGTGATTTTCTCCCAACGTTTCGGCGTGCCATCCAGATATTTGCTCACCGGATCATCGAGGCTGATTCTACCTTCTTCAACCAGCATCATGATGGCGGTGGCAATAAACTGCTTGCTGACAGAACCAATGCGGAAAACCGTGTTCGTCGTGACCGGGATTTTAGAATCCACATCGGCAAAACCATAAGTCTGCATCTTGACGATTTTCCCGTCTTTGATCACGGCCAGCGCCAAACCTGGGATTTGCTCATGATACATCCTGTCATCCACGAGCTTGTCCACCCTGTCACTGAACGCGTTTTCATCGTTTGTCTGGGGTTGCTCGCAATGAGCGATCGAAAGGCCAAGCCGGAGAAATAGCGACAACAGCCAGAGTGGAGTTGTTTTATTCAAATTCACTTTTTCGAGGAATTGTTAACCGAAAAATGACGAATCATAAAACAAAAATGCGCGATGTTGAAAACTTAATCTCCGCTCCATTTGTAATCGTATCCGGCAGGCGGGTCGTATTGCATGGCCAGCGTATAAACGCCGGCCGGGAGTTTGTTGCTGCTCCAATAAATCTTGATGTAATTGACGTGGCCATCCACGAAGCCGGCCATGTTTTTGGCGTTGTTAAAAAGCACTACGCCGCCGGGGAGCGTCACCCCGCCGGGAGTGGAGGTTTGATGCCATGAATAAGGAAAAAAGGCTGGAACTTCCGCGATGAGAATGGTTCTGGCCGGGTCCGTGATCGAACTGATTTTTCGATCACTGATGCCGGGCGTGTTGGTGCCAAAGATTGTTTTCGCTCCGCCATTGAACGCATAACTCGAATAATCAAAATTTGTCTGCTCGTAAAGAGGCGCACGGACATAAGCGAGGCCACTGGGACTGTTGGGCCTTCGTATTATGTTCACATAGTATGTATCGGCAGGGCAGGCAAACAACGTGTTTTGTGGTGACGGTTCGCCGTTCACGCCTACATAATTGCTCATCAATTTTCGATAGCTGCTCCAGGATTGCGTGGCAAACTTTGCGCTTCCCGTCTTGGGGGCTGAATCATTGGAGTCATCGCAATACATCCGCAATCCGAGATTGATTTGCCGCAGATTATTCATGCAAGCCGTTCGCTGCGCTTTCGCTCTGGCTGCGCTCAAGACTGGAAATAGCAACGCCGCCAGAATGGCGATGATGGCAATGACGGTCAAGTCCTGAAATAAATTTGGTACTTTGAACATTGTTGTTGATTGTTGTTGTTGATTGTCCTCCTCCCCCAGTGCGCAGTGGAGGTGAGCGTAGCGAACCGGAACGAAGCACTGGGGGAGGAGGGATTTCATTTTACCGTTGCGTGGTGAACTTGTTGGGGCGT
>DASRLE010000651.1:0-21908 GCA_035648615.1 Saccharimonadales bacterium (SeqCode) | reverse complement strand
CTCCAGAGCGGATGTTCCGGTGGCAGCGGATATTGAAAATGCGCGTCCAACGCTGCTCCGGCTATCCAACCTTGCCGAAGCGCCCGCAGTAAAGCCTGTTCTTGAACCAGAGGCCCGCGGGCGGGATTGAGCAAGAAGGCTTTGGCTGGAAGAGCCTGTAATTCCGCTTCGCCTATCATGCCGCGGGTCGATGAATCCAGCGGCACCGCCAAAACCAGAAAATCAAGATGACTCAGGAATTCCTTCTTCTGGTCCACGGTAAATACCGCGTCGGGCAACCGGCCTTCCGGATCGCCAGTTCCTGGAACGCAATAGCTCTCCGGTCTGGGTTTTACGCCTTGGCGAGTCAAGGCATGAATCTTGAGGCCCAAGGCGTCCCGGCAAAGGCGGGCGGTCTGGCGAGCCAAGCCACCGTAACCCCAAAAGCCCACGGTAAGCCCTCGTATTTCGCGTTGGAATTGCGGGCCGCGATCCCATATCCCCCGCTCCTGATTGTGAATCATGCCTCGGAGATCGCGAACCAAATTGATCATCATCGCCACGCACCATTCGGCGATTGGCACATCAAAGACTCCCTGGGCATTGGTGGCGCGCACCTTCCGTTCGGGAAGGTTCAGGCCCAGCAATTGCTCGAAGCCCGACGAACACAACTGAATCCATTCCAAGGCGGCCAATTCATCAAAATTGGTCGGCGGCCGCGAACAAAAAAGAATATTAGTCTCGCGCAAAAGACTTGCCGGCAAGGCGCGAGATTCGTCTGTAATCGGGTCTGCCATGACCAAACGAAGCCCGGGCATCGTCTGCAACCGGCCTATCGCCGCCTCGCCCAGAGGCACATCAATGAGCAACTGTTTCATGAAGGGGAAAGTTCTTCCTCCATAATTTTGCCCGGCACGCTGTTAAACTCACCGCTGCCCGGCACAAATGGAAATCGGTTCTTTATTTCCGGCGTGAGCGCAATTCCCAAACCGGGGCTGCGCGGAGGAAACAGCCGGCCCTCCCGCATTTGGAATGAGTCTCCCATCATTTCGCTGTGCAAAGGCCCAAACGCCGGAGGCACTTCGACCACCAGGGTGTTCTGGCACGCGAAAGCAGCGTGAATATTCTGCAGGCACGAAGCGCCCGCGCCCCAGGAATGAGTGGCAATTTTTCGGCCGCGGCGGGCGAGCATGTCCGCCACGGTGACGACTTGTCCCATGCCGCCAGTGAATGACGCATCGGGCTGGCCGATGTCGAAACAATCTCTCTCCACAAACACGCGCCACTCACACGCGCCGGTCAAACATTCGCCGCCGGCGATGGGCACTGGCGTTGTCTGGCATAACTCGGTGTAAGATTGAAGGTCGGTGTAGCGCAAGGGTTCTTCAAAAAAAAGCAATTTGTACGGCTCAACAGCCTTCATCACCGCTTGAGCCGTCCCCAGGCTCCAGGTGGCCGACGGACTGTTGCCCATGTGCCCGTCCAGCATCAGCTCGATGTCCGGTCCAACGTTTCGACGGACAAACTCCAGCTTGGCCGCTTCGAAATCAGCCGCCTCGCTTGGATCATTGCTCGATTGGTGACCGTGCGCCGTTGAATGGGCGCCGACGCCAAGTTTGACGCCCTTGAACCCGAGGGAAAGGTATAACTCCAGCTTGGCCGCCAGCTTCTCAAGAGGATAATTTGACGGGCCTCCAGTGGCGTAGGCCGGCAAGGAGTCGTGTTTCAAACCGCCCAGCAACTCATACACCGGCTTGTTTTCCAGCCGGCCCTTCACGTCCCAGAGCGCGGCTTCAATGCCATTGATCACACTTAAGCCCAAACCAACCCGGCACCAGAAATTGCCGCAATGGTACATTCGACCCCACAATTCATCAATGTTCCCGACATTTTGTCCCAGGAGGATGGGCTTAAAGAAATCCACGATTGGCGGTACGACCTCCGGACAAAAATAGCCCGCGTAGGTTTCACCGACCCCGGTAATTTTGGCATTGGTTTCAATTTCAATCAACGCCACGCTCCGGCGGCGGCGGCATACACTCAGAAAAGGATCCAATGTAGCCGGGCCGGTGAGCAAAACCGCGCGCACATCGATTATCTTCACTTCATTCATAAGGTGGATAATTTCCTGGACACACCGTGCCGCGCCGATTTTATCAGCGCCGCGGCCGTTCCGTAAAACATCATTTCGATCTGCTGCTGTGCCAGGCCGGCGCGTCGCGCCGCCCGACTCATCGCTCGGAGTTGTTCATAGCGGGTAAAGGTCATGCGCGAATCCGCATGAGCCAGACTTAACGAATGATTGTGTTCGGAGAGAAACGTCCAGGCGAAGCCGAACGTAATGTATTTGCCGCGCGTCACTCCAATCGGAATATCGTCGCTGCCATACATCACCCGCTCGATGCCAGCGGCGGAATAGAGCGCGTCAAAGGCATCTGTCTCGCAGACCGATGAGGTGTCATACCAAACGTTGCGAAGGGCGCGCAGACGCCCGGCGGCTTTTTCTATCGCCCAGGATGAGTAGCTTCTGGCGCAGTGGGCGAGGATCCATTTGGCATCCGGGTACTGGTCGGTCAGCAACGCGAGATCATCCAGGTTTTGCGGATCGGCAAGGGCGTTTCGCTTCGACAAATGCAGCATGATGATGAGACCGCGACGGTGGGCCACTTCAATTTGATGCGTCGGCAAAAAATCAGTAATCCGGCATTGCGAGGCATCCCCCGTGGTCGAGTAAGTGCGATAGGGCTTGAAACCGAGAAAGCCGCATCGTTCCGCCTCCGCATCCAGAAAATCCGCACTCATGGAAGGGTGAACTAACATGAGCGCCGCAGAAGCAGCGTCCTGCTGCGTTTGTCGAATGACGAACTCATTGGAAGCGGGGAAATCGCACCCAGGCGAAAAAGGAAAAGGAAAGGCCAACCGGTGGACTTCCCGTCCGGGCATGAGGAGGCGATCACATAATTCGAGGGCGGCCCAATCGGCTTCCGGAAAATCCCGCCCGATGAAACTGTAGGCGGCGCCCATGTCTTTCTGAGGATCGGTATTGAAAGCCCAGCGATAAGCGTGGGTGTGGACATCGAACACGCGCTTCGGCACAAACTCGTCGAGTTCTTCCTCCCAAATGCGGCGGTCCAAGTCAGTCAGTTCAATGGTTTTCATTTGGAAAGCGTCACCAGGGCAGGCCCTTTTGGTTTTCGCGGGATTGGAACGAGACTGGCGATCATGCCAACGACTGCCCCCGCTATTAGTGAACCTGGCATTATCCACAAGAAGTCCAGGCTTAAGAAATGGAAAAAAGAGATGCCGACGGCCACCGCCACGCTGCCGAAAGCCCCGATGATTGTTCCAAATGACGTAGCCCAAGGAACGAACACAGCCATGAAAAAGAGCACAAAAAGCGGCGCGACCAAAAGATTCACCACCCGGAAACAAAGCTCGAGCAAATTTCCGGGCACGCCGCCCACCAGGAGACTCAAAGCAACCACCAGCGCGCCAATCAGAATGGATGCTCTTCGATTCAGCCGCAACTGTGTGGTCGAAGATGACTTGACAGGCCGGAAACGATTCAAAAAATCCACCACAATGACCGTGCTAGTGGAATTGAGACCCGAAGCCAAGGCAGACATGGCAGCGGCAAACAAGGCCGCCACCACCAAGCCCCTGATGCCAATCGGCAGCCCAATGGCAATAAACTGCGGGAACAGCCGGTCGGCGCTGGACTGAATCGTCCCTCCTTCTGGAACCATTTCCGGATGGGCCCGGAAGTAAGCGAGCAAGGCTAAACCCAGCGCTCCCAGAAAGATGTTGGCCAAAGCGGCGGTCGTCATGGAAACGGCAAGGACCGATCGGGCGGACTTAACGTCGCGAGTGGCCAGGTAGCGTTGAATGGCCATTTGATCCGAACCACAGGTGCAGACATACCAGACAAAGGTGGCCAGAATACTCCCCGCGAAAGTTCGGCGGGTGGAATCGAACCAAAACCTGGGTTCCGCCCAGTTGGCATACCAATGCGCGGGCCACCAGGCGCTGACACCTCCCATGCTCCGGGTGATGACGGCCAGGGTCAGAATCGCCCCGAGAAAAAGAATGCCCGTTTGCGCCACATCGGTATAGACCACCGCGCGCAAACCGCCGGCCGACGTGTAAATAATCGTCACTATTCCGATGGCCGCGCACACCAATGGTTTGAACGCTGGATTTATGCCGGTCAGTGGAATGAGCACCTTGTCGGTGGTCGCATAGATTATGACCGCCATCCAGAGAAAGCGGAGAGACAAGAAAAATACCGCGCCGAGCAAGCGCACGTTTAAACCCAAACGCAATTCAAGAATCTCGTAGCCGCTGGCCACCGGCAGCTTCATAAAGGCCGGGATCATGAACTTGCCCACCACCAGAACTATAAAAGGATAAGCCACTATGCTGGAGAATAGAATCGGTCCGTACTTGATCATTTCGCCAGGATTGGCGAGATATGAAATCGCGCTGAGCAGCGAGGCAAAAAGGGAGATGCCAACGGCGGTGGGCTTCATTTTTCGCCCTCCTAAGAGATAGTCTTCCGCCGTCTTGTTTCGTCGCGAGTGGTACCCGCCGATCAGAAGCATGCCAAGGCCATAAAGGCCAATGACTGTCCAATCGACCGATCCTAAATGAGGCGGAACTCTTCTGAAAGCCATAGCAAAAATATCGTCATGCGTCCCGCTTGAGCAGGAATTCCGCTCCAGCCAGCCGCCACGAATCGTCCACGGTATGGCCCGGCGCCGCCATGGTTGCGCAAGCGAACTCGATTCCGGACGTCCCATGGCCATGCCGCACATTGGCTTCCAGAAGATTGAGAAAGAACTGGCTGCAACTGAGTGTGCCCACCCGCTCGTCCGCATTGCCAATCACGATGAAGACGGGTTTGCCCGCCAGTTGATCAACCAAGCGGGAGAGACTTAGAGCAGCAATATAGTCGCGCTTTCGGTCCGCGCTAAATTCAGTCAGCACGGCCCAATCTGTCACCGGCGCGATGGCGGCGGCGGCGGCCAGCCGGGCATCCTCCGCCAGCATCCGCAAGGCCAGATAGCCCCCCCGGGAAATGCCATAGACCACAATCCGGCCGGCCTGCGCCAGCCCGCTTCGAATGCTCCAACTGAAAATGGCGGAAGCCTCCTCGACCGCCAAGGCGAGAGGATCTTTGCCGGCGGCAAACGCATTGCGCCAGCCGGCCAGTCCCACCCCGTATTTATCCACGCGCTTGCCGTGGTTCGGCAGGTCAAAGCCCACCACGCGATGGCCATGCGTCAAGAAGAGTTCTGCCGCGATGGCATAAGGATGAACCGTCAACGAAGTCTCGCGCTCCCCTGCGAGGGTCAGCAGCAGGAGAGGATGAGCCGCCAATTGTTCCGGCCGGGGAGAAATCATCCTGGGTGTAATGGAGTGATCGCCGATTTCAATCTCGAATTCGCGGGAAATATAAGAGCGGCCATGGTTCGCGGCGGGCTCTGGCGGCGAAAGGCCGAGGGTCGATTGAACGAGAAGTTCGGAGACGCCGAAGGCTTTCAGGAAATTCCGCCGTGTCATAGGACGTTTCTCATTTTACTTTGCTGGTATACCAAGTTGTCATGGAGCGGCAAGTTTTATTCAATCAGGGCGCTCCAGCCAGACGCGGTAAAGTTCATCGTACTGCGCGACGGATCGCGGGACCGGCTCCCATAATGCCTCCGCATGGGCGGCAACGGGCGGCCTGAGACTAGGTTGAGCCATCATCGCCGCGCCCAGGAGGGCGTCGCCTTGGCCGCGTTGCACTGGACGGTTTAGAACATGACTCAGAATCTGAAGCCAAAGACGGCAATTGCTTCCACCGCCAATCACCAAAACCGGCGCTTCGCTCAATTTCAATGTGAGGTCCACGTCAATGATTTGGCGCAGGCTAAAGCAAAGGCCCTCAAGCGTCGCGCGCGCGCGCGAGCCCAAATCATCCGAACCCCGCCATGGCGTATCGCCGTATAGGTGTTGCGGGTAAAACAATGCGGCGCCGACTGCGGCCGCCTCGGCTCGTGGCATAAAGGCTCTTGCGTCGCCGGCCATGAGCGTTTTGACGGCCCAGTCGAGCGCAAGGCAGCCCTCGTTGCGCGCGGCCAGTTCATAGAAACCGCCACCCGGATACGGCCCCCAACACCCTGCCGGGTGGAACGGGCCGGGCGTTTTTCCGGCGTGACGATAAACGGCCAGCGCAGTGCCAAGCGTTATCACCACTTGATGCACTCCGCCTCCGTTGGCGCAGGCTCCGGCCGTTTGATCGTTGCCAGCCATTACGATGCGGATGCCGTCTGCCAAGCGGAGTTCGGGGCAAGGCCGCCCCGGCCGCACTGCCTGCCCGGCGGGAACCAATTCGCCAAGTTGCTCACGATTCGTGCCGCAAGAGTCCATGGCAGCCTTCCACCAACCGTCATCAAGGCACGAATACAGGCCGCTCATGGCGGCAAGATTTGTATCGACGATTGGCGGGCCGCCGAGCCGCCAAGCCACGAAGCTGGGCAATGAAAGCACCTTTGCCTCGGGCGCGAGCCAATGGGGATGATGCCGGCGTACCCAGAGCAGTTTGGATAATTGCAATTCGGGGATGGGTGAGGGAAAACTGCAATGGCGATGAAATTCCGGCCCGAATTGCCGGCGCAACTCGGCCGACTCCTCTTTGGCGCGCTTGTCCGCCCAACTCACCAACGGCATGACGGGGTGGCCCGAAGCGCCGAGGAGGACGAATGTCTGCGCTTGACTGGCCAGCGCGATGGAAGTGATGGCGGAGGGCTCGACCTCCGCCAATTGGCAAACCTGCCGGATCTGCCAGACCGTGTCGCGCCAAATTTTTTCCGCATCGAACTCCGATCTGTCGCCGTCGCGAACGGTGTAGGCGACTGGCGTCGAGCAAGCGGCCACGCGGTTTAGACAGCGGTCAAAAAGCGCGACTTTATGATTCGTCGAGCCGCAATCAATGGCCAGCGTCACAAAGATAACTCCCGCAACAGTTCGAGCGTGGCTTGGACCATCCGCGCGCCGGATTCGGACCGGAACAAGGCAAACAAAGCCTCGTACCCTCCGCCGTTGGACGCCTCGGGTGTGACGATATAGCCCTGAAGCTCGCCGTTGGCCAGGGTGATGACGAAGGCGCGGCCCGGCGCGCGGGATTTGATCTCCAGCCCATACTCGACGAAAAATTCGCCGGGCAGAGCGGCCAGGAAAAGATCGCCGATGCGGAAGGCCTGCGCTTCCGCGAAACGGTAACGTTCCTGCCATTGCGCCACTTCGCCGGAAGCTTGCGCTCGCGCCAGAGTGACCGACTCTTCGCGGCCGAAGACAACGCACTCAGCGGTGCGCGCGGCGGACGAAGGGGCGCCCTTGAGGGTGAGTTCTTCATATTGATGGCGCGCCTGACGCAACGCGGTTTCGGCCTCTTGGACAGTGGGGAACTGATTGGCGGCTAATTCAACTTTGCGCTGTCCGGCGGCAAGAACGACGTCGTCGTGGAAATTGGCGCCGGTTAGTGACCGCAGTGAACGAACCACCACCTCACCCAACCGGCGGCCCAGCCGTTCGGCCTCGGCCATGGTTTGGCCTTTGACGTGATGGCGAGGGCTGAGATTGCCGCAAGGGCCGACGTGACAAACGGTCACAAGGCCGGCAAACGCTTCGCCGATATGCCGGCGAGTAAAATGAAGGAAGTCCGATGAGATTACCCGCGAGTCTTCGTGCAGCACCGTCGGATGCATTCCATAAACAAGATCCAGCGCCATCCATCGGCCATCGCTCTGGCGTTGAACGGCCAGCAGGCCAACCTGGGAATCGAATGGGCCGGCCGGGTCGAGGCGATTGCCGCCTACGCCTTCGGCCGCGGCAGTCGTGACGGCAAGCCGGGCGGGTTCCGCAGCGGCATAAGAAGCAATGCCGGCCTCGATAATGCCCTGGTGAAATTGCCGCATGTAATCCGGATCGGGCGGCGGCACGACCGAATCTTCCTTCCACGCCAGCACCGCAGTGGTCAGAGGACCCGAATGGCTATGGGTGGCGCTAATCAGGATGTTGGCGGGCGGTATGCCCGTGGCCCCGCTGATCGCAGCACGGCACAAGCCGGTGGACTGGGCCGAGACAAACAGAATATCAACCCCAATGAGCAACAGTGGCGTCGCGCCGTCACAAAGGTAAAGCGCCGAAGCCAGCAGTGGATCGTGAAGGCCCGTCGAGATGCGCGCCACATGGGGATAGCCGGCCAGGAATAATGGTTTGAGCGGGCTGATGTCACGCACCGCCACGCCGGCGCGCAGGCCTTTGCTCGACTGCGTCATAGGCTGACGACGGAGCGGCTCCGCTGCGATTCGAGCGCCGCAGTGAAAAGGTGGTGGCTGAGGACAACTTCGCCGGGGGTGGCGCATCCGGCAAATTTCTTGAGGGGCGCGCCGTGCGCCAACTCGTAGAGGAACGCGGCCCACATTTGCAGGATCGCGTCACTAAAGCCGAACTGGAAAATGCCGCCGGTGATGCTCTTGAAGGCGGTTTCATGGCCGGTTTGAATTTCGCCCCAGATTTGTTCGCCGCCGTTATAGTCCATGACTTCCAGGATGTCCGCCTTGACGCTCGTCCAACGCGCCGAGGCCTTGGTCCCGCAAATCTCGGCATACCAGTTGTTCTTTTGTCCGGGGGCGATGCGATGGGTTCGCAAGGTCCACGGGAAGAGGGCATCGTGATCCGGGTCCGCCGCCTCGCAGAGCAACGTCGCGTTGTCCCAAGTTTGGCTCGGCACGAGGTTGCCCTTGCCATCAGGGCGCTCCTTGATGATATGGCTGAGAATGGCCCGGACGTTGCGTGGCACCCAACCCGCCCGAAAGGCCAGATGACAAGCGTGCAGGCCAAGGTCGCCCATGACGCCATATTCGCCATTGCATTCCGTCGTGCGTTTCCAGTTGATTGGTTTATTCGGGTCCAGGTCGCTGGAATGCAAGAAACCGGTATTAAGCTCAATGACTTGGCCGAAAGCCTTGCGTTCAATCATGCCTCCGACGCGCTGCATGGCCGGGAAAAAGGGCGACTGCGATGAACAACGAACGAAAACCTTCGGGCGCCGCCGCGCACAGGCCACAATGTCGTCACAGGCCCGCTGGTCGATGCCAAAGGGCTTTTCGCCGAGCAAATGTTTGCCCGCTTCAATAACGGCGCAATACACCTCGCGATGCAAATGGTGCGGCAGCGCGACATAGACCGCTTCGACTTCAGGGTTAGCCAGCAACGTCTTATAATCGACAGTGAATTGTTTGATGCTCGGGAAATTGTCGCGGTACCACGCGAATGGGTTCGTCGTCCTGCCGCAAACCGCCACGACCTCCGGCCGAACGTCCATCTCAAGCAAGTGGCACCAGCGCGCCGCCGCGCTGGCAAATTCCCGTCCCATCAATCCGCAGCCGATGATGCCAAAGCGGACGGTCTTCATCAGTAGCCCAGTTCTTTCTCGGTTTCGCCAATGGCTTCGTCAATGATCTCGAGCCCTTTGAGCAGCACTTGATCCTCCATGATGACCGGCGGGCTCATGCGCAGGATGTGGCCGGCGGGAATCCATGCCAGGCCTTTGCGGAAGGCTTTCTGGTAAACCAGTTTGCCGGCTTCGTCGAACGGCTCCTTGGTCGTGCGGTCTTTGACCAACTCGATGCCCATCAGGCAGCCCTTGGCGCGAACATCGCCGATGATTTTGTGATGGCCGAGCATCTGGCGCATCCGCTGGAGCGCCAATTCGCCCAGATGCGTCGAACGTTCGAGGAGATTTTCCTCCTCGATGACCTCCGTGCTGGCCAAAGCGGCGGCGCAGGCCATCGGGTTCCCGCCGTAGCTGGACGAAGCCGAGATCGCCTCGAATGATTCCTTGTAAGGCTCACGCACCGCCACGCAAGTGACTGGGAAACCGTTGCCGAAACCTTTGCCAATGGTGACCACGTCCGGCACGACGTTCCAATGCTCCAGGCAGAGCCATTGGCCGGTTCGCGCCCACGAGGTCAACACTTCGTCCGCCATGAGAAGCACTTTGTGTTTGTCGCACAGCTTGCGGAGCTTGGGAAAGAAATCATCCGGCGGAATGATGGATCCACCCCAGCCTTGAATGGGTTCCAAAACGAATGCGGCGGTTTGAGACGCTGTGCCCCGCGCCAGGTATTCCTCGTAAAACTGGATGTAGCGATCCGTGTCAATCGTCCCGTCTGGCTTGGTCCAATGCGGCCGATAAGGGTCGGGACGCGGCGCCATGTGCATGCCAGGCGCGCGCACCGGGCCGTAAACGGAGGACTTGAATTCGGACAGCGAAACCGCGCCGTACGTTTTGCCGTGGAAGTCGTTGAAGCAGGAAATGATCTCCCATTTGCCGGTCGCGGCGCGACACACCCGCAGGCCGGCTTCAACGGCAGCGGTGCCGCAGTCATAGAGTTGGAATCCGTTCAGGTCGCCGGGCAGGACTTCCGCGAGTTTTTCCAGCAGGCGGGTCTTGATTTCGGTGGTGAAGTCGTGGGCGTTCATCAGCCGGGCGGCGTATCGTTGCACAGCCTCGGTGACTTTGGGATGGCAATGGCCGAGGGTCGTCACATAGATGCCCGACGAGAAATCAATATAAACGTTGCCGTCGGCATCGCGCAGGGTGCAGCCATGGCCGGACTCAAAGACCACCGGGAAAAGTTTCACCTGGCTGCTCAGGCCCTTGAAATACTTGGTGCAGCGCGCATGCACCGCCCTGGACTGCGGTCCTGGCGCCGGGACGGGCATGTGCGGGACCTGGCTGAGGTCAACATGGGCCCAATAGGATTCTGGTGCGGCGGCAGTCATGGTTCAATAACCGATCTCCCATCGCGGTTCGATGTCTTCGGCCACGCTCTCCGAGACCCAGACATCCGTGCGCAAGGTTTGCAAAATAGATTCAGGCACATCCTGTGTCACCGGCCCGTGCAATGCCAGCCGGGTGATGAACCTTTGCCAGGAGATTTTTGTGCCTCCAAGGGTGATGGCATGAAGGTCAATCCGGTGCTTGGCCGCGATTACTTCCGCCGGGCCAATCGTCGCGGCCTTGGGCGGCACGGCGCAGAGATCTCCGCTCGCCCCGAAACTGCCGTGCATCGAGTTCTGGGCGATCGTAAACGGACTGAGCGCGCAAATGCGCGGGCCTAATTTTTTCCATTCCTCCAAACTCGGCGCGGCGAATTCCGGCGCGCCGGGTTCGATGAAGGCAAGATGACCAGTCCAGCCGGGGCCGCTGTAGCAAATATCCGCGCCGCCCAAATCAGCAATCATCCGGCCATAGTCTTTGAGGTTCTGATTGGTGGGAGCCAGGATCTGCTTTTCCCGCGGCCGCAGCTTGGGGTCTATTTGAAAATAAAAATATTTCTTGAAAGCGTGGGCAAATCCCAGGGGCCAGCTTTCCGGCGCGATTTCGCCGTGTTCGTTGGCATACTCGTCCATGTTAAACGTATGAACGCGCCGGCAGTCCACCCCAAATTGGTTGATGAGATGGGCCACCCGCCGGTAGGCCGGCCAGGGATTCGGCGTGATGAGCACGACCGGGCGTTCTTCATCCGCGGCCCGCTTGATGCGGCGGAACATGTCAACGACCCACAAAAACTCGATGTCCTCGTCCGGCAATATGGTGATGCGGTAATTAGGATTCGGATGCCGGGCCATGTCCTTGCGTTTGATTCTTCGGACACGATCGGTGACTTTCCGGTCGCGAAAGGGAACGAATTCGGCTGGGCTGAACGCGAAGGATTTCATCCGTTGTTCCCTCGTTCGTAGAGGCGCCGGCCGCCGGCCCAGGTTTTCACGGGCAGCAATTCGTCATCCCACAAAACCAAATCCGCATCGGCGCCGGCGGCCAGGCGGCCTTTATGAGTCAAGCCTAATAAGCGCGCCGGATTGAGCGTGCCCATCGCCCACACTTCTGCCGGCGGCAGGTCCAGCCAGCGCAGCAGGTTTTTCATTCCGGCATTCATGGTCAGCGCGCTGCCCGCGAGGAAATTTTTGGTCAGATGGCGCGCCGCATCCCCCGCGCGCACCCGCACCTTGTAACCCCAGGGAGTATCATGCTCGCCGGGAGGCAGGCCCGCGCCAATATTTGAGTCAGTAATAAGAATCACCCCCTGCCAGCCTTTGGCCGCCAGCGCGGCGCGGATGGCCGTCGGATGCACATGCACGCCGTCACCTATAAAATCCACGCTCACCCGCCGGTCGGCCAAAATAGCCTCGACTGCGCCAGCCGGACGGACGCCTGGATCCGTCTCCTCCGGCGCCGGGAATACATCGTAGAAATGGGTCGCATGCACCGCGCCGGCCTCAATCGCCGCCTGGGTTTGTTCGACGCTGGCCCGCGTATGGGTCATGAACGGCGCGATGCCGCGCTCGCGCAACCGTTCGATCACGGGCAGGATTTTTTTTTGATCCGGGCTGATGGACATGATGGCCAGGCGATTCGCGCAGGCCGCCAGTATTTCATCGAGCAATTTCAGGTCGCCCGGGAGGGTCGCGCAGGCCGCGCCGCCCAAGGCGAGAAATGGACCTTCCAAGTGAAGGCCAACGCCGTGGGGCAGGGCGGCGGTCAACCGGCTCAAATTGGCGGCGAGGTTTGGCTCATCGGCCGGCACGATCGTCGGAAAGACAGTGGTCGTTCCATATTGACCGAGCAAACGAAAGGCGTCTTCGAAGTGTTCACGAGGCGTGTCGTAGTGGTAGCGAAACTTTTGGATGCCATGGGTATGGATATCGATCAATCCCGGAGTCAACAATCCGCCGCCGCCATCAATGGTCATCGCGTCGGGCGGAGGATGGGCCGGATTCAACGCGGCGATCTGGCCGTTGCGCAGCAACAAACTGCCCGGGGTGATCCGCTCCCCGGGGAAAACGAGGCGGACATTGGTGATGAACGTGGTCCTCATTTCGCCGTGTATCCGCCGTCCACCGGAATATTCGTCCCGGTAATGTAAGCCGAAGCATCCGAAGCGAGGAAAATAATCACGCCCATCAAATCGGTCTGATTCGCCATGCGCCCGAGAAACGTGCGGGCATTATAGCGCTTCACAAAAGCGGAATCCTGGCCGGTGAAAAAGCCGCCCGGGCTGACCGCATTGACTCGAATCCCTTGCGGGCCGAGCTTGGCCGCGGCAAAACGGGTCAGCAGAACCAATCCGCCCTTATGGAAAAAGTAATCGGGAGGGACGCCCCAATCCAACCCTTCGTAAAGCGTGAAATCAGGGCCGACCATGCCTTGAATCGAGCCGATGTTGATAATGCTTCCTGCGCCCTGTGCGGCCATCGCATCGCCAAAGGCGCGGACCACCATAAAAAGCCCGGTGGCATTTACCTCCATGCTGCCGGCGAAATTCGCGGCCGGCGACGTCCAATCCTTCATCGGACGGCCCACCGCATTGTTGACCAATATATCCAGGCGTCCGGCCCGATGGAGAACTTCGTCACGCAACTTTAGAATCGAGTCTTCCCGCGTCTGATCGTAACTCAAGGCGGCGGCGTCATATCCCTGTTTTCGCAAAGCGCAGGCTTCATTTTCCAGTTTCTCGATGGAGCGGCCAGCCAGGAAAATCTTTGCGCCCGCCTGAACCAAGGCCAGCGCAATCTGGCGGCCCACCAGGCCCGCCGCCCCCGTCACGAGGGCCGTTTTTCCTTTCAAGCTAAACAGGCCGGGTGCGCTCATACTGTTTCAAAACTGGCGACAATCGAATGAAAATAATTGCCCAACCCAATCACGTCTGCGCCCAAGTTTATGAATTGATAACCCATTTCGCGCAACCCGGGCAGCGATTTGGCATTCCCCACCGTCCCCGCGAATTTGCCGTGCCGACGGGCCGTTTCCGCCACCAACCGGCGGGCCTGATCAACGCGGGGATCGTCAAAGCGCAGCGGCGCGCCTATGCCCTGGCTGAAATCGGCGGGGCCAAAAAACAACATATCCACGCCCGCAAGTTGTGCGATCTCTTCCAATTCAGCCAGCGGTTCCGGATCTTCGATTTGCAGAATGACAAAGCGTTGCTCGTTGGCCTGCGCCAGGTAGCGTTCTCCGGGCAGCAGGCAGAATGCGCCGTCGGCATTGCCGCCGTCCAGCGGCCGCCGCCCAATCGGATGGAAGCGCGTGTGATGCACAATTTTTCGGGCGTCCGCCAGGCTCATGACATGCGGGATCATAATACCTGCGGCGTCCAACTCCAGGGGACAAATCAGGTCGCTGTAACTTCCGCGCGGCACGCGCACCAATGTATCCACATCATGCATTTTGGCGGCGCGAATCATATTCTCGACGGCCAGCAGCGTGGTCGCCGTGTGCTCTTGATCCAGCCAGATGCAATCGAAGCCGCACAAGCTCGCGAGCTCCGCCACTCTCGGGTCAACCAGATTCAACTTGACGCATTTGACAATTTCTCCGCGGCGCAGTTTGGCGAGTGTCCGGCTGGGTCTCATGTCCATAAAAGTGGCTCAATCAAGCTGGATTTCATCCAGACGAACTTTTCTTCCCGACTCGTTGCGGCTGCGGATTCCCGCAATGACAATCTTCATTAATTCAATGGTTTCGTCGAAAGGAAAAGGCAGCGCGCCGCTGCGCAAGTATTGAATAAACTGGGCAAGCTGGGTTTTGAAAGCAAAAAACGTGTCGTCAAATTTGGCTGATAACGCGCCTTGGGTTCCATAGAGATTGAGACAGCCAAAAGCGCCATACATATCCGAGATTGCGGCCAGCACGACCTCGACCCCGCTCGCATGATGAGCATGAACCACATTTGCGGTGTCCGTTCCGGTATTGGCGACCTCTCTCCAGCCGCCTGGCTTTAGGAACGGATACACTCCTTCGAGGGCATGAATCCCGTAGCGTTCCCAACTTTTCGACATCGTCATGGTGATCAAGCGCAACTCGCCGACGGCGCCGATTCGCGCGCGACACTCGGCATACTCCCGGCTATAACGCATGCAACTGGTGGAAAGGATCGCCTTCCCTGTCCTCTGCCAGCGGACAAACTGACGCAAATCCGCTTCGTTGTCGGTCAACGGCTTATCGATAAAAACTGGAAGACCCGCCTCAACAAAGGGACGCGCCCGTTCCAAGTGTTCTTCACCCTTGTCCGTCGAGATCATAATCGCATCCACCTGGCCGATGAGATCGGTCGCTTGGGTCACTACATTGGGAACAAGAGAGGCCTGTGACACCAATCGCGCAGCCTTGGGATCTTCACACCAAACATGGGTGACGCGGGCGCCGCCGATGCCAAAAGCCGAAGCCGGCTGGCGGCTCAAATATTCGAGAATTACCGGATAGGGGCAACCGGCCATCGCTTTCGGATCGAAGCCATTGAAGATGGCGCTCCAACTGTATGGGTGACCATTGCCCTCCACCATCCCGACCATCCCGAGCCTTATTGGGCTTCCCTCTTTAACCAATGGCCTCATACGGAATCGCGCTCTTTACAAATCACGCTGCGCATGGCGTCTTTCAATCCGTAGGATCGCGCCGGCCGCGCCCACGCGGACATCGGGATTTGTATCGTCAAGCAAGCTGGAAAGAAAGGGCAAATCCTCCAACCGTCCCACCTTGGCCAATGCCGCGCAGACTTCATATTTCACCGCCTGATCGCCTGTTCTCGCCTGCGATAGAAGCGCGGCTTTGATCTCCTTTTGGTGGCCGGAAGGAGCATGCACGAAAACGGCGCTCATCATGTAGATCCGCGCGGGGCCGTTGGTGGGTTCTTGGACCAAGGCCGACAACAACTTTTCACGGGCGGGCGCCGGCAGTTGAGGCAAATTTCCAAGCGCATAAGCTGTGCTGGCCCGGGCGGCGGGTTCTTTGGATTCCAACAATTCAACCAGCGATAGTTGGCGGTCAAGTTCGCCGCTGTTAGCCAGTATCCACCGCGTATTGGCCGCAAGCCGGTCCTCTCCTGTCTCCGCAACGTGCCTGAAGGCAGCCGCTTCCCGGTCCTGCACTTGATATCGCAACTTGGCCAGGGATTCTGCGGCGTGCAAGCGATCCGGGCCGGTAACATCCAGAAATGCAGCTCGGATGTTGCCCACCCATCGCTCGCGTTCGGCAAGGTCCGGCGCTGCCTGGGCCAAGACACGCCAGATGCCTATTCTGTACTTTGGCTCCTCTCCGTGCGCTGACAATTCAAGCTCAAATACTTGCCGGATCTCTGTCGAATAACCAAAGGGGAGCAACGCTTCTGCGGCATGCACCTTGATCCAGCGATCTTCTTTCTGCAGCGAGGTCCGCAACAGGAACAGGGCCTTGTGTTGAAGCATATCGTTCGCGCCGCCGGGCATGGAACTGCCGGCCGCGCCGGCCCTCATGGAAGGCAGGCCAGCCACCGCGCTGCACAGGATCAATAACACGAAGATTTCGCTTGTGGCATTTCCATTCATGCAATTATTAAACGGAGTGGCTCGACTGTTCGTCCCGTCAACGAACACTTGAAGCCTGGATTTTCAAACACGGACAATGCTGTATACCATGGGTTATTTTATGCAAGCCATTTTTTCAAAAATCAATCAAAGCAGGTTTCGCGAGCCAAAGCTGTGCGTGGAGAATTTCCAAACAAAAGCTTGACCTCGCCTGACGTTGGTATACCATTTACTGCGATCCTCAACATCATCATGGAAACCTGCGATAAAAACATGGATCTGGAAACCGAATCGGCGCCCCGGACTCTCGGAAATTCCAAGGCCTGGCTCAAGCGAGCCAAGCAGGTCATCCCAGGTTGCGCCCAGACCTTTAGCAAAAGTCCAATGAGCTTCATCCAAAATGTGGCGCCCAACTTTCTGGTCAAAGCCGAAGGCGCCCACGTTTGGGATGTGGACGGAAACCGGTATATTGATTACATCAACGGTCTTGGCCCGATCGTTCTGGGGCATTGTTATCCGGCGGTGGATGAGGCGGTGCGCGCGCAAATGAGCCAGGGGATGAGTTACAGCCTGCCGCATCCGGTGGAAGTCCAAGTGGCGGAAAAACTGTGCGAGTTGATTCCATGCGCGGAAATGGTTCGTTTTGGCAAAAACGGCTCGGACGCCACTTCTGGAGCCGTGCGGGTGGCCCGCGCCTTTACCGGGCGCGAGAAAATCGCGAGTTGCGGCTATCACGGCTGGCAGGATTGGTCTATCGGAAGCACCTCGAGGCACTTGGGGGTGCCCCAGGCCGTCCGTTCCCTCACCCTAACTTTTCCCTACAACGATCTCAAGGCCCTGGCGAAACTGATGGGCGAGCATCCCGGTCAAATCGCCTGCGTTATCATGGAACCCGTTACCTTTGAGGCGCCGCAACCGGGCTATTTGGAAGGAGTCCAGGCACTGTGCCGACAGAATGACACGTTGCTGATTTTTGATGAAATTGTCACGGGGTTTCGCCTCGCCTTAGGCGGCGCCCAGGAGCATTACAGGGTGTGCCCGGACCTGACTTGCCTGGGCAAGGGCATGGCCAACGGCTATCCGCTTTCGGCCATTGTCGGGCCGGCGAATATCATGCGGCTCTTTAACGAGGTTTTTTACTCTTTTACTCACGCGGGCGAGGCGCTTAGTTTAGCCGCTTGTCTGGCCACATTGCGGGAACTGCAACAAAAAGCGGTCATGGCCCATTTCTGGCGCATTGGCGCCCGTTTAAAAGAGGCAACCAACCATTTGATAAACGAAGCGGGCATCGCGTCGCAGGTTGCCTGCATCGGTTTGCCTCCCTGGACCACTGTCCGATTTTCTGACGCCAGGGGCAAAAGTTCGATATTATTACGTTCCCTCTTCCAACAGGAGGCTCTTAAACGCGGCTTGCTCACGCATGGCAACCACATGTTGAGTTTTAGCCATGATGACAGGATCATTGACCAAACCTTGAACCTTTACGGGGCGATTTTTGCCATTTTAGCCAAAGCGCTGGAGAATGACGATGTCGCCCAACGTCTCGAAGGCCCTCCGCTGGAAACCATCATTCGTCCAATATGAAAAAGGGCCGCGGACAATCCAATCCAAGGCAATCCAAGGCAAACTTTTGACAACGCGCGAGGATTTCCGTACACTCCGCAGGAGTAAAGTGGTGGTAGTGTCAATACAACCAAATTGATCATTTATGTTATCCGAAAAAGCTTACAAAAAACTCAAGGCCATGATCTACATGGGCCGCCTGGCCCCGGGCCAGCGTTTGGTGGAACGGGACCTTTCGCGGACCTTATCCGTCAGCCGCATCCCCTTGCGTGAGTCCCTGGTGCGTTTGGAATCCGAAGGATTGGTGCGAAGTATTCCGAATAGCGCCACCTACGTTGAGAGTTTTTCCCCCGAGGACATTCTCGAAATCTATTCCATGCGGCTGGTCCTCGAGCCGATGGCGGCGCGGCTGACCACGTTGCGGCATCAGCACTCCTTGTTACCCGAGTTACACCGGCTTTGCGAGCTGATGACTCTCCATACCAAAGAGGAGGATTGGACGGCGCTTAATCAAACCGACAACGACTTCCATCACTTAATCGTCGATGCTTCCGATCACAACCTCCTGATTCGTTGCTATGAGAACTGTCACATCCAGGTCACCGGAATTCGCGCATCCTACTCCCATTTAAAATCCCTGACGCCTGATGCCACGGCCGTGGAACATAAGTGTATTGTTGACTCTATCAGCAGATGGGACGCCCGCGCCGCTGAAGAAGCCGCTCGCGACCATGTCCTGATCGCTCTTCGCCGCCTGGAGGAGCACCTGGGAATGCGGTTGGAACAGACCAATCAAGCGGCGCCTGCTTAGGGATTGCGGTCGCTTTGTCGCGCGTTGAAAAGCGCCACAAGTTTATCATTTTGGAAGAAGAGCGGCATCGCTTGTAAACGACATTGAGTGATGCAAACGGGATCGATCCCCGGATCCATGCGCAACCGTCAAGCGCGTTATTTCGTGTGCTCTATCGCACTTAGGCAAACCATTTCCGGCAGCCGCCATGCCGTTCGCAGGCGGTCGTATTCCTTTTGCGGCAGTTGCACCAGGACTGGATTGGCTCGCAGATCGAGCCAGCTTGCCAAGGCTTCGATGTCGCCCTCGCGCATGGCAGTGCAGCCGCTGGTTCCGGTGGCCGGACCCGTCCAAATGTGCAGGAAGATGCACGAACCGTCGCCGGGGCGGGCGGGATCGGTGTTGTGGCTGACCACCACGCCCAGGCGATACTGGCCGTTGGTCATGCGCATGTGCTCGGCACTGTGCCAATTGGGCTTCGGGACGGATTTGCGGTCGAGCACTTGATTGTAATAGGCGGAGTTGCTGTCATCGACGCATTCGAGCGAAGAGGTGCATTGCACGTAGGGCAGTTTGAGGATGCGCATTTTCTCCGGCGGCTCATAACCAAAGGCAGACTCAAGCGCAAAAACGCCGGCGGGGCTTTTGCCATCGCCTTCCCTTTTTTGCGGTCCGAGCTGTGGCAACGGGTGCAAGCCAATCCCCCAACCCAACCCATTGCGGCCCACCACGATGTGGATTGGCGGCCCGACGCGGCGCCAGGTTTGATCTTCCAATTCAAAGCGCTGAAGTTCGCCGGACACAGCATTCCAATCCGGGGTGATGACCAAAAGCATCTGGCGGGGTTCGACTGGATAGCGCAAAGGCGCCTCGCCGCCTCGTGCGGAAACCAGCGCCGCAAGGCAAAGAGGCGCGACAACCAAAAATACCATGCGAAATCGCACGCTCAACAGTTGACAAACGAACAGCTTCTAACGCAAGATGTTTCGACTTTGGTGAGCAAGAACCGTAAAGACTTTTATTATCTGTTTCCCGGACAGGGGCGCGGAGCGCGTAAGCGCTTCGTCCGCAACCTGTTAATTGGGCTTGTCGCCGGAACCTTCATCTCCGGTCTGCTGGCGTTGCTGTGGTACTTCGTCGAGAAATAGGGGACATGCCGATTCTGACCGTTTCGGGCCTGACCGTCCGGCGGGGCCAAACGACCATCCTGAATCAAGTTTCCTGGACAGTCGCGCCCGGGGAGCATTGGGCCATCCTGGGCGCCAACGGCTCGGGCAAAACGTCCCTCCTCAGCGCCTTGACCGGATATTTGACGCTGAGCGCCGGCGAGGTCGAACTGCTCACCCAACGTTACGGACGCTCCGATTGGCGCGAGTTGCGCAAGCGGGTGGGACTGGTCAGCTCGGCCATTCGGCAAATGATCCCCGACGACGAACCGGCCCTCGAAACCATCGTCAGCGGCCAATCCGCCATGATTGACTTTTGGGGCAAAATGACCGCGCCGGAGCGCCACCGCGCCTTGCGCATCCTGGCGCAGATCGAATGCGAAGCACTGGCCGAGCGGCCCTGGTTGTTTCTTTCCCAAGGCGAACGCCAGCGCGTGCTCATTGGCCGCGCCCTGATGGCCAAGCCCGCCCTGCTGATTCTGGACGAGCCGTGCGCGGGACTTGATCCGGCCGCCCGCGAGCGCTTCCTGCATTTTCTCCAAAATCTCGGGACTGGAAAAAATTCGCCCACCCTGGTGCTCGTCACCCATCACGTTGAGGAAATCATGCCCGTCTTCTCGCACATGCTGATCTTGCAACGCGGCCGTGTGCTCGCTTGCGGCGCAAGAAAGAGAACGCTAACTTCGCGAACCTTGTCCCTCGCTTTCGCCGCCGAAGTTCGCCTGCGGACCCGCAACCAGCGCTATCTCCTGGAATGGCGCGAGAAATCCCCCAACCGATTGATGTAACACCAGGCCCGCAATTGCAGATTTGAGAAGGAGGGCCTACCCTCCGTAGCTTTAGCGAAGGAGGGTGGCTCAACTCTTCCCGACCATAAAACTTCTACCCCTCCCGTTTTGCCCAAAAATACACCCCAACCATAATCGCCACCGACACCAGGCTCATATAAAGCGCAGATTCGATCAGGCACGAGATGGCGATGAGGGCAACGCCACCCACCATCGCCGGCACCGTGCGCTGCTTCTTGCCATAGATCCAATAGCCCGCGCCAATCGCGCTCCAAAACATGGAGGCGAACAGCGTATTGGTATCCATTTTGAGCAGTGGCATTTTGGTCTCCAGAGTGGTGCGGTTAATTTTGGCGCGGGGTCACGCCGAAGCCGAGATGTTCTTCAAATCAGCGCGCACTTGTTCATAGGTGGTGGCGTAGGCCAGCGCCTTGGCATCAGGCTCGAGGCCCGCGCTTCGGCAGGCGGCGCGATAACAATCAGGCCACCAATTGCGATGCTGCGTCAGGCCTTCATCGCGCCACTGCCGCCAGCCAGTCAATACTTTGGACCAGCATTGGTCGCCGTAAGCAATGCCCTCCGACGCATTCTTGAAATCCTTCAAATACCAATCGCGGCCAATGCGCGCATGCAGCACCTCGTCCGCCCAATCATAATCCTGGAACAAAGCTGAGAGCGGCTGGCCGGATTTGCGGCCCACTTCCCACTCATAACGTTTGCCATTTTTGGGCATCAACCCTTGTTCAATAAAATAAAGAACCGCGTGCCGTTCGATCGACGTAAGCTGCGTATTCAATCCCAGCGACCAGGTAAAATTGATCATCACATCCCTGGGCCAATCCACGCCCGCGCTGGCAAACCCCACTTCGCCCATCATGGCATGACGTGCCTCGTCCCAAAGCTGGCGCGTCATATCGCGATAATAACCCCAGGGCTTGCCCGAAGTCTCGGCAATGATGCTAGCCATCATTTCCGGCACATCGATTTCGCGCAACCGCTTGTAATACATCATCAGGACCTTGGCCTCCGCCGGCATGGTTTCGTCGTAAAGAAAAACCTCCGCATTCACCCCCATGTTATAAGGATCAGGAAACCGCTCATCGCGCCGCGGAACCTTGTCAAACTGATAGCGCGTCCGCGAATGAAGCCGCGCCACGCTCCCGCCGCTCGGCGCCTGAGACCCATCCAACCCGCCCGCCGCCGCGAGGCAATCCACGAGCAACCCCCGCC
>DASRLE010000650.1:0-32204 GCA_035648615.1 Saccharimonadales bacterium (SeqCode) | reverse complement strand
CCTGATGAAAAAAGAGGCGGCGGCCAAAGGTGAATAATTTTCAAAAAATATGTTGCCGGAACAACTCAGAGCTCTTCTGTTCAATTTTTCGAAATTCCCTCCGCACCGCACTATTCTCGCGCGTTTGACCTTGCCTGTCGGCGGTGGAATTCGTATAGAACCCATGCGCAAAGCGATCATGGCAAAACTCCTTCAGCAAGCCGCTCTTGAACGCCGTCTGGTCTGCGACGGCGCGATGGGCACGCAACTGATGCTGGCCGGCTTGGAGAATGGCGGGTGCGGAGAGCTGTGGAACCTCACCCAACCCGAGCGCGTGCTCACCATCCAAAAACGCTACGCGGAGGCCGGGGCCGATTGCATCATCACCAACACCTTTGGCGGCAGCCGCATCACCCTCAACCGGCACGGCGCGGCCAAGGACGTCCGCGACATTAACCGGGCGGCGGCCCGCATCGCGCGTGAAGCCTTCGGCGGGCGCGAAGGCTATGTGCTAGGCGACATTGGGCCGGTCGGCGCGATCCTGGAACCTTACGGCGATCTTTCACAGGAGGACGCCCGCGTTGCGCTGGAAGAGCAAGCCAGCGCCCTGGTGGAGGGCGGCGTGGACGCCATTATTATCGAAACGCAAACTTCACTCGACGAAGTGGGCCTGGCCATCGACGCGGCCAAAGCCGCCGGCGCGCCGTGCATCATTGCGTCGCTGGCCTACGATTTGTCGGCGGACAAAACCTTCTTCGTGACCATGATGGGAGTATTTCCAGACCGCGCCGCCGAATTCGCCGAGGAACGGGGCGCGCATATTGTGGCGTTGAACTGCGGAACTGGCATGGATATGCCCGGCGCGGCGAAAGTGGCCGCGATCTATCGCGACTCCAGCAAGCTGCCCACCATGGTGCAGCCCAACGCCGGCCTGCCGATCTTAGAACGCGGCAAAGCCGTTTACAAACAAAGCCCTGCGGATATGGTCGTCGCGTTGCCCGACGTGTTGGCGGCGGGCGCGAACATCGTCGGCTCTTGTTGCGGCAGCACGCCTGAACATACCCGCGCTATTCGCGACGTGATTGATAAGTTCAATCAGAGCCACTCGCATTAGCTTCGCTCTCGCGCGGCAACTGCCGCCGCAGCCCGCGAATATCGTGTAGTAATTCCTTTCTCAACACATAACGAACCATCGTCGCCGCGCCAAAAGAAAGGACGAATATTTCCCATCGCCCCGGCGCCTGCAACCGCCGCGAGGCCCACCACGCCGCCGTCATCGCTGCCAGCCATTCCACAGCCGAAATCACCGCAAAATCTGCCCACGGGGTTCGTCTTGGCATAAATTCCCGTTGCGCCTTGACATATCGAGCCTGGAAAACCGCCGCCAGCAGGAGGGCCGGAATATAGGCAAGGGCGATCGCGGGGACACGTCCCACCGCCGACTTGAGCAATACGGAATACGCGCCAAGCCCAACCGCCCACCCCAAGCCAGTGGCGATCAAAAATTTGACCACGGGCGAGGCGCGCGGAAACGTAAAGTCGTAGAGGCGGCTGAGATGTTCCAAATAACGGAACTGCTGCTTGAACGAGAGCTTGGATTCTCCCTTGGCCCGCATGCCGAAGTGAATCGGAATTTCGACAGGCTTGCGCGCGCGCGTCTTACACATGAGTTCCAGCGCAATCTTGTAACCCAGCGGCGTCAGATTGCGCGCGCCCAGATACGTCTGGCGCTTGAGGGCAAAAAAGCCAGCCATCGGGTCGGTTACATTTCCCGCAAACGGACGCGCCAAAAATGTGGCAATGTTCGAGTTGAGCTTGCGCAGAAATCCCCACTCGGTATCGGTGCTCCCGCCGGGCAAATAGCGCGAACCCACGACGAAATCCGCCGTCCCGGCGGTCAGCGGAGCGATCAACTCCGGCAGCTTTTCCGGCGGATGCTGCAAATCCGCGTCCATCACGCACAAAATTTCCCCGCGCGCCTGCGCCATCCCATGCAGCACCGCCCCGCTCAAACCGTTGGCCGGATTCAACCGCACCAGCAGCTTGAGAGGATACGTTCGCGCGAGTTCGGCGCATACCTCCGGCGTACGGTCCCGGCTGTTATCATCGACGATGATCACCTCGAAACGACGCCCGGCCAATGCGGCCGAAATCCGTTCCAAGAGCGCGGGCAGGTTTTCCGATTCGTTGATCGTGGGGACAATCACCGAGATTTCGGTCGCGGCCGCTTCCCGGCCCGTCGTTTCATTCGGTGAATTCACAACTGAACGGATTTAACAAGGTCATCGCGCATTCGTGGAGGCTCCCAATCGGTCGTAAAACGAATCGAATCTTGCCAAGCCTTGAGATCTTGCATGGAAAGGCGCACCGCCGTCTTGCGCCTCGGCATTGCAAAGGCTTGCTTTCCAGAAGTCCCATTGACCCTTCGCGCGTTCAGCCAGCTTAACAACTCGCGAGCCTGGGGCGCAGACAGGTTTTTAACTTTTTTTACCGCGAGTTCAACCGTGCTCATGCGGGAAAACTTAGCCAAGAACTTAGTTTTCAACAAGCGGCCTTTATGTTGGTGGGGATTCGACGTTATTCAGAGCAAAGCAAACCAGTACTTTATCGATAGTGACGCAAACACAAATAATCCCTCTGGTGGCTCAATCCAGGACGCTGGCGCATGGGTACATTAAGCAACAAAACAGTGTCAATCGTAGCCGTGAAACGAAATCGTGTTGCGCGTACCAAAATGCCGGATATTACGGCTCGCCTGCGCAAGGTTTTCGGACGAAAATTCATTTCAAACAAGAGGATGAAGGCGATTCTGGTTGAAAGTCGGGGGAATCAATGAAAGTGTATGCCGGTTCCGGCCTCATTGTGGCGCTGGCGTCCATGTCACTAGCCCAAGTGCTTAAATAATAGTTATAATAGCTGCTTTCCCCGGTTTCGCTCGGCTAACAGCAAGCGTTACCGCCTCGCGATGTAGCTCCAAAACCTTCCAACGGTTCGTTGGCAAAACAAGAACGCTAAATTCGAGAGATCCCAAGTTTTGTTAAAATTGAAGGTTCTTATCTGCCGTAATGAAAAGATCGGCGCAGCCACTGATCAGACGAAGCAATTGTCCGTTTTTGACGCCACTCCAACCCATCTCGAGTACGGTCCGCACTTCGTGATCCGGCAACCATAGTTTGACACGCCGGGGTACCGATTCGTCCAGAATCACGCGCATGTCGAGGCCGCCTGAATCAATAGGGAATCTTTAGCAGCTTCCAGGACTCGCAGCGCATGCTCACGGGATACACTCGGGAAGTCTTCCAGAAATTCTTCCAAATCATCCCCGCCCTCCAAATAGTCAAAAAGGGTTTGCACGGGCACTCGCGTCCCGGCAAAAACGGGAGCGCCACTCATGATTTCACGATCAATGCCCACCAGTGCTCGAAGGTCTTTGGATGCATTCATGGAGCCAGCGTAGCTCTTATTCACGACGAGGCAAACGCCTTTTTTATATATGATTTTTTCCGCCAAGCGCACACGCGAACGCTGCGGGAGCTCCAGGACTTCTTTTTCCAAAACGCGAAATGTCATGGGTCAAATAAGCCAGAAAATGGGAACTTGGGCACTTATCTTCCGGGACAATTTTTCGCGTTTTGGCAATTATCCGAAGTTCTTTCCGATAGTCCAATCCCGGTTAAATCTTTAACAATTCTTCGGCGATTTGGACGGCGTTGAGGGCGGCGCCTTTGAGAAGCTGGTCGCCGGCGACCCAGAAGCAGAGGCCGTTGTCGAAGGCGCTGTCTTTGCGCAGGCGCCCAACTTGACAATTATATTTTTCGCTGGCGAAGATGGGCAGCGGGTATTCCTTTTTCTCCGGGTTGTCCACCACGTCGAGGCCGGGCGCTTTTTGCAGAACAGCGCGGGCGGCGGCGGCGGTGACAGGTTTCTCGAACTCGGCGCTGACCGCCACAGCGTGGGCGCGATAGACGGGCACGCGCACACAGGTCACGCTGGCGCGAAAGCCGGGATGATGCATGATTTTGCGGCCCTCGTTCTCCATCTTGGCTTCTTCCTTGGTGTAGCCGTCGGGCAGAAAGACATCGACTTGCGGCAGGACGTTGAAGGCAATTTGATGGGGATAGACTTCCTTGGTCACGGGCTGGCCGGCCACAATTTGTTCGACTTGACGCTTAAGTTCTTCGATGGCCTTGGCGCCGGTGCCGGAGACGGCCTGGTAGCTCGAGGCGAAAATGCGTTTGACATGAAAGGCCTGGTGCAGCGGATAAAGGGCCATCAACGTAATCGCCGTTGTGCAATTGGGGTTGGCGATGATGTTTTTATGATGGCGCAGGTCGCCGGCGTTGATCTCCGGGACGACCAGCGGGACGCTGTCATCCATCCGGAACGCGCTGGAGTTGTCGATCACCACGCAACCCGCCTTGGCCGCGATAGGCGCGAATTCCTTGGAAATGCCCCCGCCCGCGCTGAAAAGCGCAAGGTTGATCCCGGCGAAGGAATCCTTGGTCAACTCCTGGACGATCACTGGCGCGCCGCGAAAAGTGAGGGTCTTGCCCACCGAACGCGCCGAAGCGAGCAGGGTCAAACGGCCCACGGGAAAGTTGCGTTTCTCCAGCGTTTTGAGCATTTCAATGCCCACCGCGCCGGTGGCGCCGACAATTGCGACATGAGGTTTTGCGTTCATCAAAGGCGTGGAATATACCGCTTAGAAAGCGGGTGTCAAAGCGCCCGCCGAGGCGGCGGCGGGAAGCGGCGAAAGTTCGCGCAAACGGGCGATAACCCTGGGCAAATGTTTCAACAAATAATCGACTTCCTCATCGGTATTGTAAATGCCCAGGCTGAAGCGGACACAGCCGCGCGCGCGCATGGGCTTGAGGCCCATCGCTGTCAAGACGTGAGATGGTTCGAGCGAGCCGGTGGTGCAGGCCGAGCCGCTGGAGGCGCAGATGCCCAATTCATCCAATTGCATCAGGATCGCCTCGGCTTCGACGCCTTCAAAGGCGATGTTGCTGGTATTGGGCAGGCGCGGTTTCTTGGCCCCGGTGCGAATGGTGTTGGGAACTGTGCTTAAAATTGTGTTTTCGAGGCGGTCGCGCAAAGCCCGCACTCGGGTGTCTTCGTCCTCAAGATGCGCCGCAGCCAATTCCGCCGCGCGGCCAAAGCCCATAATGCCGGCTACGTTTTCGGTGCCCCCGCGCTTGCCGTTTTCCTGATGTCCTCCGATGACGTAGGGCTGGTATTTCAGGCGGCGCCTGACGTAAAGCATGCCCACGCCTTTGGGCGCGTGAAGTTTGTGGGCCGAGAGCGAAAGGAAATCCGCGCCCAATCCATGGGCATCGATCTTCATCTTGCCTGGAACCTGGGTGGCGTCGGTGTGAAAGAGCACATTTTTGCTGCGGCAAATCGCGGCGATTTCTTCGATGGGGAAAACCACGCCGGTTTCGTTGTTGGCCCACATCACAGAAACAATCGCGGTGTCGGGGCGAATCGATTGATCCAGCAAATGCAAATCGAGCGAACCATCGGCATCGACCGGCAAATAAGTGACTTGACAGCCGTGCTTTTGCAGGAACTGGCAATGGTTGATGATGGCGGAATGCTCGACTTTTGTGGTGAGAATATGCCGTTTGGCGGGCTGGGTGGTCAGCGCGCTTTGCAGGGCCGAGTTGTTACTCTCGGTGCCGCAACTCGTGAAAATGACTTCCTTGGGATCGGCATTGATCAAGGCCGCGACTTTGGCGCGGGCCTCTTCCAGTTGTTTGCCCACCTGCCGTCCAAAACGATAGGCGCTGGAAGGATTGCCCCAGCCGTCGCGCAGAAACGGAACCATGACCTCGACCACCTCGGGGGCGACCCGGGTGGTGGCATTATTGTCAAAATAGTATATGCGGCCGTGGCTCACAATTCCCGCCAGTTTAAGGCCGGAGTGAAAAATTGCAAGCGCGGTTCAGATCCCGATTTCCCCTGAATTTTTTCCCGCTTGCAATTTGGCGGGATTCTTTTAATCTCGATAACGCATAGGAAGCGAGCGTAGCTCAGTCTGGTAGAGCGTCACCTTGCCAAGGTGAATGTCGAGGGTTCGAATCCCTTCGCTCGCTCCATGTCCATCAACGACTTACGTCGATGGATTTGGTTTTGCAACAGTTTTGCAACAGCCCCGACCGACCGGGCGCCTGACAACCGGCCCCAACCCCCATTTTTCGCGCGGCACTTGAGGTCGCGCGTGTTCCTGCCCGTTCGTGCGGACTTCCCGCAAACATTTTCGCTTTTCGCGCAATCTCTTGGTTGAGGAGACACCCCCAAACCCATAAAACTAATTATGTACACCGGTGTCGCGAACGAAGTGGAAAGGAAGCCGATCGACGCAGTCAGCGTCGGATCGGTGACCATTCCCATTTCCTTCGCGCCGGTGACGGTCAAGGTCCGCAAGCCGGCGGCGGATGGAAATGGCGCCGGGCAGGACGAGTTCAAGACCTACGATTCGTATATCTTCTCATATTACGAGGGATCCGTACGAGTGCAGCGGCGGGGCAACACCCTTGAGCGCGCCCGAAAACGCGCCAAGGAAACCGCCACCCGTTTGAATCGAGACGGCGCCCGGGCGGAGTTCATGACGGAGCGGGACCGGCGGATCTACGTCCTGGCCCAACTCGCCTGCAAACCATTGAACCTCGACGTGGATGAAGCTTGCCGCCGCTACGCCGAACTTCAACGCCGACTCAAGGAGGGCACTCCGGAACAGGCCGTGGACTTCAAAAATGACCACGGCCAGCAGATTCGACTTAGCGCCAACTCGAACGACATTTACCAGGAATACCTGCTGGACTTGGGCAAACGCGGCATCGGCGATTACTACCTGCGGGACGTTAAACGCTATGTGGGCGGTTTTGTGGAGGCTTTGCCCGGTGTGTTCAGCCGGATCCAGACGACGGAAATCGATGCCTTCCTTGCCGCCCTCGGCGGCAAGTCCCGCAATAAAAACAACCACCGGGATGCCCTCATCTCATTTTACAAGTTCGCGCAGGAGAAGGGATTTCTGCCGCACGGCACGCGCCACGCGGCTGCGGCCACGACGGAATTCTGCGATCCGCGCCAGAAAATCACCACGGAGGCCGAAGCCCTCGCTCTGCTCCAGCCAAACGACATTTACACCCCTGAGGAGGGCCGAAAACTGCTTGCGGTGCAGGGCGAACCGAGCCTCAAGCCGACCGTCGAAATCAAAATGCTGTCGGGCGTCAGAACCGAGGAGATCGTCCGGTTGTGGTGGGTCATGGCCGCCGAGCCCGAAGAGCTGATCCGGGTTCCGGATGCCGTGGGAAAAATTGATGCGCGGCGGGTGCCAATTTTGCCGGGTCTCGCCCGCCGCTTGAAAGCCATTGCCGCCACCGTTAAGCATGGCCGGGTCGCCGCCAAGTGGAAAACGGCAAATTCCCTATATCACGCCTGGCAGCGGCTGTGCAAAAAGGCCGGAGTTCCATACCGGCGGAACGCATTTCGCAACAGCTATTTTACCTACCGGCTCGTCCTCCTCGGTGACATCGGCAAGGTCGCCGAGGAGGGGGGCACGAGCATCGACATGCTTAAAAAGAATTATTTGTCGCGGGCGCCGGTTTCACGCGCTCAAGCAGAGGAGTGGTTTTCGTTATGAATCTCCGCCTTCCAAATATACCAGCCCGTTGCCTACGGGGGCTGGGGATGCGATTCGGAAACTTCGCACTGACGGGAAAATAAAGTTTTTGATTCTTCCGTCATTTGCGCCGGAGCGCACTACAATTTTATGAAAAGGAGCGTTATGCAACAAATCGAAGAGGTCAAAACAGCGTCCATAAGTCCGCGCGTCAACAAGAGCGCACTAGCCAACCACTACGTCGTGGGAATCCGAACATTGGAAAACTGGCAGGCGGAAAAAATCATCCGCGGCCAGATGGAGAAGCACAAATGGATGTTTGATGTCCAGGAGTGCGATCAACGGCTTTTTGAGCACAGCAACAGAACCAAATCGCCAAAAGACAACAATTGAACAATTTCGGCCAGCGGCTCGGTCGGAAACCCAGACAACAAGCAACAAAAGCCCGCGAGGCAGCGAGCCGATGCTGGAACGGGCAGAAAGTAATGACATGGAAATATCAACCAGTCCAAAGCGGCAGTTCACCGACAAATCGGGAATTGCGGATCACTACGGCGTCTGTCGTCGCACCATCGATGAGTGGATGCGCTTGGGGCTCCTGGTCTTCTTCAAGATCAAGAGGGTCGTGCGATTCGACATTCCCGCGTGTGATGAATCTCTCCGCCAGCATGGATACTCCATCTGAGCGGATTATGCGGAGACCGCAGAGCAGAGCAACGTCAGGCCGTACGTGGAATTGGGAGTCTCATCGACTCACGCCCACGGCGGCCCGGCGCCTATTTAACCGCCGGGTTGATGTTGGCCAGCAGGAAAGCACGAATCATGATGAACACTGAATCAACTGGAATTGAGAAATCGGCAGCACCGTTACGAGCGCCACTGGGGTTGGGTTTGGGGACGAGATATAACTCCAGACAAATCGATCGTAAAGCGGCCATTCTGGAATTGGCTGTGTCGTTTCCCACCTTGAACCCGTATCTCACCGGCACCAACGCCCGGAATTGGGATATCAACCGGTTTATGGCGGATTTGGATGTGCTGTGCTCCGGCGCCAGGCACGCCAAGATCTTCGTCGCTGCGGTCTGGGATCCTGACTGGCCGGCGGAGCATGGGATGGAATTCCGAGTGGTTGACGCAATTTCGGTTTGGGACGCGGCCCACCGCGGGGCTTTTCTCCAGTGGTGCCAAGACCCGTTTTGGCCATAAACAACAAAAAAGAAGATCGATTATGAAAGGAAATCGTAAAGCCGGTTGAAGACAACATCACCGCACTGGAACCGAATCCCAACGATCAAGTCCTGCAGGACGCGATTTTTGACGATTGCCCCACGGCACTCAAAGTAGTTTAGCGGGATCTCCTTGGCCGCCAACTCATAGAACCGCTTCTGGTCGCATGAGAGCGATTACCCCGCGCGGAGCGCTACACGCGGTTGGTCCTGGCCGTGGATCCAGGCAATTCCGCGGCGCTAAACAATCTGGGTTCAGGATGCATACTGACCGGCCATCCAGAGGATGGGATCTATCTTTTCCGCCGGGCCATCGCACGCAATCCTGGGTCCCCCCCAATGCGCACGTTCGGCTCACCGCGGCGTTGGCCACACAGGGTCAGTTCGAGCAATCCACTAGCGCCATCCAGCGCCTGTTCGCCAAGACCAAACCACGGCAGAATCTGGAGTCAGATCTATGCTTCGAGGCGGCCAGATAGATCTACTTGGCATGCCAGCAAGAACTGCTGGACTAGAACAATCTTTCCGCCACGCTGTTGGTCTAGGCCCTTCAGGCCCAAATAACTAATATTCTTCCGGGAATACGTCTCTTAATTTGATTTTCAGCCGCCCCAGGATTGTCTCGAGCTTGTTGAGCGTGATGTGGTGCTCACCGCGCTCGATTCGGTGAAGCGTCGCGTGTGATACGCCCACCTTTTTCGCGAATTGAGCATACGAAAGGCCGGCACGGGCCTTCCGCATGAAGAGAGCAAACTCGCGGTCCAGATTTCGTTTCACCCGCCCAAATTGGCAAAAGTTTCATAACGTATGCGTGATGACGTGATGTTTACAAATCAGGCCGCCCCCAGTTCAATTTGGCTTTTTCCTTTGTGTCGTTATGAAATCAAAATCAATACGACGCAAATGCCGCCATTGTGGCGGGATGTTCACCCCCGATCATCGGAACCAAGATCGCCAATATTACTGCTCCACTCCAGAGTGCCGGCGATTAAGTAAATTCGCCAGTCAGCGCAGATGGTCGCGCAAGACTGAGAATCTGGCTCATTTCCGTGGAGAGGAGGAAGTGCGGCGCGTGCAGAAATGGCGGGAAACGCACCCGGGTTATTGGAAGAAAAAACGCCCCCCGTTCAAAGGAGCGCGAGTCATTGCCTCACAAGCGGTTAAGCCTGATCAGGAATCTTGTAACGCATGCGGCGGATGTGCGAGTACGTTACAAGATGTCTGCCTGGCCCAAACCCCTTTATTTGTGGGCCTTCTCTCACTGATCACAGGTAGTACGTTACAAGATGACATGGTAAAGACGATTGAAAATTTGGTAATACGAGGGAGGACAATTCTGGGGCTTCGGCTTCCAGAGAAACACGATTCAAGAATCGGACCCGATTATGACAGGCAAACATTTGACAAGACTGAGGCGGCCGCGAAAAACATGCGCGGAGGTTAGCGGCTGCATGGATGCCTTCGGGCGCACTTTTGCATGACCAACGATTTCCAGGAATCCGCACCGAGCGGCGTCGCTTACGTCAGAATGCCGACAAAACACCAGAATCTGTCCATTGGTAAGCAGATGGACGTCATTCGGCGTTTTGCGAAGCGGCGCGGTCTAAAAATCACCAAGGTATTCTCTGATCGCTCTGGGGCTGGAGAGAGGCGAGTGCCCTGACCGGCATTGATTCTTATGCCCCAACCCGATCCAGAGCCTCCCATCGTGCCGGCGGCCGTTTATGTCCGGATGTCCACGGAGCATCAGCAATATTCCACGAGCAACCAAATGGACGTGATTCAGGAGTACGCGAAGCGCCGCAGAATGCAGATCGTCAAAGAGTATTCGGACGAGGGAAAAAGCGGTTTAAACATTGAAGGACGGGATTCCCTCTCGCAAATAATTCAGGACGTCCAGAATGAAACTGCGGCCTTCTCTGCCATCCTGGTTTACGACGTCAGCCGATGGGGGCGTTTCCAGGACCCCGACGAAGCTGCGTATTACGAGTACATTTGTCGCCGAGCCGGCATCGCAGTGCATTATTGCGCCGAGCAATTCGAAAACGACGGCAGCCCGTTTTCGACCTTCGCCAAAGGCATGAAACGCACCATGGCCGGCGAATACAGCCGCGAACTTTCGACCAAGGTGTTCCATGGCGCCTGCCGCCTTATCCAGCTTGGTTTCAAACAAGGCGGCACCGCCGGCTACGGACTGCGGCGAATGTTGGTCGACCAAAACCGGCAGCAGAAGGCGATCCTGAAAATGGGGGAGCACAAAAGCCTGCAGACCGACCGGGTGGTCCTCGTGGCCGGCCCCGAGGAGGAGGTGAAAGTGGTGCGGTGGATTTACACCACCTTTCTGAATGAGGGAAAAACCGAATCAGAAATTGCGGCTTTGCTGAACGCGCAAGGAATTGTCACCGATTTTGGGCACCCGTGGACGCGCGGCACGGTGCATCAACTGCTCACCAACGAAAAATACATCGGCAACAACGTCTATCACCGGACCTCTTTCAAACTCAAACGGAAGCACATGGTTAATCCTCCGGAGCGGTGGATTCGAGCGGATGGCGCATTCCCGGGCATCGTCGATGCCGCCCTGTTTTTGAAGGTGCGGGAGATCATTCTTTCCAGAAGCCAGAAGCTGACCGATGAGGAGATGCTGGCCAAGCTGCGCGCGCTGCTGGCGCAGCGAGGTCGTCTCAGCGGAATTATAATCGACGAGGCGGAAGAACTCCCTTCGAGCGCGTCATTCAACCATCGCTTCGGCAGCCTGATTTCCGCCTACCGGCTGATCGGCTACGATCCAGGGATTGATTACGACTTTATTGACGTCAATCGAAAACTTCGCAAACAGCATCCGGAAACCGTTGCCTCTGTGATTCGCCAGATCGAAAGCATAGGCGCTGTTATCACTTGGGATGCAACCACGGATTTGCTTCACTTGAACAGCGAACTGCGTGTGTCGATCGTGCTGTGCCGGCACATGACCACGTCCGCCGGTTCGTCGCGATGGGTGATCAGGTTGGATGCGAGCCGGAAGCCGGACCTTACGATCGCGGTGCGCATGAATGCCAGCAATGAGGGCATCCGTGACTACTATTTGCTGCCGGGCATTGACATGACATGGGAAAACCTGCGCGTTGCCGAGGACAACGGCGTCTATCTGGATGCATACCGGTTTGAGACGCTCGATTATTTCCTCGGCATGGCAGCACGCGTCAAACTCCAGGAGGCCGCTTGAAAGATGAAGTAATCATGATTCCGATTGAACGAATTCGCATTCTCAACCCACGTCACCGGGACAAAAGGAAATTCGAATTGATTGTGCAAAGCATCCGCAACCTCGGATTGAAAAAGCCGATCCAGGTCAGTCTCCGGTCGACTGATGAGCCGGAGGGACCAGGGTACGATCTGGTCTGCGGGCAGGGGCGAATCGAAGCATTCATCGCGCTGGGACACAAAGAAATTCCGGCCATTGTCGTTGAGGTGTCGAGGGAGGAACGATTGCTGCGGAGCCTGGTTGAAAACATGGCCCGGCGTCTCCCGCCTCCTTTGGCCGTGATGAACGAAATCGAACGGCTGAAAGAACGGGGCTACTCCAATGTCGAGATCGGGCAGAAACTGGATATTCCGGATACGACCGTCGGCGGGTACATCGCCCTCAAAAAGGAGGGTGAGGAACGGCTGCTGGAGGCGGCGATCAGCGGGCGTATTCCCTTGGGGATCGCCATCGAAATTGCCAAGGCGGACACGGTCGAACTACAGCGTGAGCTGTTGAAAGCCTACGAGACCAAGCAATTGAACGGGACTTCGATTCGAATCGTCAAGCGGCTGATTGATAAACGACGCTTGCTCGACAAACGGCGCGACACCAATCCCCAGCAGCGAAAAAATCGGACCAGCGCCGAAAGCCTGGTCAGTACGTACCGGCGTGAGAGCCAACGCCAGAAGGCCCTTGTCAAGAAAGCGAGGGTTTGCGAGGCGAGGTTGATTTTCATCACCCAGGCGTTCATGAAACTGGTGGCGAACGATAATTTCGTGACGTTGTTGCGGGCAGAATCCCTTGCCACCATGCCCAAATATCTTCATGACGGACTCACGATAAAACAGAAGGAGGCGGCATGAGCGAAATGAAATTGGGATTTGAAATGCATAGGATCCGGCTGGCACTGACGGATATCCTTCCTGTGCGCCAGTTCAAAGACCTGCATAACATAAAGCGCTACCGGACTATTCGCGCGTCCATCAAAGAGGTTGGTTTGATTGAACCCCTCATGGTGTATCCGCATAAAGCCGGACCAGGAAAATACATTCTCCTTGACGGCCACTTGCGTTATTCCGTGCTGAAAGAACTGGGCCACACCGAAGCGGAATGCCTAGTCGCCCGGGAAGACGAGAGCTTCACCTATAACGCACGCGTCAACCGCCTCAATCCGATCGCGGAGCACAAAATGATTATGAAGGCCGTCAACAATGGCGTGAAACCGGAACGGATTGCCGCCGCGCTGAATCTGACGGTCCAGGACGTCAAGGCGTCCATGACACTGCTGGATGGAATTCACGCGGAAGCCGCCGATTCGCTCAAAGACAAAACTGTTTCTCCCAAAGCCATCCGCCTTCTCCGGAAAGTGTCGGCCGTTCGACAGATCGAAATTGTCGAATTCATGGTCAGCGCGAACAACTTCACGGCCGGATACGCGGAGGCCCTGGTTTTGGGCACCCCAAAAGACCAATTGGTAAATCCAGACGAACTCAAGAAAAAGAAGGGGTTGTCGCGCGAAGAAATTGCGAAAATGGAGGAGGAAATGGAGACGCTGGAGCGCGATCTCAAAGCGGTGGATCAAGCCTACGGAGAAAACATGCTGAATTTGACGCTGGCGCGGGGTTTCATCAAACGGCTTTTGGATAATGCCAAAGTCGTCCGGTTTTTGAACGGCAACTTTCCCGACATCCTCGCCGAATTTGAGTCAATTGCCGCCGCAGACGCGGTTTGACAGGAGACGGAAATAACTGGAAGAGGCCGGCCCTGCGCTCCTCTGGCGAGGAGTATCACGTTCGGGATTCGGCAAGTTGGGGGTTGCGGGGGGTGTTCGATTTTGGTTGAATCGACCTCTGATTACGTTTGAATCCCGATGAAAGGCGTCAACCATCTGGCAGCGAGATCGTCCGGCAGGCCAGGCACCCTGGGCGATCTTAAGACGGGTTTTGGCTTTAAGGTTGGCACCAGCGGCGCCCACACAGCCCGAACCATGATGCTGGCTGATCTTACCACCCTCCTCGAGGCCGCTCCTGAGAAAGCGAAGCGCGAGGATTTCAACCATCTGATCGTCGAGGAAAATATCCTGGGGAAGCGCACCGCCAGCAACCGTTGGCTCACATCCCGGCACCTGGCCGACCTGTATGCCTTGGACCAGGGCGTCACGGTTTTCAGGCTGCTCCGGTTCTTCTGGAGCGCCGACCACCCATCCCGTCCGATGCTCGCCCTGCTTTGCGCCCAGGCGCGGGATGCTCTGCTCCGGCTGTCGGCCAAAAAAGTCCTGGAAACGAAGGCTGGCGAGACGCTTACGAGCGAAGATTTTGTAAACTTTTTCACCCATGAACTGCCGGGCCGCTTCAGTCCGGCCACCACGCAATCGCTGGCGCAAAACATCGCCTCGTCATGGGCACAGGCCGGGTTTTTCAAGGGAAAGATTCACAAGATTCGCACGCACCCCGCAGTCACACCAGCAACCGCCGCCTACGCTCTGGCCTTCGGCTACCTGTGTGGCCAGCATGGTCAACTCCTGATCGAAAGTGATTGGGCGCGACTTCTCGATGTGCCCCGCGACCACATCATCCGGTTGGCCCAGGAAGCGTCGAAACGCGGTTGGTTGGACTTCAAGGGCGCGGGGAACGTTTTTGAAATCAACTTCCGCCAGATTTTAACCCAAAAGGAAATCCAGGTGTCACATGGGTCAAATTGAGCGCTTAATCCAGAACTACGACACCCGCGTCTCGCTGCCGTGGGAACGCAATCTCGCGGGGCCGCAGCGTGTCTGGTTCGCGGTTTACAACAAGGCGGAGGAACGGCGGCTCCGTTTCCGGCTGGAGGAGTTTGCGATTGCGACGAGACGGGCCAAGCACGGGTGGGAGACGATTGACCTCACGGACGCCTTTGCCCAGTGGCTTTCCCAACACGAATACCACGACGGCTATTTTGAGGCGCCTGAGCATCTGGAGGGCGAGTCTTCTGCGCTGGACGATCTTAAAGAGGCGATTGTTCGGCAGGTGGCCGACGTGTTGACCGCACCGAAGGTGGACGAGTCCACGGTGGTCGCCATTTACGGCATCGCCAGCCTGTTTGGGTTTATGAAGACCTCCGATCTGGTCGCCAAAGTGGAATCGGCCATCCGCGGACGGCTGGTGGTCTTTTTCCCCGGCGAGCACGAGAACAACACCTATCGGTTCTTGGATGCACGCGAAGGATGGAATTACTTGGCCGTCCCGATCACGGCAGAGGAAGGAATCACAAAAACATGAACGTTGGAGAACTGTTCTCAACCAACCCCAACCAGCTTCAGTTGCTGAACAACGGCGTGGCATTCGTGAAGGATGTCGTGACGCCGGAAGAACTGAAGACGCTGAGGTTCGAGCTGAAGACCTTCGTGTGCGAAGGCGAGTATGCCAAGGGCCTCGAAAAAATCCTCCGCACGTTTCTCACCAACCTGGATCGCCCGGAACAACCGGCAGCGTGGGTGAGCGGATTTTACGGTTCGGGCAAATCGCACATGGGAAAAATCCTGCGTTATCTCTGGAACGATTTCGAGTTCCCCGAGGACAAAGCCAGGGCCAGGGGTCTGACCAACCTGTCCACCGAAGTCGCCGATCTGCTCAAGGAACTGACCAGCGCTGGCAAGCGCCATCGTGGTCTGCACGCGGCATCCGGCACGTTGCGCGGTGAACTGGGCGATAATGTCCGGCTCTCGATGCTAAACATCATTTTCAAGTCGGTCGGTCTGCCGGCCAAGTATCCCATCGCCCGGTTCGTCGTGTGGCTCCGAGACAACGGCAAGCTTGATTCCGTAAAGGGTCGAGTTGAAAAAGGAGGCCGCGATTTTGCCAAGGAACTGAACAACCTATGGGTGTCGTCGGTGATGCACAAGGCCCTCGTGGACGAAGAGTTGGGCGCATCCACCAGCGACATCGCGAAGTCGTTAGCGCAGCAGTTTCCCAACGTCAAGGATATCACTATTGACGACATGCTTCAGGCCATCCGGGAAGCCCTGGCGGTTAAGGGCCAAATGCCTTGCACGCTGGTCGTGCTTGATGAAGTCCAGCAGTTCATCGGCGATGACAGTGACCGCAGTCTCCAAATCCAGGAGGTTGTCGAAGCGTGCAGCAAACAGCTCAACAGCCGGATGCTCATCGTCGCCACGGGCCAGTCGGCTTTAAGCGGCACCCCGCAACTTCAGAAGCTCCGTGACCGTTTCCGCGTGGCAATCCAACTTAGCGACACAGACGTTGAAGCCGTGATCCGGAAAGTCATCACTGCAAAGAAGCCCGACAAAACCATTGTCATTAAGAAGATAATTTCCGATTACGAAGGTGAGGTTACCCGGCACTTGAACGGCACAAAGATCGAGTATCGGTCGGAAGACGAAACTGCCTACGTCCCCGACTACCCGCTGTTGCCAGTGCGGCGGCGTTTTTGGGAAAAGGTGCTCCGGGCGGTGGACGTGGCTGGGACGGCGGCTCAACTCCGCAACCAACTAACCGTTGTTTACGAGGCCGTTCGGACTTACGCCGACCGAAGCGTTGAAACCGTGGCGGGCGGTGATTTTATGTATTGGCATAAAGCCACTGACCTGCTTCAGACCGGCATTCTCCAGCCCAAGATTGACGAAATGATCCGCAAGCTGGATGACGGCAGCGCCAACGGGAAGCTCAGCGCCCGGATTTGTGCCTTGGTCTTCCTCATCAACAAGCTGCCACGCGAGACGGGCACTGACATCGGAATCCGCGCCAAGGCGGACGTGCTGGCCGATCTTCTGGTGGAGGACTTGAAAGCAGGCAGCGCCGAACTGCGAAAACAAGTGCCGGAGTTGCTCAAGTCCCTTGAACAGGCTGGACATCTCATGGTGGTGGAGGAGGAATACCGCATCCAGACCCCCGAAAGCGCCAGTTGGGACGCCGAGTTCAAAAAGAACTTCAACCGGATCGTCAACGACGACGGCCGGATTGCCAGCGAACGCTCCGACTTGCTCCGGGCCGAATGCGCGGAACTCAAGAACCTCAAGGTCATCCACGGCAATAGCAAGGTCGCCCGTAAGGTCGAGTTGTTCACCGGTGCCGAGACACCGATCCCGACCGGCCAAGGAGTGCCGGTGTGGGTGCGCGACGGCTGGACGGTGGACGAAAAGTCCATTGTGGCCGAGGCGCAGAAGTCCGGAACGGATAGTCCGCTCGTTTTTGTTTACATTCCCCGCCGTTCGGCGGACGACCTGAAGAAGACCGTTGCCGGCCTAAAAGCCGCCGAGGAGACCCTGAACATCAAGGGTACGCCCACCACGCCCGGGGGGCTGGAGGCTCGGGCTGCCATCGAAACCCGGAAGTCCGTCGCCGAGATCAAACTGAAAGGCATTGTGACGGAGATCGTCAATGGCACGCGGGTCTTCATGGCCGGGGGCAACGAAATCGCCGGGATATTCATGCAGGATCGCGTCGAGGAAGCGGCCAAGAACGCCCTCACCAGGCTCTATCCCCAGTTCGATGTGGCGGATGATCCCCGCTGGGAGAAGGTGGTCGAACGGGCAAAGAAGGGCGACAGCAGCGCCTTGGAGGCCCTTGGCTTCAAAGGCGATCCGGACAAACATCCCGTGTGTGCCGCAATCCTGGGCTTCGTCAATGCCGGGAAAAAGGGCACTGAAATTCGTAAACATTTCTCCTCCGGCCAATTTGGCTGGCCCCAGGACGCGATTGATGGCGCCCTGATACTGCTTTCGGTGGCCGGACACTTGCGCGTCACTCAGAATGGACAACAGTTCGATCCGCGCCAGCTCGACCACTCGAAGATCGGCATCTGCGATTTCCGCACCGAACACGTCACCATATCCGCCGCCCAGAAGCTGGCCATTCGTAAGTTGTTTCAAGCTGCCCATGTTGGCTGCAAGCCGGGTGAGGAGGCGGCGGTCGCACCTGAATTCATTCTGAAGGTGATCGAACTCGCCGAGGCCGTCGGCGGCGAGCCTCCGCGTCCGGAAAAGCCAGATCTTGCCACGGTCAAGGAAATCAAAGCCCTGACCGGAAACGAGCAGTTGGTTAAGCTGTATGAACAACGCGATGTTTTGACGCAGAGTATGGCCGACTGGGCCAAAACCGCCAAGTTGGTCCAGGACAGGCTGCCCCGGTGGAACAGCCTCAACAATCTGGCCGATCACGCGGCCAAACTGACGGAGGCCGGCGACGCCCGCCAACAAATGCAGACCATCGAGGATGAACGCCAAGTCCTGGCCGATCCCGATCCCGTCGCGCCGCTGTGCGATAAACTCACCCAGCTTCTCCGGGAGAAGCTGACCGCACACCATTCACGTTATCAGCAGATCTATCAAGATGGGATGGCGGCGTTGAAGGTGGCCGACGCATGGTCGAGGCTCGGCGACGAACAGCGCCAATCCCTCCTGGTGCAGCATGGCCTGACCGCCATGCCCGGCATCAAGGTGGGCACCGAGGATGAGGTCATCGCCAGCCTCGAGGCCATGAGCCTGGAGATGTGGCAGGCCCAATGCGATGCCCTCCCGCAACGATTCCAGAAGGGGCAACGCGATGCCGCCAAGCTGATCGAACCCAAGGTGATTTACGTAACACTGCCCCCAACCACGATCCACAACGATGCCGAGTTGGAGGCGTGGCTGGCACAGGTGCGGAAACAGATTCAGGAGAAACTCAAGAACGGCCCCGTGGGGATATGAAGATCATACCCGTAAACGTAAAACGCGACCACATTGAGGCGCTCACCGCTTCGAAGCAGCCCATCGCTTCAATCGTTGAACTGGTGTGGAACAGCCTCGACGCCGACGCCGACAAAATCTGGATCAGGTTGGACTTGAATGGCCTTGGAACGTTGGAATCAATCCGCATTAGGGATAATGGGACAGGCATATCTTATGATGAAGCTGAATCCCTGTTCGGCAACTTGGGTGGCTCATGGAAAACTTCCACGAACCGCACCAAGAAGGGGCGCAGTATCCACGGCAAATCTGGAAAGGGGCGTTTCAAGGCATTCGCATTGGGCACATTGATCAACTGGAACACGACCAGCCAGAAAAACGGCGGACTTGTTGATTTTACCATCAGAGGGCAGGCAACCAACTTGGCAGCTTTTGATCTCACCGATCCTCTCCCATCTGGAGTTGGCAACACCGGCACCGAGGTTGTGATTGCTAATATCCGCAAGAACTTCACCTCGCTGCTATCGGACGCCGCCCCGCGTGACATCTCCAACTGCTTGGCTGTTTACATGATCGAGTTTCCTGGAATTACAATTGACTACGATGGCACGATCATAAACCCCGCCGATGCGCGTAACCGTTACGACGACTTGGCGCTCGACGATGTCGAGCTTCCTGATGGCAAGAAGGTGGGGGTCAAGCTGACCGTCATCGAGTGGAAGGAGCCGCAGGAACGGGCCCTGCATCTATGCGACTTGTCCGGCATCTCGCTCCATCAGGTTTCCCCTGGCATCCATGCGCCAGGTTTCAACTTCACTGCTTACCTGAAATGCGACTATATTCGCGACTTGGACAAACAGGGCCTACTGGTCTTGGACGACCTTCATGGCGATGTTTCGGCCCTGATCCAGGCAGCGAAGAACAAGCTCCGCGAGCACTTCAGGGTGCGTGCGGTCGAAAACGCCGGTGCCCTATTGCAGGAATGGAAGGATGCCAAGATTTATCCCTATGAGGGCGACCCGCAGGACAAGGTGGAGCAGGCCGAGAGGCAGATGTTTGACGTGGTCGCGGTCAACATCAACTCCTACCTGTCCGATTTCGATGACTCCAGCCCCACCAGCAAACGTTTCACGTTTAACTTGGTCAAACAGGCGCTGAAGGAAAACCCGGAATCCCTGAGCCTCATTTTCCAGGACGTTTTGAATCTTCCAAAGGAGCACCAGGACGATCTGGCAGACTTGCTTCAGAAAACTAGCCTTCCGGCGATCATATCATCCGCGAAATTGGTCGCCAATCGTCTCGATTTCCTTCGCGGCCTGGATATCCTTTTGTTCGACAAGGACTCCAAGCAGCAGTTGCTCGAACGTGACCAACTCCATCAAGTGCTGGCCAAGGAGACATGGATTTTTGGGGAGGAGTTCCATCTCACCAACAACGAGGACACCCTGAACGAAGTCCTGGCGAAATATCTGAATAAGCTCGGCAAGCGCGTTGATGACGACACGCCCGTGGTCCGTGAAGGGGGTTCGACTGGTCGAATTGATTTAATGCTGGCCCGATCTGTGCCTCAGCCGCGGGCCGACGAACGCGAGCACCTTGTGGTGGAACTGAAACGGCCCAGCAAGAAAATCTGCACCGAAGTATTAGGGCAGGTAAAAAGTTACGCCATTGCAGTCGCGCAAGATGAGCGGTTCAAAGATACGAAAACCAAATGGGTCTTTTGGGCCATCGCGAATGATATGACGGATGAGGCAAGACGCGAGTCTCGTCAGCGCGGTCGCCCGGAGGGTTTGGTTTACGACGACGAAGAACTTCGCATCACCGTATGGGCCAAGACTTGGAGCCAGATCATCCTGGATTGCAAGGGGCGACTCAATTTCTTTAGGCAGAAGCTGGACTACGAAGCGGATCGCGCGAGTGCTCTCAGCTACCTGAAGAAGGCTCATGAGAAATACATCCCGACTTGCGTGAAGCAGGCCGATGGCGGACACGCGAAAGAGAATGGTTGAACTATGCCCGTGCTCCACACCCAACCACGAAATCGCTTTGAGGCTACGGCCAAACTGGCGCGGCGGCTGGCTGAGGGTGCGGCTAAGGCCGAACAACAGATCAACGACACCCTCAAAAAGGCCTCGTGGGCATCGGCTAAAGCAGGCAAAAAATGAATCTGAATGACGCACTAAAACAATTTGAAGCTGTCGAGGCGAACCTGGGGAAGCTTGACCAGCTTTGGAAGCAGATTGTCAAACTGTTGCCGTCTGTTGATGACCTTCAAGTAGAAAATGAGGATCAATACCTCCAATTAAAACGCTCGTTCGAACAAATTGCGAAGCAGATGCCTAAAATTGACGGCTTTGATCTGAAGGTGTGCCTCGAGCACCCAGATGACATTTTTCGTTCAAAAGTAGATTACCTAGAAGTGGGTGAATTCACCGACCGCGTTGCATTCGATGCCGATCTACATCGGCAGGCCGAAGCCCTTGGCGACTACAGGTTTCGGGTTGAGTCAAAACGCCGCGAGCTGGCCCGTCAGGCTATTCAGGAACTTTGTGTTCAAATTGAGACAAAGCTTGAAGAACTGCGAGCGCCCACCGAGAACCGGCAAGCCAGCGATCCTCTCCCGAAAACCAAATGGGATGAACTGGCAACTTTATTCAAGAGCATCGACGCACTTATCGGAAAGAGCCTTGGGCGTCCTGATCGATGGAACGATATTGCAAGGCATCTGTCGTTCGGTCAAAAAAAAGATTATGATGATATAGTGGAGCACGATTGGCCGAACATCCGTCAATGGGTGGACCGAGCCTTATACGATGATTCCGATCCCATCCCTGTCACAGCCACGGACCTTGGAGAACTGGTTGCATCGAAGCCCCGCGGCCCAGTCGCTACGGAGTTAAATTGGAATGTCTTGTCGCCGGCGGATTTCGAACGCTTAGTATTCAACGTGATTGACCACACCAGAGAATACGAGAATCCAAAATGGCTTACGCATACAAATGCCCCCGACAGAGGCCGGGACTTATCAGTTGAGCGTGTATTGCACGATTCACTTGCGGGCAGTCGAAAGCAAAGGGTGATTCTCGCTTGCAAGCACACCGAGAGCGTCAGCGTGAAAATCGTCAGCGCCCTTCAAGCTCAGATGAAACTTTGGGAATCCCCGAAGGTGGACGAATTAATCATTGTTACGACCGGACGGTTTACGACGGATGCCATTGACTACATTGAGAAGCACAATAATGGATCAGACGCGATGCGCATTGAGATGTGGCCCAATAGTCATTTGGAGCGGCTGCTTGCTCGACGCCCTGAGCTGATCGCTGAGTTTAGGTTGCGCAACTGAAGAATCGATATGCCCGCCCTCCACACTCAACTTCGGAATCGTCTGGAAGCCGCCGTCAAACAGGCGCGGCGGACGGCGGAGGCTGCGGCCAAGGTTGTCTTGGAGCGGTTGACGGTCGGCAGTGCAGAGCCAGGCGCGCATCTCAATGTGGACGAGCGCCAGCTTCGGAATCGGCTTCGGGCACACGGTCGACAGCTCGGCGATGGGCGTGATCCCAAGACCGGCGCACAGTCCATCAACCGGCTGGTTCATGAATGCGCTTACGAACACTGGCACCGGATGCTCTTTGCTCGGTTCCTGGCCGAGAACCAACTGCTCATTCACGAGAAGGAAGGGATGCCAGTCACGCTGGCGGAATGCGAGGAGTTGGCAGCGGATGAGGGTGCGCCAGACGGCTGGACGCTGGCGGCACGATATGCGGCCCGGATGCTGCCGCAAATATTCCGACCCGATGATCCCGTGCTCCAGATTCGCTTCGCGCCTGAGAACAAACGGGCGTTGGAAAAATTGGTCACGGATCTGTCGGTCGAGGTCTTCACAGCGAGCGATAGCCTCGGTTGGTGCTACCAATTTTGGCAGGCGGAGCGGAAGGAGGAGGTGAACAAGGCACGGAACAAGATTGGCGCGGACGAACTACCGTCCGTCACGCAACTGTTCACCGAGGATTACATGGTTGACTTCCTTTTGGACAACACGCTCGGCGCGTGGCAAGCCGGCAAAATCCTTGCGGCGAATCCCAACCTGGCGATAAACGCCAAGAACGAAGATGAACTCCGAGAAGCCGTGACTCTGCCGGGTTGCTCATGGAAATATCTTCGCTTCATTAAAGGCCAGGATGGGGTGTGGATTCCCGCTGCTGGCACGTTCAACGGGTGGCCGAAAACGACAAAAGAACTCAAATGCCTTGATCCGTGCATGGGCAGCGGCCATTTCGTGGTGGCGATGTTCGAGCGACTGGTGGTCTTGCGCATGGCTCAGGAAAAGCTGGACGAAGCGGTGGCAGTGGCGGCGGTCATCCGCGACAACCTGTTCGGTTTGGAGATTGACCTGCGCTGCACGCAGATCGGCGCGTTCAACCTAGCGCTGGCCGCGTGGCGGCGGGTGGGGCATCGTGCGTTGCCGGCAATGAACCTGGCCTGTTCCGGCCTCGCGCCGAACACCCGCGAAGCCGACTGGCTGGCGATTGCCGGTGACAACCAGAAGCTCCAGCGCGGCATGGAGCGGCTTTACCGACTGTTCCAAAAAGCGGCCGTGCTGGGCAGCCTCATCAACCCGCGCGCCAGCGAGAGCGATCTGCTGGTGGCCGCGTTCCACGAACTCCGGCCGCTGCTGGAAAAGGCGCTGGCACACGAGGCCAAGGACGACACTGCACGCGAGATGGCCGTGACCGCGCGCGGCCTGGTCAAAGCTGCGGAAATTCTCGCCGGCCAATTCACGCTTGTCGCGACCAACGTGCCTTACCTCGGACGCGGCAAGCAGGACGAGGTGCTGATGGATTATTGCGAACATGTCCACACAAGTGCGAAAGCGGACCTTGCCACTTGCTTCGTCGAGCGTTGTCTCGACTTTGCTTCTATTGGTGGAAGCACCGCTTTGATAACGCCACAGAATTGGCTCTTCCTCGGCACTTACAAAAAATTGCGCGAAAAGTTTCTCGAAAATGTCGAATGGAACTGTGTAGCTCTGCTGGGCGAAGGCGGGTTTGCGAGTCCTCAAGCAGCGGGTGCCTTCACAGCAATGCTGACACATACTCACCGGTCGCCGGGATGGCAACACAGGTTCTCAGGTGTTGACGTGAGCGATGACGGCAGCCCTACGCAAAAGGCAGAGGCTCTTCTGAGGAAGGAATTTCGGAGCGTAGAGCAGGCTACGCAAACCAAGAATCCCGATGCTCGAATAGTCTTCGAGGTGATTGCGGGAGCGAGATTGCTTCGTGATTATGCAAAGGGTTTTGCCGGCGTCTTGAATGGTGACTCACTGAGATTTCTTGGATTTTTCTGGGAGCAGCGCAGCCTTTCGCACGGCTGGGAGTGTTTGCAGAGCACCGTTGAAGACACTGTTTGCTATGGCGGGCGAGAGGCAGTTATTTTTTGGCAAAAAGGGAACGGCGATTTGCGCCGGTTGGCTGAGGCACTTCGCGAACGACTCCACGACGCTGACACTCGAGGCAACGAAGCCTGGGGTAAACTTGGCATCGCCGTTAGCTCAATGCGGTCGATGCCTGTCACGCTATATACTGGACAATTATTTGACAGTAACGCAGCCGTTATTCTTCCCCACAAGCAGAAAGATTTGGCGGCCATCTGGACATTCTGTTCGTCTCCTGATTTTCATGAGGCGGTTCGCCGCATCGACCGAGCGACGAAAGTCACAAACGCAACATTGGTGAAGATACCGTTCGATCTGACGCACTGGCAGAAGGTGGCGGCGAAGAAATATCCGCACGGATTGCCAAAGGCGTATTCCAGTGGCCCGACGCAGTGGTTGTTCAATGGGCAGCCCAAAGATTCAGATCATCCGATGCATGTGGCCGCGGCACGGTTGCTCGGTTACCAGTGGCCGCGCCAAACCGGTTCGAGCTTTCCTGATTGCCCGGGGCTTGGTCCGGACGGTCTGGAAAAGCTGGCGGATGATGATGGCATCGTGTGTATCCCGTCCGTGCGAGGCGAAGCACCGGCTGCGGAGCGGTTGCGCGCTCTTTTGGCTGCCGCCTACGGCAAGGAATGGAGTCCGGCCAAGCTGGACGAGTTGTTGGGCGCAGTTGGTTTTGCCGGATCGAACTTGGACGACTGGCTCCGCAACGGGTTCTTCGAGCAGCATTGCAAGCTGTTCCATCACCGCCCGTTCATCTGGCAGGTTTGGGATGGCCGCAAAGACGGCTTCAGCGCCCTGGTCAATAACCACAAGCTCGACCACAAGTTGCTGGAAAAGCTCACCTACACCGCGTTGGGCGACTGGATCAAGAAACAGCAGGACGCCGTGGCCAACGAGGAAAGTGGAGCCGACGACCGCCTGGTCAAAGCGCGGCAGCTTCAGGACAAGCTCAAACTGATCCTCGAAGGCGAGGCCCCCTACGACATCTTCGTCCGGTGGAAGCCGCTGGAGCAACAGCCCATTGGCTGGCACCCGGACCTGAACGACGGCGTGCGCCTGAACATCCGTCCGTTCATGGAGGCTGACGTGCTCCGCAAACGCCCGAACATCAAATGGGGCATTGACCGTGGCAAGAACCCACCTGGCTCCCCCTGGGGCGAGGAGCGCGACAACGACCGGCATCTGACGTTGGAAGAAAAGCGCAAGGCGAGAGGCGAGAACAGTCAACATGGCAGAGAACCTGTTTTATGAACACGACAAAACTGCCGAAATTCAAAGCTGTGAGATTATGATCGAACTGCAATCAAGACAGGCTATGAAATATGTGCGGCCACCTATTAACGAGGCTATCTGCGAAATCCATTTCCTACTGCCCTTTCCTCTCGACCAAACGCAGATTGAGCGCATTCAACCCGTTTGGCAAGCCAACTACCCGTCTCAGCAGATGGTTGCGGAGCAAAATGTTCAATTGCAACTCAGCATGGACAAGGTGGACGCCAAATCTATTCCGGTTGGACACAAACTGATAGCCCGCTCGGCTGATGGAAAGAATTTGGCGCAACTTGGCGGAACGCTCGTCGCCATCAACCGGCTGAATCCCTATCTCGGATGGGAGGAGTCGTTCAAGGACACGATTCTGGCAAGGCTGGCCGAAGCGGTGAACCTGTATGGCTTCCAAGATTTGGATCGGGTCGGACTGCGTTACATCAATAAGATTGATTTGCCCGAAAAGCCCGTGAAGTGGTCCGATTGGTTTGCCGTGTCGTTGCCTGTGCCAGAGGATTTTGGTGAACGTGGCGGAATGTTTCAATTCCACTTTGAGCAACCGATGGGTGGGGAATTGCACGCCCTTATCAACTTTCTCTCGCTCCCCACACCTTTGGAAAAAACGACCTCTGTCATCCTTGACATTGATTTGGTATGGCATGGGTTCGGGAAGGTTTCGGAATTGGCAACGACTCTGGAAGCGGTTCATGCCCCTCACCACAATTTGTTCGAGGCTTATTTGCTCGACAAAACACGCAACCTGTTCCAAATTAAGCATTAGGAAATTATGCAAACAGCAATCGTCCAAAATGTGCCTCTGGCAGTTCTGGCCTTGGCCTTCAACTCATACGGGTTTGAAGGGCGGGTCCTGGCCACGGGAAGTGCCGCAACCATGGAGTTGCGAGCGTCCTGTGGAATGCCTACCGACAGTTCGGCTTTTTCGACCTTCGCCATTCCTTCGGCAACCGGGACCGAATCAGGTCTGTCTATGATCGCACTCGCAACGGCTGCGCTCCCTGACTCTCGACCATTGGCGGATTGGGAGAGGAAGGACGCGGACGAGTTTTTCTGGTCCCAATTCAAATAATGGAATTCGAGGAGGCAGCGCGGCAAAGCGGGTTGATTCCGCCAGAAAGATTGGCGCCTCTTGTCTCATCCCTGAACAAGGCGCCCGATTTTTCGTGGGTGCTTACCGCTCCACACCCGACGCAATCGAGACTGCAGGGCGACCTTGTCGGCGAGATTCCAGTGGCCGTCGTTGATCCCAGCGGACAGGCAAAATGCAATCCTTTCACGGTCGTGGTGCTCAACAACACTTGCGACCTGCAACCTGGGCGTTCCAACTTCGTTACGGTCGCGCCGGTTATGGATTTCGCGTCCTTCTCCGAATTCGAAATTCGAAGACGCGGACGGGAACGGGCAGAAAACTATCTGCAGGACGTCAAGGCTAACAAGGTTTTCGAGATTCTGTGGCTCCCAGCAGTCGGGGCATTTAAGGCCGGGGCGCTTGTTTTTCTGGATAGGGTTGGGGCGGTGGCGAGCGGGCTTTACGAATCCGCGCTCAACGAAAACCGCCGCGTAGCCTCCTTTTCTCAGAGCGGCTTTTACTTTCTGCTGATCAAGGTCACCAGATATCTTGCCAGACCGGAATCCGAGGAAGTCGTTCGTCAGAACTAATTCCAGCATCCTCGGCCTTCGGCGTGCAGCGAAACGTCTGAAGTTGACTTTAGATTCCTCGTCTGAATATAAAGTGATATGTTTGACCGTTGGTATGCTGAGATTTTGCGCGAGAAGCTGAGGCGACCGTATGTCCACCTGGTCTTCGGGGCGCGGCAGACAGGGAAGTCCACGCTCCTCCGGGCGTTGTTGCCGCCGGAGACGATGATTGTTGATCTGGCTGATCCCAAGGAGCGGACGCGACATCTGGCCAACCCCGGAGCCTTTGTGGATGAATGTCGGAGCCTGCCTGCGGACAAGAAGGGACAATTTGTTTTCGTGGATGAGGCGCAGTGCGTGCCCTCGATTTTTGACGCGGTTCAACACCTGTATGATGCCAACAAGACGCGCTGGCGTTTTGTGCTGTGTGGCAGTTCAGCGCGGAAACTTCGGCGCATCGGGGCGAACCTCCTGCCGGGCCGCAGCTTTTACCATCGGTTGCTCCCCCTGACGCTGGTCGAACATCCGCCGGATCAACCGCCGATTTCCTACGCAGTGCCACCGTTGCCGTTTGCCTGGAACAAAAGCCAGAAGCAGGAAAAACCGTTCCCGGCCTCGAACTTGTTGATACGGCTGACGTTTGGCGAACTGCCTGGCGTGGTGGCTGCTCCGGAATCCGACAGGGCTGAACTGCTCAGGGCATTTGCGTTCGTACATCTGGAGGAGGAAATCCGCAGAGAAGCACTGGTAAAGGACTGGGGGGCGTTCGTGCGCTTCATGCAACTCGCGGCGGCGGAGTCGGGACAGATTGTGAATTTCGCGGCGATCTCGCAGGAGAGCGGCGTGTCTCAGCCCACCGTCAAGAGCCACTACCAATTGCTGGAGGACATGTTCGTCGGCTTCCGCATTGAAGCGTTCTCCAGAAGTCCGAGAAAAACCCTCCTCTCGACACCGAAGTTCCTGTTCTTCGACTTGGGCGTGCGCCACGCGGCGGCGGGACTGACGGCAACGCCCGACGTAGTGAAGGTGAACGTGGGCGGATTTTTCGAGCAGTGGGTAGGCATTGAATTGTGGAAGCGTCTCCAATACCTCGGTGATGGCAAGCTGTATCATTTGCGCACCAAAGACGGCGCGGAAGTGGACTTCATCATTGACCGGGGAGGCACGCTCACCCCCATCGAGGTGAAGTGGACCGAGAACCCGACTGTTCAGGACGCGCGGCATTTGCTGACCTTCCTGGATGAACACCCGAAGCAGGCGAAACAAGGCTACATCGTGTGCCGGTGTTCACGCCCGGCACAACTCCATGAAAAAATCACGGCCCTGCCGTGGTTCTGCCTATGACCATCCTCGACGCCATCATCCAATCGTTCAGCCGGGCCGGCGAATACAACCGGGATGATCAGGTTGCGCCGGCGGTGATCCTGTGGCCGGACAAGGAGCGTCAGTGGAAGGCATTATTGCCAATCCTGCGCGAGCGATTGCCGCACCTGCTGACTCTTGGGCTATACGCGGCCAATTTCAAAACCGGACCTGCGATCTGGATGCGGTGCATGATCGCCAGGACGCTGCCGGAGGCCAAATGGCCGGAGAAGAACATCCCGATCCTCTACCTGCCCGGAGTGAGCCGTCAGGAATTGCGAGCGGTTGCCGAATGTCCACCGCCACTGATGCCGCTGGCGGAGCTGCAATACCGCGGGGCGTTCTGGTCGCAGGTCAATCACAAGGACTGGACCGTGCTGGCATTCATGCAATCGGCGGAAGGCGGCTTGAGCCTTGATGTGTCCCGGGACAACGCGACCTTGGACGCGATCAAGACCGCCCTGGTGAAGTTAGCAGAGACGGACATCCAAGACTTGACCGGACATCGTCTCGAAGCTTCGGACTTCCATGCGTTGTTGTCGCCCGATCCGGTGCGGGAAATTCTGGCCTGGATCAATGATCCAAAGGCGGTGCAGGCCAAGATGAGCGCCGAGCAATGGGATGCCTTCTGCCATTCGTGCAAGGACAAGTTCGGTCTCCATCCGACCAAGGACGGCCCGCTCCGGGCGGCAGAGTTGATTGGTTTGCGCCAGGGGAACTGGAAACAGGTATGGAATCGCTTCCGCGAAGCGCCAAGGCGCTATCCGAACCTGCCGGCGTGGCTGAGGAAGGCCAAGCCACAGGACGACGATCTGTTCCTGAAGGAGAGTGATGAGGTCTGGCCACAGTCCAACGAAATTCATGAGACCGCACTTAGAAACACGCTCAAGGCGTGTGATGGAAAGCCCGCTCCATGGGCCATCCAGAAGGTCAGAGAATTGGAGAAGTTTCACGCGAAGCGCCGGGATTGGGTGTGGGTGGAGCTGGGGCAGGCCCCGCTTTCGTTTGCCCTCAAGCATCTGGCCCTGCTGTCCGAGGCCTGCGCCAAACCCGTGTCGGGGGGGGCGCTGGACGATCTGGTTTCCGCCCACTTGGACAGCGGTTGGTGTGCAGATGCTGCCGTGATTGACGCCCTGGCCGTGGTCGAGAAGCAAGAGGACATCGAGGCGGTGCAGGCGGTCATCCGGGCGGTCTATGCGCCGTGGCTGGAATCCTGCGCCACAGCGTTCCAGCAGTTGGGCAGGCCGAACTACGCAGCGATCCAGTCGAAAGCGCCTTCGGACGTTTCGGACATCACAAAGGGCACGGTGATCGTTTTTGCAGACGGTCTGCGGTTTGATCTGGCGCACAAACTGAAACTGAGGCTGGCGGACCGAGGGCTTCAGATTGATTTGGGCTGGCGCTGGACGGCCCTGCCCACCGTGACACCCACGGCCAAACCTGCCATCTCGCCCATTACCAGCTTATTCGCTGGCGATGAGACCTGCGAGGAGTTCAAGCCAAAGGTGAGGGAGGATGGGAAAGACCTGACCAGTGACCGTTTCAAGCAGTTGCTCGAAGAACATGGGTGCCAGGTGCTCCATTACAGGAAGATTGGGCAGCCGGATGGCGTCGCGTGGATTGAGTATGGCAGCATCGACACCACCGGCCATAAAGAGGGCTGGAAGCTGGCCAAGCGGCTACCGGACGAGTTGAACGGTCTGTGCGAGATCATCACTATGCTGCTGGATGGCGGATGGAAGAAGGTCAAGGTGGTCACCGACCACGGCTGGCTGTTGATGCCGGGCGGATTGCCCAAGCTTGATCTGCCCAAATACTTGACCGAAACTCGGTGGGGCCGATGCGCCCGGATGAAGGAAGGCGTCCAGAGCGATCTGCCTTCGGTGCCGTGGCACTGGGCCAGCACGGTGCATATCGTGGTGGCGCCCGGTATCGGAGTGTTCAAGACAAGCATGGAATATACGCACGGGGGGTTGAGCTTGCAGGAATGCCTGGTGCCGGAATTAACGATCATCTCTGCCGCGCCCGTCGTGGCCGAGGTTGCCATCTCATCCGTCAAATGGGTTGGGCTGCGTTGCCGTATTCACGCCAGCGCATCGGCGGCAGGGTTGCTGGCGGACATCCGTGAGATGATCGCCGACAAAGCCAGCTCGGTCGTCAGTAATCCCAAGGAAATTGAAGCGGACGGCCAGAGCTCCCTGCTGGTGTCCGATGATCGCAATGCGGGGAAAAAGGTAACGATCGTTTTGGTGGATGCCAGCGACAATGTAGTCGCCAAATTGCCAACAGTGATTGGAGAATGATAATTTATGGAACTTGATGCCATCGACAAACTCGCCGCGAAAGCCTTCGAGGGCTACATCGTGCGGAAGGATTTGGTCAGGAAGTTCAAAGGCCAGTATCCAGTGCCGACCTATGTCGCCGAGTTTCTGCTCGGACGATACTGCTCCTCGACCGATGAGAAGGAGATCGAGGAAGGGTTGAAGGTCGTGCAGAGGCAGTTGGCCGACCGCACCGTGCGTCCCGGCGAGGAGGAATATTTCAAGTCCAAGGCGCGGGAGAGCGGCTCCATCCGCATCATTGACATCATCACGGCCCGGTTGGACGCCAAGACGGACTCCTACGTGGCCGAGCTGCCCAGTCTGCGCCTGCGTGACGTGCGGATTACGCCAGCCTTGGTGCAACAGCACGACCGGATGCTGACGGGCGGCTTTTACGCTGAGATTGAGCTGGTCTATGATGCGACCATCGCCCAGGAACAGTCCGGCCGTCCTTTTGGGGTCGAAAGCATCCGGGAAATCCAGCTTTCCAAGCGGGATGTCCTAGATGGGCTGAACCGTGGGCGGGAGATGTTCAACCTGGAGGAATGGAAACGCTTCCTAATCCGCAGCATCGGTCTCGAACCTGACGCCCTCACGCCGCGCAATCAGGATGTGGTGCTCTTGCGGATAGTTCCCTACCTGGAGCGCAACTACAACATGGTGGAATTGGGGCCGCGTGGCACGGGCAAAAGCCATCTGTTCCAACAGGTTTCGCCCTACGCCCACCTGGTTTCGGGCGGCAAGACGACCGTGGCCCGGATGTTCGTCAACATGGCCAGCGGCCAGCGCGGGTTGGTGTGCCAGTATGACGTGGTGTGCTTTGATGAAATCTCCGGCGTCTCGTTCGACCAAAAGGACGGTGTGAACATCATGAAGGGTTATATGGAGTCCGGGGAGTTCAGCCGCGGCAAAGATAGCATCCGCGCGGATGGCGGCATTGTGATGGTCGGCAATTTCGACGTGGACGTGGAGCACCAGCAGAAGATTGGGCACCTGTTTGGGCCACTGCCGCAAGAGATGCGCAACGACACGGCGTTCCAGGATCGGATTCACTCCTATCTGCCCGGTTGGGATGTGCCCAAGATGTCCGCTCAACTTTTCACCAATCACTTCGGTTTGGTCAGCGATTTCCTGTCGGAGTGCTGGACTCATCTTCGTAAACAAAGCCGGCTGGCGGCGCTCCAAGGCCGGTTGTTTTTCGGCGGGGCGTTGAGCGGACGTGATACCACGGCCGTTCAGAAGACCATCAACGGCCTGCTTAAGCTGCTCTATCCCAATCCTGACGCCGCGATCTCGGAGGAGGCCCTGGAATGGGCTGTGCGGCTGGCGCTGGAATGCCGGCGCCGCGTCAAGGAGCAGCAGAAACGGATTGGGTCGGCGGAGTTCAGGAACACTCACTTCAGTTACACCCTGGGCCAGGAT
>DASRLE010000649.1:0-2856 GCA_035648615.1 Saccharimonadales bacterium (SeqCode) | reverse complement strand
GCGTCACGGCCCAAGCACAGCTCTGGCCGCTTTCCACGTCCTTGACGGCTTGCATTTTGAATCCATGACTGTATCGAATAACTTTCATAATACTTGGAATTTCTCTTTCCAAAGTACCAACCTATTTCAGGACGTGACCCTGATAACCAATTTTCAATGACCATTTTTCAATTTTCCCGCGAACGCCAACAAAGTTAAATGCACTCCCGGAGAACCTTCCAGCCATGGTTTAATCTTGTTTTAGCGGCCCGGGATGGCTCCACTTTGGAGATGAGAGACCTGTTTCGCGCCCTGCGCTATTTTCGGCCCGATGCCGGACGGGTGGTCTTTGTCGTTTGCCTGCTGCTGGTCAGTGTCGGCCTCAATGCGCTCAAACCATGGCCGCTCGCGTTGATTGTCGATACGGTATTGCAGAACAAACCGCTGCCGCACGTCTTGGCCCGTTTTGACGGATGGAGCAAACCGGCGCTGCTGGCGGCCTTGAGCGGGATTACTTTTCTTCTTTACTTGTTTCAAGGCGCGCTGGCGGCGGGGCAGAATTATTTGTCGATTGGGGTCGGCCTTAATGGCCTGACCCGCGCGCGCCAGGAAATATTTGCGTGGCTGCAACGGCTCTCCTGGCGTTTTCATCAAGGCGCGCGCGCGGGGGATTTGATTTACCGCGCCTCGTGGGACACCTACGCCATCCAGACTTTATTTCAGCAAGGGCTGATGACCTGCGTGAACGCGCTGCTTTCGTTGACGGTCATGGTGGCGATCATGATCACGATGAACGTGCGCCTGACGCTGGTGGCGCTCGCGCTCGCGCCGTTGTTGGTTCTGGGACTGAAATTTTTCGGGGCAAAAATGCGCCATTGCGCCACACTGGCCCAGCAAGCGGACAGTCGCGTGACTTCACTTATCCAACAAAGCATTGCCGCTCTGCCGCTGACCCAAAGTTACACGCGGGAAGATTTTGAAGCCGAACGGTTTTCCGGCGAGGCGAAGCGCGCGCAAATACAACGGCTCTCTCAGCACGGATGGGAACTGGTCTATGGATTTGTCATCGCTTCGATTTTCGGCCTGGGCGCCACCGCCATTATCTGGCTGGGCGCCGGCCAAGTTGCCGCCGGACGCCTGACGGTGGGCGAACTGCTCGTCTTTCTGGCTTATTTGACCCAGCTCTACGAACCGCTCAATCAACTGTCGCAGGTGGGCGCGACCATAGCCGGCGCAACGGCGGGTGCCCGCCGCGTCTTTGAAATTCTTGACACGCCCGAAGAAGTGCCAGAACGAGCCGGCGCCCGGCCCCTTTCAACCAGGAGTTCCGGCGCCATTTCTTTTGAAGGCGTTTGTTTTGCCTATGAAAAAGACCGCGAAGTGCTGCGCGAGGTGAGCTTCATCTTGAAAAGCGGGGAATCCGCCGGCCTGATCGGGCCGAGCGGAGCGGGCAAAACAACTCTGCTGCACCTGCTTCCGCGTTTCTTTGATCCTTCGCGCGGCGTCATCAAATTGGATGGCGTGGATCTGCGGGAACTTCGTTTAAAAGATCTCCGCTCGCAGGTGGCGCTGGTTTTGCAAGAGGCCGTCATTCTCCCGGCCACCGTCGCCGAAAACATCGGCTACGGGAAACCGGGCGCCAGCCGCCCGCAAATCGAAGCCGCCGCCCGCGCCGCCCACGCCGATCTCTTCATCCAAAAGCTGCCGCAGCACTACGATACGCTGATTGGCGAAGGCGCCACGCGGCTAAGCGTTGGCGAACGCCAGCGAATCCATTTGGCGCGGGCCTTCTTAAAGGATGCTCCTGTTCTGCTGCTCGACGAACCAACCAGCGCCCTCGATGCCGAAAGCGAAGCCTTGATCGCCCAAAGCTTGCGCGAGCTTTTGCGCGGCCGCACCACCTTGATGGTGGCCCATCGCCTCAGCACCCTCGCCGCTTTATCTCGCGTCCTCACGCTCAAGGATGGCTGCCTCTCAGAATGATGAGGCAATTTTGTCCGCAGTATGGCATCCTTTATTTATGATGAAGATACGAAAGTCAGGCGAGCGCGGCCACGCCGAACACGGCTGGCTGAAAAGTTATCACACCTTCAGCTTCGCCGATTATCATGATCCGCAGTGGATGGGCTTCCGCAGCCTGCGCGTCATCAATGATGATATCGTGCAGCCAGGGATGGGTTTTGGAACGCACCCGCATCGCGACATGGAAATCATCACCTATGTCCTCAGCGGCGAGTTGGAGCACAAGGATTCCATGGGCAATGGCAGCATCATCCATCCCGGCGAAGTGCAATACATGGCCGCCGGCACTGGGGTCCGGCACAGCGAATTCAACCCGTCGAAAAGCGAGGCGGTGCATCTGCTGCAAATTTGGATTCAACCCGATCAAACCGGCGTCGCGCCGCGTTACGCTGAAAAATCGCTGGCTGGCGCTCCCACTGGAAAGCTGCGCCTCATCACCAGCAAAACGGGCCGCGACGATTCAATCGCCATTCACCAGGACGCCGATCTTTGGCTGGCGAAATTGAACGCGGGGGATCATGTCAAGCATTCGTTGGCCAAAGGGCGCCAGGCCTGGGTTCACCTCGCCGAAGGTGAAGTTTTGCTCAACGGGAAAAAGTTAAACGGTGGCGACGCCGCCGCCGTCAGCGAAGAAACTTCACTCGACTTGAGCGCGGCCAAGCCGTCGCAAGTGCTATTGTTTGATTTGGGGTAGGCCGCATCTCACTTTTTTGGCTTGGCATCTCGGGCAAAGACTTTGGGCGCGGGACGATTGAAAAATGGTCATTGAAAATTTGTCATCTGGGTCACGTCCTGAAATAGGTTGGTACTTTGGAAAGAGAAATTCCAAGTATTATGAAAGTTATTCGATACAGT
>DASRLE010000648.1:0-5811 GCA_035648615.1 Saccharimonadales bacterium (SeqCode) | reverse complement strand
TATTATAAACCTCGGCCTCCTTGATGCGGTTGGTATTGAGGTAATGCGAATCCGGCGGAAAGAGCGTAACCACAATCCCTCCCTGCAGAATCGGCTGCGGCGCATAAGGAGCATCCGTGACCGGCCCGGGCGCGGGCACCCCCATCGGCGCAGGCAAAGGAGGCAAAGCCGCCCTGCCAGCCGCCGGCGTCGAACCCTCCTGCGCATGCGCGCAAATGGCGATCGAAAACCCGACGGACAAAAGTAGAACTCGTTTCAGTGAAAGTGCCATGGCCGACTTTATCGAGTCCCGCCCTCTGAATATCAAGAAGAATTTGTCTCCTCCGCGACAATTGGGTGTGAGACAAAAGGACGTTGCGAGGAGCGGGTTGAGTCAAACTCTGAGCAGGATTGCAGCGCGCGGGGATTTTGGAAAAAGCGCTGCGGTGCAACGTCCATCAGCGCGTCGTGCCAAAATCCTCTTGCAGGCGGGGAAGGATGGCCGCGAAAATATTTTCCGCCAATTGGCGGCGTCCATCCTGCGTGAAATGAATGAGGTCAACGAATTTACCGGGATCGCCATCGAGCCCAGGGTGAGTGTCAATACCAATTATTTCCGGGTTCTGCGCGGCGAGTTGGCGCACAATTCGAGAATGGATGGCATTGGCTTTGGCATCGGCATAAAGAATGGCGGGCCCAATGGCTCGATAAAAATCAATGACTCTTGGGTCGCTGTTTTCATTGGCCGCCATGCAATAATTGGCCAGCGCCAATCGGATATGGTTGGTGGAAGCAAAGTCAATGAGTTGGCGGTAGGCGGCGGCGTAGCGGGTTTGCAGCGGCGAGGTCGAGCCGGAATGTCGGTCTGAATTCAGCAGCCGGTAGCGGCGCAGTTCAAGCAAGGTTTTAATCCGATACTCGACATCTGCGGCGAGTTTGAGAGGCCGGGGCGCATAAGCCGGAGGCGCGGGTCCAACGATCGGGGGAAGAGAGCTATCAATCAAGCGGAAGCCGTTGAATCCGTGATAAGATATGATCATGTCCGGCTGCAACGGGAGAATGTCGCGGGTCAGTCGCAGAAGGTTGGTCGAAAGATCGTTGCCGGGAACACCGGCGTTGACGACTTCGACCGGGCGGGACGGTTTGAGACGTTCCCGGATCATTTGCTCCAACAGTTCCGGCCAGGGTTTGTCGTCCTTGAAGTAAGTCATCCCGAATGTGGTTGATTCCCCGATGGCCACGATGCGATAGACCGCCCCTTTGGGCGCGGCGATTTCGCGCCCGCGAAATCCCCGGCTGTTGATGGACACCGGACAATCCATCAACATCCCTCGCGTGTTGGGGCGAATTCGATAATCCAAATGATTGGTGGGATTAACGTCGTAAATCTTCTCCGTCAACCGCAGGTAATACAAACACGAGTAATGCCACCACAAGGCAAAGGCAGCGGGGTCGCCCTGCGACTCTTCGTACGAATAGAATCGCCGCGCGTTTTGGGCGGTGATCTTTATTTCCGGGTCCCAACCACCCGCCGCAGCCGGGTTGGTGCGCGCGTTTGAATGGAAACGGAGAACGCGGTCGGCGATGGGCAGGCAAACCAAAAGGACTATGATCGTATTGACAAGTTGAACCGCGAAGGCTCGCAATCGGAATTGGCGTTTGGCCCGCAACAATGTTACGACCCAGGCCAGAAGCGCGGCATAAAATATCACGCCGTTATTTTGGCAATATCCGATGGCCAGCCAAAGAACTTCAGCGGCCATCAACCAACTCCACACTAACGGCTCCCATCGCGCTGGCCGGGAAAGCTCTTCGCATCTCGTGACGAGGCAAATCGACGCGCATATTACGACCGGACCGATCGCATAACAAACCGCGGAGAAATTCAGCAGGAGAGCCGCCCCCACCCAATAATCAACAAGCCCCAGCGCAGTCATCGCGCTGGCGACCCAGGCAACAAATATCGCGGGGCGGAAAAGATGAACTCCGAACCGCCGCCCGGCAAAACGCGGGATGGCCAAAGACAAGTTCAACGCGATCAGCCCCAAAATCGCCGAAGCCACCAAATCAGCCCGCCAAAGGAGCGAAAGTGTCCAAGCCGCCAGGATGATATGGCCTGTCCAACAGCGCCAGTCGGGTCGTTTCATTCAATGGATTATACACGCCTCATCGCGTTTAGTTTAGGGGTCTTCGCGCGAGCGCCGCAACGCATCGCTGCCGCGCTCGCCCGGGGGAATCGACGTGCTGCCCCGCCTTTGCTCTTAGACTTTCGGCACGCGTTTGCGCCGGCCTTTTTCCTGGGTGGGCGGCGTTTGGGCAGTACTGGGAAATATCGGGGGAGGCAGGCTGATCGCTTCGCGGCTGGCCAATTCAAGCTGTTTGCGGGTTCCTGGCAATTTTGGCGGCGCCGCCTTATCCTCGGAAAACCGGAAGGCGGCCGTCAGGTCGCCGAATGTCTCACGCCGCCATGCGGTAATATTGGACTCGGTGACGCCGGTGATTTTTTCCACGAATTGAAGGACCGAGGTATGGTCAAACGGCAGGCTGCACACCCAACCGCCCGCCGTCCATGGCGAAACAATAATGCACGGAACCCGGAATCCGCCGCCGATGGGAACGCGATTGATAAATTCGCCCGGGGTGTCCTTCGGCGGCACGGGCGGCGCCACATGATCGAAAATGCCGTCGTTTTCGTCGTAATCCAGGATGAACGCCGTTTTGGCCCATACCTCTGGATTGGCGGCAATGGCTTCAATTTTTCTGGCCACAAATGCCGCCCCGGCCGCCGGCATGTGATCAGGATGTTCGGATTCCAGGCTGCTCGACATAATCCAGGAAACGGCCGGCAATTTATCGTTGCGCGCGTCTTGTTCAAATTGATCCGGCGCATCGACGGCAAGGGCCTTGCGGCGAAGCGGTGAATCGGGCGGGGCCTGCTGATAGGCGGTAAAATATTGCAGCACATTGAAGGGTTTATTTTCGTTATCGTGGCTGCTCGCCTGGTTATAAACCTTCCAGCTAACCCCCGCTTTTTCCAATCGCTCCGCATACGTGGTCCAGCGGAATCCGCCGGGGACCGCTTTGTTTTTGATCAACGGCCCGCCGCGCAGGCCCTCGGGGTCGATGGTGCCGCTCATCCAGTACATGCGATTCGGCCAAGTCGGTCCCATCACGGAACAAAAATAGCCGTCGCAAACGGTAAACGCCTCGGCCAGTGCGAACTGGAAAGGAATGTCCGCCCGCGTGTGGTAGCCCATGACGTAGGGCGCCTTGACGCCGTCAGCCTTGCGATGCGCGGGCAGCCAGTTGTCCATTTTGCCCCCATTCCAGGAGGCATGTTGCGTCCCGAACGCATGGCTGGTCGAAGGATGCTTTTGCGCGTTCGTTTTTTTGGTGTCAAGATGAAAAGGCAGCAGGTAGCCGTTTGGATTCTGCGAGTCTGGCTGGTGAAATACGGACCGGCCATTGGGCAATTGCAAGGCATTAGCATCATCAAAGCCGCGAACGCCGGCCATGGTGCCGAAATAATGGTCGAAGGAGCGATTTTCCTGCATCAAGAGAACGACGTGTTTGACATCGCGCAACGAACCCTGGCGCGGCGCCTCCTGAGCCAGCGCGCGCCGCACACTAGGAGGCAAAAGCGAGGAAGCGGCAGCGAGCGCCGCCAGTCTGGCGGCCGAACCCAGCAAGCGCCGCCGCGTCATTTTGAGGGATCCAAAATCTTCTGGTTGCATGATTCTCTGACGATAATACGGCCCACCTATTCAGAGCGATAAATGAATACTGACTAAAACTGAAGCGTGCCTGGTTTCTCCTTTTTCGGCGTTGCTCGTCCCATTTGCGCGTCAAGACCGTTCTGTCCGCCATCTTCAGAATCCCAATGCCTTTGCAATGGCTTTGTCCATTTCCGGCGAGCTAGCGTCTCCACTCCATATAATCTTCCGTGTTTGATCAATGGCAAATGCGTGTGGGATCGAAGTGATGCCATAAGCGTCGAGTGAACCGCATTCCAAACCGATCGGATAATCCACCTGATATTTGGCGAGAAAGGGGCCCATCGTTTGGCGGCCTTCTCGGACCAGGCTCACCAATTGGAAATTTTTGTCAGAGTATTTGCGTTGAAGGTCGTTTAAGTGGGGAATGCACTCGATGCAAGGGACGCACCAAGTCGCCCAAAAATCCACCACCACGACTTTCCCGCGCAGGCCGGCCAGCGTTAGTGGCTTCTTGGAATTAATCCATTCTTTGGCGAATATTTCAGGGGCAGCCTCCCCGACTTTTGGCATCGCCGTGTTGGTCGGAATGTCCTCTCGGCCCTCGGGCACTTCCGTCACGTCAATTTCCCCGCTGTGGGTTAAAATATATTCGTTATACTGCGCGAGCGGGATGTTCCAACGGTTATAGCTTTTTCCCGCGCGGGTGTAACTGGTGGAATTGACCGTCAGCGGCGGTTTCGGCGAAAATCCCCAATAAGCCATTCGCAGCTTTTCTCCGACGTGGCGGAAAATTTCCGTCAAAGGAATCAAATAAGTGTCCACGCGAACCCGTTTTCCATCGGCGGTTTTTATGTAGCGGAGCGCTCCACGACCTCTCGAATCGTCGTGGGAACCAGTTTGACTGCGTATCCCAAGCTCGACCAGATAATACAATCCGGGTGTCCCCGGATTCAGCACATACTCGCGATCCACTCCGGGGGTGACTTTTCCATCTGGATTCACATTCAGCATTAAGAAAGACCAGTCGTAAGTTAACCGATTGAAGCGGTCCCTGCCCAGCGAGTCGTCATCGTCCGTCCACAGAATAGCTTGGGCGAAGAGATGCTTATCATCATTGCAGACGGAAAAACGCAGTGTCGGCCCGTCGCAAAACACTTTTGCCTCCTTTGCGGAAACCCAAACGCTCCATTTTCGCGCAACGCCGCAATGGTTTTTGGCAATTCCTCCGCGACGGCGGCATGCAACATTGCCAGGCCGCTGAGGATGAATAAGTACCTTTTCATGATTCCAATTTATGCCAAATTGACCGCCGATTCCCATTTAGTTTTTACCGGTTATTCGCTTGGGTCAAGTCATGGGCGCGCAGACGCTGAGTCCAGGGTCGGCGTCTGCTGGTGACAAACGCGGGCGGCGATTGAAACGCTGCGCTATGAATAATTCAGGATGACGAAATGATTGACGTTGAAAGCGGTCACTGCATCAGGAGACCACAATGACAATTGGCAGATCGTCCAACGGTTACAGATGGGAACACTTTGAGAACAAAACTTCGAGGGAGGTGAAATTGCGATTTGCCGACAGCAGTCACAAATGGGGTCACCGTGCATTTGCTTTATTCTACACTTGCCGGCCACGAATGTCTTGCGTTAAAGGCAAAAAAATGGGGGCAGAAAGATGAGGAGTAGAGATTTTTTTGCCTCTCATTTTTTTGCCTTTCTTCCCTCGATGGCTGACACCGGACTCGGGCCCTCTAAATCCATTCATCCCAATGGGATGAAAATCACTCAGCCCAAGGTTGCGAGGGACGAGTTACCCTGGGTATTCAATGTACAAACAACTCCTTCAACCCAGAATGGGGTTATATCTATTCCGCCGCTCGTCGCGTTTCATCCAACCCTTTTCAGGGTTGATGAAGCGGAATGGGTCGTTTCCCAGCGTAGCCGCCGGCGCGTCAACGCTGGGCTGGATGATACAATCCCTTTGGGATTGCCAAAGATTGGAGAGATTTCTTTGCCTCTTGCCATCAGGCAACCGCTGGACGAAGTGGAAATACGGCCACCGGCGGAAAATTTCGCCCTTGACTTATTTAAATTAAAATGTAACTTAGATACGGATG
>DASRLE010000647.1:0-9247 GCA_035648615.1 Saccharimonadales bacterium (SeqCode) | reverse complement strand
GGGCCGGTCAGCCCTTGCGTGTAAATGGCTGCGCCGTCTGCCAGCAACAACATGTGGTCGAAGATAAGATTGTCGGCGACCCGGTTGTTCTCCGAAAAGTTGGAAACGCCCGCCTGTTTGATTTTGTCCGGCCAGCCGCCCCAACCCATCGAGATGGCGCTGTAGGGCAGGTGATCGAGCTGGTTGTGCTGGATAACGGTGCGCTGGGCGTAACCGACACAGAGGCCGATGCCGCCGTGAAATTCAGCGGCCACGTCATAAATATGATTGTTGACAATGCGGTTCTCGCGAGTGATGTCTCCGCCGGTCGCGTCGGGCCGGTCCACTCCGCCGAGTTCCAGCCCGTTGGCCGAAATGTCGGTGAAAACGCAACCTTCCACTAGGTCGGATTGCGAGCCGTCGCCCAACTCCAGACCCGCTCCGCCGAGATGGACGAAAGCGCAACGAAGAAACTGAATCTGTTGGTCGCGGCTGAAGGAAATGTTGCCCGGTGTCTTGGTCCAGTCGCCATAAGGGCACTCGCCGTTGGGCGTCAAATGACAAAGGCCTTGGACGGCCCAGCCGTTAGTGCCGGTGACCATGTAATTGGCTTGGATTTCCGAAAACCCTTGGGGACCGCTCGGATAAAGCCAGGTCGCCCCGGTGAATTCGAGGTTTCGAAAAATGATGTTGTGAATCGGTTGTCCCTCCGCGCCCTGGCCCACGATTAACTTTTCCAGTACGGGCGCTTCGACGTCCGCCGTGGCCAAGTCTTCGCCGGGACGGGGCACATAATAAATCGTCGAGGTCGAACGATCGAAATACCACTGGCCCGGCGTGCCGAGCAATTCGTAAGCGTTCTCGACTGAAACCGGCGCCTTGCCGATGCTGGCCGGGCCGACCAAATTAACCGTCCGAGTGTAGCCTGAGGAGCGCGGAAGCATGATGCGGCGCGTGGAATTGTCCCAACAAGGCTGGACCATGGTAATCGTCGCGCCCTCAATGCTGGCAACGGGACAGCGCGGTTCTGTCCAGGCCCCAAGGCCCTCCGAGTGCTCCGTCCAGAGCGAGTTGCCGCCCGTATAGACAAACTCCACGTCGGAGGGATTTTTCCAACTCGGGAACGCCGGCTCGGCGGTATAGCCGGAGGCAGTCTTGCCGAGCTTGACCGGGAGACGGCCCGAAGCGCGATGGGCGCGGACGCCGTCAATAAACAATTGGCGGGTATTGCGGAGGCCGGGCGGGGCGGGGGCGCTCCAGAGGTTGCGGGCGGCATCGGCCAGTTTCCAACCCGTCACGGGCACCGCGCCGGTGATGATGGGCGTTTCGGTCCCGGCGGCGGTGTAAATTATATTATGACCCGGGGGTCCAGAATCCCTGGCATCCAACTCCAGAGGCTGAACCAGGCGGAAGACTCCCGCCTCCAGGTAAACGGTGATGTCGCCCGAAGAATTACGATTGACAGTGCGGACCAGGTCGCGCGCCCGCTGGAGGGATCGAACGGGCTTGTCCTTCGCGCCGGAATTGGCGTCGTCGCCATTGGGCGAAACATAGAAGGATGGAGCGGACAGCAGGGTTGACGGTAGCAAGAGCGCTGCGGCCAAGGCCCCGTTTCTGAGGATGGAAAAAGATGTGTTCATGTGATGTTGACGTTGCCGCAGAAATGGACCTCGAGTCCCAATTCGGCCAGCATGGCGGCTTTGATACGACAGGCGCGATGGGCTTTTTTCTCGTCCGGCGCATAGACGACCTGAATGTGGTTGGATTTATGGCGGGCCATCATCTGATCGCGCGTCACGCCGTCGAAGCAGGCGTGCATGATCGGCCATTGCGGGGTGGTTTCGATCCAGCGCCGGTTCGTTTCCTCGCGCGGGAGTTCCACCGCTTTGCCCACGCCGAGGTCGCAGTGCAGTTTTCCATCCATGATAAAGATGCGGCTCCAGACGATGTGGCCGACCTTGCTGACGCCTTTGAGGGTGCCCCCGCCGAGGCGGAAATACATGGGCGGCTGCCGTTCACTGGAAGCGCCTTTCCAGCCGCCAGTGAAATGGGCGGGAGGAGCCGCGCCGGAAATCAACAGTATCCAGACAAAGTCGTCGAACCCGTTGCTTTGGTATCGCTGGCCCCAGCGAAGATCGTGCAGCGTATTTTCCGGAGGATAGCCCAGCTTGCGCCACAAATGGTAGGTGAGCAATCCGTCCAGGCCCGCGCATTCATCGACTTCATTGAAGTGCGGCAGCGCCTCCGCCGCGTAAAGAACGCGGCCGGTGCGCCGGCATTTGACCGGCGGACGATCCACGTTATTGAGGGTGCCTTCCACCAGATCGCTGGCCGGGGCGATGTCCTTCAAACCTTGTTGATACTGGATGCCAATGGCGGCGCAACCAAACTCATCGGCGATGCGAAGGGCGGCAATGTACATTTTGCACTGTTGAAGAGTCTGGGCGCGGGTTAATTCCGTCTCTTCGTTCTTGCCCCACTTGAATTGCAGGCCCTTTTTCAAGTACCATTGGAGCACGGCGCGGGCCTCGGCCTCCGTCACTTGGCGCATGGCGGCGAAGAGGGCGGACTGGCTCAACCGTTCCTTGAAGACTCCGGTGGGATGAAGCAATTCGTCGGGAATGATCGCATTGAACATCCCCATGCACCCTTCGTCGAAAACGCCCATGATGGCTTTGCGCTGTCGGAATTGCCGGCCAAAGGCGCGTCCGGCCTTTTCCTCCACAGGAGGCAATTTGACCTTGCTGAAGTCGCGGACGTGGCTTTGGTCGTGCGTGAGCAATCCCGCATTCAGCCACTGCCGAAGGCCCTTGGCAAAAAAAACGTCCGAAAAATCTTCGCTCCAAAGCGAACTGTAGCCGATGCCCGCTTTGGTCATCGACCCGTTGAGATTCAACATGCCGACCAGCCCGGGCCAGGTGCCGCTCCAATTGGCCACGGTCAGGATGGGCCCGCGGTGGGTGTATAAACCGTGCAGGACATGATGACTGTATTGCCAGACTGATTCGGCGACAATGAGAGGAGCGCGGGGATCGAGGCGGCGAAAGACTTCCATGCCCATTTTTTGCGAATCAATGAAGCCGTGGCCCTTGGCGGGGTCAAAGGGATGGGCGCGGACGCAGTTCCAACCTTCACTCTGGATGGACCTGGCCAAAAGGGTTTCCATTTTGGACTGGACGGGCCAGCACTTTTGATTGGCGCTGAGGCGCAGATCGCCGCTGGCAATGAGATAGGCGTGTCGGGAAGGCAATGATTTGATCTGCATAGTGCTAAAACCAGTCGTGATCAGGGCGCTGCCGGAATGCCAGGAGCCGCCGGCGGATTGGGGGCGCTGCCCCATCCGGGGTGCCAGTAAAGATTCCAAAGTTGTTTCAGGCGGACGGTTTCGACATGGCCGTCGGCAAACCCCACATCAATGGCGCCGGGCGGTGTGCTTTGGTTCCAGGGCGTCGTAAACCTTTTTGGCGCCTTGCCCGGATTGCCACCGTGACGCGCTATGGCAAAGCGGCCCATCTCGACATATTGATGCTGGCCATAGTCGATCCCATCGAAGAGATCGTAAGAAGGGGAGTCTTGTTCCAGCGGCCAGGCATCGACCCAGGTCGAATCGAAAAAGGTGGGCGTCTTGGAGGTGTATAAAATGTTGGCCTCTTTGATGTAGTATCCGCCTCCGGCTCTGCCGTTGACGATCCAGTTATTGCCGTCACCGGCGCCGGTGTTGAGGCTTCCGTCATACATCCAGCCATTGTAGCCGTAACTGGAGAAGAGCACGATGCCGTTGTCGCAAACGCGGGAGTAGCAGGTGAGGACTGTTCCGTTCGTCCCGCCTCCGCCCGAGGAGGACGGCGGAGCGCCATTGGGAGGCGCGCTGGCGACGGGACAGAGCATGATGTTGGTCGGGAAGGTCTTGGCGTAAAAACTCAGCAGCCGGCCGAGCCATTCACCATTGGGATACAGCGGATCGGTCGCCGTGGCGGGAACGAGCATCGAACCCGTGTCGCTATTGTACATCCATCCCTCGATGTCCATCTGCCTGAGATTATTGAGGCACTTCACTTGCTGGGAGTTGATCTTGGCCGCCGCCAGGGCCGGCAGCAGCATCGCCGCCAAAATGGCGATGATGGCGATGACCACAAGCAACTCAATGAGTGTAAACGCGTTCGTGATTATTTTTCTCATTTGACGCAAGGATCGAATTTACGGCGCATCCTCCACCGCGAAAAAGCTCGACTGGCTGCCTGGGTTTATGGGAGTGCTGACTGTAAACGTGCCTGTCGCGCTGAAGGTGTTGGTCGATAGAATCGTCCAACTGCTCAACGGCAATGCCAGATTCGTCGTGGTCAGGAGATAAAAGTGGGCATTATCCGGACCACCCGTCCCGCTGAAAACGAGGTTGCCGCCCGACTGCGCCACGTTGCCCAAGGTCGGAGAGGGAGTAGAAGTGGTGGAAACAACCGAGATCGTTCCGTTGACGCTCAAATTGGTCTGCCACGCCAAGCCTGCGCTCAGGGCGGGCAATTGAATGCTGGCAAACGCATTGGAGTAGCTGGCGGCTTGGAATAGGGTAAATGTGTTCCCCGCCGCTCGCGCGCTGGCGGAAATATTGGAAACCACCAGCGTCCCGCCGTACGAAATGAAGTTTGAGGATACAATTTCGTCATTGGCCGGGCCATTCAATTTCACGTACGTGTTGCCCTGTAACGTAATCGGGCCCGAGGCCGTTAGCGTGCCGGCGACGTTGGGGTAACCGGGCGTGACGGTGGATCCGGCGCTGCTGACCAATGCGCCCGTAATATTGCCGCCGCCCGCCAAGGTTTGCCCGCTGGGCAGGGTCAGGGTGCCGGCGGTAAGAGTCGCGCCGGGAGCGATACTGATGCTGATACTCTTGGAAATGTTGCTCCCATTGCCCAAGGTCAGCGTGCCGTTGCTGACTACGGTGGGCCCAGTATAAGTGTTGGTGTCGGTCAGCGTCAGCGTGCCGGCTCCCAGCTTGATTAAGCCGCCGTCATTGGTGGAACCCAACGTTGCGTCATGTTGCAGCACTTCCAGACAATTGATGGCAAAGCCGCCGTCATCGATAATCGCGCCGCCGGATTTGACTGTGACCGTTAGGGGGATGGCTAAGGCCGCTCCCGCCCCGCTGTCGGTAATAAAGGCGGCGCTGGCGGCGACGGCTTGGAGGGTGCCGCCGTTGAAGTTGAAGTTGGCGCTGGCTCCAGTCACCGGGGAGGCGGCGTTGGCTGTGGCGGTGCTGATCTGGCTTACCTCCAACAACCCGCCCGGATTCAGATTGACGACGCCCCGGGTGGGAAGGCCGATGCCACGCGAAACGTCGAGGACACCCAAGGCCGCCACGGCCGATCCGCCCACGGTGAATGACCCGGCCCCGCGGCTGGCCACGAAAGTGGTATTGCCGACCACCTTGAAGGTTCCGCCGCTCAGATTGAGGCTGGAAATGCCGCCTCCAATGTTGGCTCCCTGGAATTGACCATTGATGGTCAGCGTCCCGCCCGTTTGGTTGACATTCCCGGTCGAACCGCTGGCGGTGACACCCGTGTTCAAACGAGCATTCAAGGTCAACGAGCCGTTGACCATATTCAAGTTCCCGACCAGCCCTGCCCCATTGCCGACCACGGTGTCATTGCCGACGATCAGGGCGTTGCCCGGGGTGCTGACAAAAGTGGGCGCGCTGTTGGAGGTGCCAAAATTAAATGTGCCGCCCCATACCTCGAAGCCCCAAGGCAGGGTGACGGAAGCGGAGGTCGGATTGTCCGCCAGCGTCCAATTGGCGCCGTTGTTGGTCATTTCCAGCGCGTTGGTTCCGCTGGTGGCGATATTGGCGGCGGTCAGGATATTCGAGAGTATCCCGTAACCGTTGAAATAAGTGGTGGTGGCATTGCCGGTGTCATTAAGCCCTCCGCCAAGGATCAACGGCGCGGCGGCGGAGCTGCCTCCATAGAACGCAAAGGTGCTGTTGAAATCCACTCCAAGGTCAACCGTTTGGGGATTGGATGAATTGTTGATGAGTGTGCCGTTGCCCACTGCAATGTTGTTTCCGTTGAGGACGAATGGTCCGGCGCCCGGAACGAAAGTAATGTCGCCATACTGCGTATCGGTCGTCGTGTCATTGGTATTATCGAGGCTGGTTGAGCCCGAGAAATACAAGGGGCTGCCCGCGCCAATGGTGACGCCATTCCAGTTGGCGGCCTGACTCCAGGCGGTATTGTTGGGGCCGGCCCCGCCGTTCCACACCGGCGGCCCGCCTCCGGCCACGACACTGATCTGGCCGGGGACGCTGGTATTGACGGTAAAGGTGTAATTGGCCGATCCGCTGACCGATGGCAGGGTCACGGTATTGAGCGTGCCTGAATAAGTGATGATGACGTAGGGCACGCCCGTCTGCAATATCCCCAACGGGTTAATCGCGATGGAGCCGCCATTAAGCGTCAGGTTGCCATGGACAGCAATCAGGTCGCTGACGCCGCCGCCGGGCGTCGTGGATTGGGCCAGGTCGAGGGTCAGATTGGCGCCGCTTTCCAGCGTGAGGCTGGCCGGAGAAGCAGCGGTGCCGACGGTAAAGGTTCCGGGAGTTCCCACACCCCCGGGCGCAAACGTTCCACTGACATCCAAGGGCCCCAGATTAGTGCCGCTGCCGCCCAATGTGCCGGGGGCGCTGTTACTCGTGCCGCCGCCCAAGATGCCGTTGATGAGCAAGGTTCCCTGGGTTATCATCACTCCATTAGTGAGGAGCGAGTTATCGCTGTTCAGCACGATGGTGCCGGAACTCTGCACGATTCCACCGGTGAAGGAGTTCGTGCCGTTGAGGATGAGGGTGCCGGCGCTGGCGGGAGTTGTCTCAAGGGTGCCTTGGCCGGTGATGGGGCCTCGAATGTTGAGGGTGGTGCCGGAATCCACTTCAAATTCGCAGATGGACCCAGCATTGGTCAAGATCACGGGCCCAGTAATATTGTTGGAGCCATTATTATTTTGCACGGTCGCGAAATTGGTGACCACGATGATTTTGTTCAGAGGATTATTTGCATGGTAAAGGAAGAGATAAGCGTTGGCTTCAACCGTCAGCGTGTTGGTGGGATTGCCCAGGCCGGTCGTGTTCCCCTCGTAATCCAGTTTGCCGGCGCGAATATCAATATTCGCCAACGCAGGATCAACCCAGGCGCTGACGATGCCGAGCAAAGCCACCGAGGCGCTGCCAAAACTGTTGATCGTAAGATTATAGGGATGTCCGCCCGTGCTCAAGGCCGCCGTGCTGGTGCCGGGAGAGTTGCCGACAACACCCGTATCGCCGCCGGGCGACCGAAGGTCCCACCGGTTGCCCGAAGTGCTGAAGGTGGTATCGCCAGTCAGCGTGACAAATTCCAAACCCAAGTCGGCAGGCGGTATCGTCGTGCTGCTGTTGTCAATCGCGCCCTGGCCTCCCCCTAAAGGAATGTTGCCGTTGCCTTGCGCGAAGACCTGGACTGCGCCGAGACTTTGGCCGTTCAAATCCAGAATGGCCCCGTTATCGACTGTAATACCGCTCGTGGCGCCGAAAGCGGAGGCGTTGCCTGCCTGCAGCACGCCATTGGTGACGGTGATCGTCCCGGTGAAGCCCGCATTGGCGCCGCTTACGTTGAGAATTCCCGATCCTGCCTGGTAAAAGGAGCCCGCCCCGGAAATGGGGCCGCTCAAGGTGACGGTGCCCGAACCGTTTTGGTAAAAGGCGCCGGACCCAGAAAGGGCGTTGGGAATAGTGTTGTTGCCGCTGTTAAAGAGCAGGGCGCCGTTATTCACAATGGGGCCTAAGCCCAGATTTCCCGCGCCGTCGCTATTGTTGCCCAGTTGGATCGTGCCAGCGCTAATGAGGGTGCCTCCGCTATAAATGTTCGGCGAGGAATTATCCATGATCAGCGTCCCCGTGCCTTGCTTGACCAACTGCAGCAATATAGTAGCCGAAGGATCGGCGAGATAGCCGCCGCTGGAGCTGGTAAAGGTGTAAGTGACCGAGTTATTAGTCACTTTCAATGTCGTGGGAGTCAGCGTTGTCGTCAATTGCACTTGGCCGGGAGTCGGGCTATGGGGCGCGGTCGTGTCATCGAACTGCACGAAGTCCACTTGGTTGTAACTGGTGGCCGCGCCTTGCGCGTTGGTCCAGTTAAGGCTGCTGCCTATATCCCAAGCCTCTGTTCCCTTGTCCGCAGTGTCCGTGCCCGCCCAGACAAGCACCCGCGCCGGAGGGGGGCCGCCTGTCACCACCAAGTCAATCAGGTTCGGATTGTTGGTATCGAGATGAGCGATATAGGTTATGCCGTTCAAGGCCGGAAGGAAGTTCAGCACAAAATTAGTGACAGTGAGGGTGTTGCTGTAATTGATGAGGTGGAAGGTCGTGGGATAGCTCTTCAATGTAGGCACTTGGAGAATGTTAATGGTGTTGGAGGTTCCGCCCAGGCTCAAGTTACCCACGATCAGGTTGGTGGTGGCATTGATCGGAATCAATAGATTGAGGGTCGTATTGGTCAGGCTCACCGTGTTGGTATCGTTGAACTGCCGGGTGATTCCCGATAAATCAAAAATTGTGTTGGTGTTAAACTGAATGGCGCTGTTGGCGATGTTGGCGGCGCCGGTCAAAGCCAGGGTGCCGGCATTCACGATCGTAGGGCCGGCAAAGGTACTCGTCCCGGAAACGGCAAACGCGCCGGGGCCGGTCAAGGTCAAGCCGAACCCCCCGCTCATCCCGCCGACACTCAGTGTGCTGGCCAGGTTGGTCACGACGACGTTATTGCTCAACACGACAGAGTTAGGGCTGAAACTCAGGCTGCTGCCGCCGGCAAAGGTAAAATTGTTAAGAAGAACGAGACTTCCGCTGCCCAGCGAGACGACGCCCGCTGCCCCGCTGGTATTATCCAGTATCCCGCCGCTGATCGAGAAATTTTTGCCGGCCGCGAAGCCATTAAAGGCATTGGTCGATCCGGCCGAGGCGAAATTGAGCGTGCCATTGGCCAACGCAAAGCCTCCGGTGTAACTGCTGGCCCCGGTGACCGGGGACATCTGCAAATTGATGACTCCGCCCAGCATGTTCTCGGTATTGAGGGCGGTGCTATTGCAGCCCAGCGGGGAGGGGAAGTTGATCGTGCCCGCGCCCGTAAAAGTTACGGACTGGTTATTCCAATTTAAACCTTTGACGGAACCGCCGACGACAAAGGCCTGCCGCGTGTCATTCAGGGTCAAAGTCGAAAAATTGGTCACCATCCACGTTTGGGCGGCGGTGGGG
>DASRLE010000646.1:0-14336 GCA_035648615.1 Saccharimonadales bacterium (SeqCode) | reverse complement strand
GCATAGCCGCAAACGTCCATGGCGGTCTCGCCTTGGACGTTTGCGGCTATGCCGCGCACATCGCGGCCGAATTGGGCGCGCACATCATCAAAGTCAAACTGCCGACTGATTTCCTGGAACAGGAAGCGGCGCGCAAGGTTTATGAGAAGGAAAAAGTGCCCATCGCCACCCTGCCGGAACGCGTGCGTCACGTCGTGCAATGCGCCTTTAACGGCCGGCGGATTGTTATCTTCTCCGGCGGAGCAACGGTCGGCGACGAAGCCGTTTTCCAGGAAGTCACGGCCATTCGCGACGGCGGCGGATTCGGCTCGATCATGGGCCGCAATTCCTTCCAGCGAAAGAAGGAACAGGCATTGCAATTTTTGGACAAGATCATGACAATTTATCGTTCTTAAAATACTGCCATGAGTAATCCAGCGCCTGCCCAACCCCCTGCCGAGCCGCCCATTCGCAAGGCTGATCCTTGTGTCATGGTGATCTTTGGCGCGACCGGCGACTTGACGAAACGCAAGCTTCTGCCCGCGCTCTGCAATTTGATCGCGGCCAAGCTCCTGCCCGAGCAATTTGCCGTCATCGGTGTCGCCAATAATGATCTGACCACGGAAAGTTTTCGCGCGCAACTGGGCGAGGAACTCAAGCAATTCGCCGACGCCCCGGTCACGCCCGAGATGTGGGACTGGTTGCAGAAACGGCTTTATTATTTTCGCGGTGAATTCGAGGACGCCACAGCCTTTCAACAACTCAAAGAATATATCGCCAAGGTGGAGAAAGACCATGGCGCGCCGGGAAATCATCTTTACTACCTGGCGGTCGCGCCGCGCTTTTTTGGCGAAGTCGTCAAGCAACTGGGCGCAGCCGGTTTGGCGCAGGAAACCGATGGCCATTGGCGGAGGGTCGTGATCGAGAAGCCTTTCGGCCGCGATCTGGATTCCGCCAAAGCCCTCAACGCCGACATTAAAAAAGTCCTGGAAGAACCGCAGATTTATCGCATCGACCACTATCTCGGCAAAGAGACGGTGCAGAACATTATGATCTTTCGGTTCGGCAACAGTATTTTCGAACCGATTTGGAACCGGCGTTATATTGACCATGTTCAAATCACTGCGGCGGAAACCGTCGGGGTGGAGCAGCGGGGCGGATATTACGAAACGGCGGGGGCTTTGCGCGACATGGTGCCGAACCATCTTTTTCAATTGGTCTCGCTCACGGCCATGGAGCCGCCCAATTCTTTTCATGCCGACGCAGTGCGCGACGAACAGGCCAAAGCGCTGCACGCCATTCAAATTCCCACTCCCGAAGAAGTATTGACGATGGCGGTGCGGGGCCAATACGGGCCGGGTCAGGTCGGGGACGAAAAGGCCGTGGCCTACCGCGCGGAGCCGGGGGTGGCGCACGAGTCCACCACCGAAACCTTTGCCGCCGTGAAAGTGAGGCTCGACAATTGGCGCTGGGCGGGCGTGCCGTTTTACATCCGCACTGGCAAACGCCTGGCCGAGCGCACCACGGAAATTGCCATTCAATTCAAGCAGGCGCCCTTTCAACTCTTTCGCGACACCCCCGTCGAAAATCTGGAAACCAACCGCCTGGTCATCCATATCCAGCCCGAGGAAGGCCTTTCGCTGCGCTTCGGCGCGAAAATTCCCGGGCCGATCATGCACACCGGTCCTGTCGAGATGAAATTCAATTATGAGGATTACTTTGGCAAGACGCCCAGCACCGGTTATGAAAGGTTGATTTACGATTGCATGATTGGCGACGCCACGCTTTTTCAACGGGCGGACATGGTCGAGGCCGGGTGGAGCGTGATTACTCCCATCCTGGATGTCTGGAAAGCGCTGCCCCCGCGCGCCTTTCCCAATTACGCCTCGGGAAGCTGGGGGCCGAAAGAAGCGGACGACTTGCTGGCGCGGGACGCGCGCCATTGGAGGAAAATCGGATGAAAATTCTTGTGCTTGACGTTGGAGGAACGCACGTCAAAATCCTCGCCACCGGCCATAAAACCCGGCTGCAATTCGACTCCGGCCCAAAAATGACCGCCAAGGAAATGGTCGCGCAAGTCAAGGCGGTGACGTCCCAGGCCGGCTGGGACTACGACGTTATTTCCATCGGCTATCCGGGCGCGGTTTTGCACGACCGCCCCGTCATGGAACCGCACAATCTCGCCAAAGGATGGGTCGGGTTTAACTTCGCCCGGGCCTTGGGGCGGCCGGTGAAAATTATAAATGACGCTGCCTTGCAGTCCATCGGCAGCTATCGCGGAGGACGGATGTTGTTCCTGGGTTTGGGCACGGGACTGGGCACGGCCTTGATTGTGGAATCGATGGTCGAGCCGATGGAGCTGGCCCACCTGCCCTACAAAAAAGGGCGGACTTTTGAAGATTACGTCGGCCTGCAAGGCTTGGAACGCCTGGGTCGAAAAAAATGGCGCAAGAATGTCGCCGAAGTCATTCAACTGCTGAAAACGGCCACGCAGGCCGATTACGTCGTCCTCGGCGGCGGCAATGCGCGGCTGCTCAAGAAACTTCCGCCCGACACCCGGTTGGGCAACAATGATAATGCATTCCGGGGTGGATTTCGCCTCTGGCAGGACCCGAAATTTGCCAGCCGGCCCAGGCAACACGTTCACTCATCCTCCGCGGCATGACGAACAAAAAAACGAAAAAGCAGCCGGTCGTTTTTCTATTTGACATCGACAACACCCTGCTCAACAACGACCAGGTCACCGCCGATTTGGAAAAACACCTGAAGGAAAAGGTGGGCGCAAGCGGCGCAAAATGTTACTGGAATATTTTTGAAAAGCTGCGCAAGGAACTGGGTTACGCCGATTACCTGGGCGCCTTGCAACGCTATCGCATCCGGTATCCGCACGATTTGCGGCTGGTGACGGTCTCGCGATTTTTGATTAATTACCCTTTTGCCAATCGGCTTTACCCGAACGGTCTCGATGTCATCGCCCACGTCCGGCGCTGGGGGCCGGCGGCCCTGCTCAGTGATGGCGACGTCGTTTTCCAGCCGCGCAAGGCGGACTGCTCCGGCCTGCGCGAGGCGGTCGAGGGCCGCGTCATGATTTACGTCCACAAGGAACGCGAGCTGGCCGACGTGGCGCGGCGGCATCCGGCCGCCCATTATGTCATGGTGGACGATAAGCTGCGAATTTTGACCGCGATGAAAAATATCTGGAACCAGCGGCTGACCACCGTGTTTGTCCGGCAAGGTCATTACGCCCTGGATGCCGCCTTGACGGCGAGTCTTCCCCCGGCGGACACGACCATCGAGCGGATCGGCGATTTGCTCGACTACGACTGGCCGCGCCTGCGGCAAACAACGCAACCCAAAGCAAAATGAATTCAACAGAGACAACGACGGCCTTTGGCGCGCCCGGCATCGAGCCGCGCTGGACTTCGAGCGCCAAAGAAGGATTCGGCACCGCTTATCATACCAGTTGCCGGCTGTGGTTCACCTTGAGCCACGGCATTGTCAACGAGATTTATTATCCGTTTGTCGATCAGCCCAACACGCGGGATTTCCAATTCCTGATCAGCGACGGCGAGACTTTTTGCCACGAGGAGAAACTGGATCTCGACCACGAGATGGAGTACCCGGAAAAAGGCTGCCTTTTTTACCGCCTGACCAATTCGGAACGCAACGGCCGCTACCGCTTGGTCAAACATATTTTGGCCGATCCGCACCGCTCCGTTCTTTTGATCCGCACCAAAGTCGAGATCATGGACAAATCGTTGACCGGCAAACTGCGCCTGTACGCCTTGCTCGCGCCGCACATTGACCGTTATGGAGCGGGCAACACGGGGCGCTGCACCGAAATCAGCGGGAGCAAACTGCTGCACGCCCAGCGGGGCGGTTTCCATATTATCATGGGTTGCACGACGCATTTTACCAAGCGGTCCGTGGGTTATGCGGGAGCGAGCGACGGCTGGCAGGATTTGCGGAATTTCAAAATGGATTGGGAGTTTCAGTCGGCCGACAACGGCAACATCGCGTTGACCGGCGAAATCGATCCGGGGCGCGGCTTGGAATTCACCCTGGGCATAGCGCTCGGGCAAAGTTACCAGAGCACGGCGGCCAAGTTGTTGCAATCGCACGCCGACTCTTTTGAAAAGCATCGCGAAACCTACATTCGCCAGTGGCAGCGCACCATCGTCGATCCGCAACACGATTACAGCGAACACACCGGCAACGACGGCGCGACCTATCGCCGCAGTCGCTGCATTTTGCTGGCGCACGAGGACAAGGTTTTCGAGGGCGCGATTGTCGCCTCGATGAGCATTCCGTGGGGCGAGATCAAGGGCGACAATGATTTGGGCGGTTATCATCTGGTCTGGACGCGCGACCTGGTGCAAAGCGCGACCGCCCTTCTCGCCACCGGCCAAATCGGCACGCCCTTGCGCGCCTTAATCTGGCTGGCCGTTGTCCAGCGGCCGGACGGCGGTTTTCCGCAGAATTGCTGGATCGACGGGCGCATGTACTGGGCGGGGTTGCAACTGGATGAAATTGCCGCGCCCATTCTGCTGGCCTGGCGGTTGCGGCGGGAAGGGGTTCAACTGGGCCAATGCGACCCGTGCCCCATGATCCACCGCGCCGCGGCCTTTCTGATGCTGCAAGGGCCGGTCACGGCGCAGGATCGCTGGGAGGAAAATTGCGGCTACTCCCCTTCCACCTTGGCCGCCATCATTGCGGGGCTGGTGTGCGCCGCCGACTTTGCCGCCGACGAAACGTCCAAAGATTTTATTCTCGCCTATGCAGATTGGCTCGAAACGCACATCGAGGATTGGACGGTGACGACGCAAGGAAATTTGGTCAAAGAGTTTCCGCGCCACTATATCCGCATCAATCCCGCCGACGCCAACCTGCCCGACCCGCACGCGGACCCGAACACGACCATGATTCAAGTCGCCAATGGCGGAGGTCTGCGCGAGGCGCGAAATGTCGTTGGCGGAGATTTTCTGCAATTGGTGCGCTTTGGCATTCGCGCGGCCAATGATTCGGTCGTTCGCTTTTCCATCGAAGTGATTGACCGCGTCCTGAAACGCGACTTGCCCCAGGGCGCGTGCTGGCGGCGATACAATCACGACGGTTACGGCCAAAAGCCCGACGGCGGCGCGTTCGACGGCGAGGGCGAAGGCCGCTCCTGGCCGATTCTCACCGGCGAACGCGGCCACTACGAATTGGCGGCGGGCCGCGATCCGATGCCCTTCATCAAAGCCATGGAAAAATTTGGCAACCAAGGCGGGATGATTTCCGAACAGCTTTGGGACGCGGATGATTTGCCCAATGGAAAAATGATTCGTGGGGCTCCCACCGGCGCGGCCATGCCCCTTTGCTGGTCCCACGCGGAATATATTGCGCTGGTGCGAAGCCGGCATGACGGCGTTTGTTACGATCGCGTCGAGCCGGCCTTCCAACGATACGTGGTCAAGCCCGTCACCAGCCGGCACGAAATTTGGACTTTACGACACCGCATCCGGCACATGCCCAAGGGCAAAATTCTGCGGCTCATTTTCGCCAATGAGGCCTCCATTGTTTGGACGCCTGACAATTGGGCCAGCAAACAAACCCTCAACACGGTTTACAACGAGCCGCTCAATTTGTGGTCCGCGGACCTCGCCACCGCCAAACTGCGCCCGGGCGCCACGGCGGAATTCACCTTTCTCTGCTCCGAGCAATGGGCGGGGCAAAATTTTCAAGTGACCGTGGAATAACCAACCAGATCCAGTGACAGCGGAATCAGCCGGGCTTAACCCCAAACGAATGACGTTCGCCTATGCCGTGGGATGGCATTTTTTTCGTTTGGTCTTCGCGGTTTATTTTCGCTGGCGGGTGTTCAATCCAGAGCGGGTCCCTTTGACCGGTCCCGTCATCCTCGCCTCCAACCACGCCAGCTACATCGACCCGCCTTTGGTCGGAGCGGGAGTTCGGCGGCAGATTAACTTTCTGGCGCGCGATTCGATTTTTCATGTGCCGATTCTCGCTTCAATTCTTCGTTCGTGGGAAGTCGTGCCGGTGGACCGCGACGGCGGCACCGGACGCGGACTCAAAGCCATCCTCGACCGCCTTGCCCGGGGTGGCGCGATCATTTTGTTCCCGGAAGGAACTCGCTCACGGCACGGGGAATTAAACCCGGCGCGCTCCGGCATCGGCCTGGCTGTAATCAAATCGGCCGGCCCCGTGGTGCCATCCCGCGTTTTTGGCACTTATGCGGCCTTTGGCCCCCGCATGTTCCTGCCGCGGCCCCGGCGGCTCACTGTCAAGTATGGCCGTCCGCTCTTCTTCGAGGCCTTGCGCGCGGAGGCCAAAACGTGTTCCAAACAACGTGTCAAAGAGATTTATCAACAGGTGGCCGACGAGATCATGGCCGCCATCGCTCAACTTCAACTCAACGAGGACACATAATGAAAGCAGTCATTCTAGCCGCCGGCAAAGGCACGCGCATGGGAACCCTAACCACCGAACTGCCCAAACCGATGCTCCGCGTGCAGGGCAAACCCATCCTCGAACATATCCTGGAAGGATTGATCGAGGCTGGCGTGCGCGACTTTTTTATCGTCACTGGTTTTCGGGCCGACGTGATCGAAGCGTATTTTGGCGATGGAAAGAAATGGAACATCACCATCCACTATGGCCGGCAAGTGGTGCAGGATGGCACGGGCAAAGCGCCGGAAGTCGCGCGCGAATTTGTCGGCGGCGACGATTTTGTCCTGACTTATGGCGATATTCTCGTCCGTCCGCAAACTTACCAGGCGATGCTGCGCCGTTATCAGGAAGGGGCGTTTGCCGGCCTCATCACTTGCACCGGCAGCGAGGATGTGGCCAAAGGCGGCCTTCTCTTTTTCGACGGCGGGTTCTGCCTGCGCCGCCTCATCGAAAAACCGAGCCTCGCCGAATTGGAATCCCTTCGCCACGAGGGCGAACTCAAACCAGGCGCTATCGCGTGGTACAACGCCGGCATTTACATTTTCAAACCGTTGCTTTTCGACTTCACCCGCAAGCTGGAAAAATCTCCGCGCGGCGAATACGAATTGACCGACGCCATCACCGCCATGCTGCGGTCCGGCCATTGTCTGGCTGGCTTGGAGATTCAAGGCCGCTGGGTGGACGTGCGCGACCCCGAAGTGCTGGCCGCGTTGGAAAAAGGCGATTAACTCACTGGGGCGCTGCGCCCGCTTGAGGAATGGCGCGATAAAAGCGGCCCGGGTAATTTGTCCCCGCCGCATCCACAAAATCGAGCGAGCCTTGGAAGGCCTGGTTCGTGCAGTCCGCCGTCCAATCCAAAAGATTGGTCGAATGCTCGATCACGAACCATGTCCCGTCTGGCCCGGGGGCGTTAAAATGAAAACTCGCGTCCGGCAAAAAAAGCGGCAACGGCCGGGGCCAGGCATGTTCGATTGCCACCGCTGCCCGGCTGGGAAAACCGATCACGTAGTTGGACGCATTGGTCGGCGCGGCCAGCGTCAAAATGACCGTCTTGGGCACATAAGGCGGATCGTTATCAATCGGAACGATGGGCGCCAAAGCATAAGCGCCGCCCGCAGGAATAACGACCGAACCCGAAAGCATGGCATAATCGACCCCATTGGTGGCCGTGCCGCTGATGCTATAGTTGACAGTTTCCGCATCCGTCGCGTCGCCAAAACGGCGCACCGTAAACAGTCCATCCCTCGGTCCCCAATTGGTGTAAGTCTTCCAGATGGGTGGCGGCCAATTCGTCCAGGAAGGGAGAGCATTGGTCAAACCACCGCGCCAAATCCACGAATTGGTTCCCGCGATGGCAACGGGATCAGTCGCAACAATGCTCACGACCGAAGCGCCGGAAGCAGTGTTTGTTGGCGCGCTGATGGTGATATTGACCGGAGGCGAAGTTCGCGTCAGGAACGCACCGAGTGATCGCGTTACCGCTGTCAAAGCATAGGAACCAGCGGGCGCATTGCTCCAAACAAAGCAATACTCCGCATTCAGCCGCGGGATAACGGGCCCCATATAAATAGGACGCAACCATCCGGGGCCGGTGGTCACCGCGCCCAAATTAATGGCGGCACCGAGCAGATTTGTCCCCGCATAAAAGTCCAGATTCGTCGTTTCAATACGATCAACCGCGTGAGCGAAAATAACCACATCCACCGGCGTGTGAAACACCGCATAATTGGCGGGGCTGGTAATTCGAACCATTGGCCCGATAATCGGATCAATCGGAGAATTGGGCGGCAAAAACTGGGCAACGGCCTGCGAGGGCCGCGCCAAAGACAAAACAAAGGCCAGCCCTCCGCCTGCCATCTGGAGCCAATGTATTACCCTCATAAAATCGTGTCAAACATAGTTAACCAATCCAAAAAAAGCAAGCCTTGAATGTGGTTGACTGCGAACCGTTTAGGGGACGCGGAAAAGCAGCGTTTGTCATTAGTCCGCCTTAGATACCCCAGGTCAACGACCCAGAGTTCACCGCGTTGGATGCGTGGGAGGGGCATGGCGGTCGTCCTGGTCCCAGACTGCAGCGGCCATGTCTGCCAGAGCTTCTCCAGGGATGTCTCCGTAATTCTGTTCCAAGCGGTTCAACCAAACCACGAAATCGTGGCGCTCGCTTTCCGGCAACGCCATGACATTCTCTTTTAATTCCGCCAAGCTCATCAATAAAAGCAAATTGCCACGACAAAATCCAGATTTCAAGCGATTATCCTCAACAAGGTCGCTGTCAAAACACTCACCATGGCGCTTTACGCATTCGGACGTCGGACGCTTTTTTTAATTCGTAATTGCTCATTCTTAATTCATAATTTGCCCATTGCGCGAGTGGTGAAATGGCAGACACGCCAGACTTAGGATCTGGTCCCGTAAGGGGTGGAGGTTCAAGTCCTCTCTCGCGCACCACATTATCCACGGCGGCAAATACGCGTATTGACGGGTTGACGCAGGTAACATAGATGATACTCTATGCATGGTTCTTTTGAGATTCGTGAATACACAAAAAACGCCCGTTCGCCAATTACAACACGACCTTACAGCGACACGATCATCGCGCGGATAAAGCGCGAGCCGAAATTTGCGCGGCTGCTTTATGCGTCTGCCATTAACGCAATCCTTGAAGGTGAAGCCGCCGAGGGCCTTTCCATACTGCGCGACCTCGTCAACGCCGAAATCAGCTTCAAAGAACTGGCGCGGCAAACCGGCCTGGGCGAAAAGTCCCTTCACCGGATGCTCAACCGCAACGGCAACCCCACCGCGCGGAACCTGGGCGTCATCATCAAGAGCATCGCCAAAGACCTGGGCATCAAACCCCGCATGGAATTCGCCTGAGAATGGCAGCGCAACGCCATGTTACTGCCATACTGTCACCGCCCTTATGTAAGGGCGGCATTATGGCAGTGTGGCATAAACCGAGTTGGCGACACCGAGCGGGGCTGGCAGGGGCACCCGTGTGAACTCACGGTGAGTGTGTGTGAGCTACTGATCAATTAAACGCGCATTTACAACTTCATCATCATCCTTGTTCACAAGTTTGTAAGGGTACGCAGGGTCATCCGAGTCAATAACAGTAATATCCGTCACTGGAAGCCAAAGGGCGCTGTCAATCGCATCAACCGGTGAAACCTTCCAAAGCGAACCATCTTCAAGTTTAATGAGGTTCCCGTCATCCATCACATCATCAATCCAGTGACCACCACCCACGACATAACCGTCCGGCACGAATACAATACCGGCGTCACTTAACCTTTTGGACGGCTCGGACGAGCGGAGGCTGTTCGGCGGCGGCGGAATGAATCTAATAGCGGCGTTATTTGACGGGTTGCCATCAAGACGGGGACTTTGTCCAAAATGTGAAGTCCCGTCGCGCCGGGCGATTTCCAGTCCGACGGCATCACGCTCCTTTACTTTTGCCTCAAGTTGTCCTTGGGCAATGAGAATCGCAATTCCATTTCCTCCCGCCAGGATAATATTCATCCCTTCTCTGCCTCGTTCGACAGCTTGCTCAAGGCCCGCGAGTTTGAACCGTAGTTGTTCGTCACTGTAAGAGATCAGTGCTTGCTGCCAGTGCTTTTGCTCTTTAGCAGCCTTGCGCTCCTCCTCGGCAATTTTTCGCTGCTCCTTCGTGATCTTGGGTTGTTCGTCGGTTGCTCTATTCTCCGGCGTTGATGCGCAGCCAACCATTACCACGACCACCAGTGCAAAAAGAAGAGATTCCGCGATTCCAGGTAATCCGTTTATTGTTTTCATTTCAATATGTCCAATTTCTCGTGGCGGAACGACGAACCATGGAACACGAAGGGCGCGAACTCAACGCACCCCCAGTAGAGGCACCGCGAAGAGCCTTGCAGAGAAGCACGCCAAGCCGCGCCCAATGGGGCGCGTGCTCGGTCGGCTCTCTGCTTGAATGTTCGCGGTTTTCTACTGAGATCCGCAGCCATAGCTACGCTAAAATGTTTCGCTTCGTTTTACATGGTTGCTCGTTAAAGGGTATTCGTAACCGAAAACGGCTGGTTGGGCAACGCTCAACTGCCCGGTGGGAATCTCGGATGTTCAGGGCGCAACAGGAAAGTGGAGGCGGGCTGCAAACCGCGAGCTTGACGGCCCTTGCCGAAAACCCCAAGGGTGAATGAAACCCCTCACGTCGGGTCTGGCAGGACTTCGCGGCGGGACACTCTATCCACCGCAGGACGCCGCGACCCAATCAGGGGCCGACCGTCCAGGATGCGCTCCTGCTCGGCCAGCTTGGCTTGAGTTGCAGAAGGCGATCGAGCATTTCCTGCAAGCGTGGAACGAGGCACCCCGACCGTTCGTATGGACGGCGACGGTGGCGAACATCATGGCGAAAGTAGAGCGGGCACGACAGAAGTTGGACGACATAAAACCGGGCTGGTCGCGCCGGAAAAAGCGGAAAAAACGAAAAACAAGAAAATATGTCTAGCTAATTATGATACACTACCCTAGGGTTAGTCTTCAGATATTACAAAATCGCAACCCCCAAATTCAGCGCCATCTGGGCGTTTTTCGATTTTACGAATGGTGGCTTGATCCAGTTGTTCTGCCGCATGTGCGATTTGGACTCTTTCTGGTTCGTAGGCTGAGTGGGGGATATGGGCGGAAAAAACCCACAGGGCAAACGATTCCCCTGGCCCGTCTTCAACCTTAGACATAACAAAGGTTTGAACACCATCTCCCTGCATCCACCGCAGGCTCTTGAACTTCCACTCGTGGTTAATTTTAACAGGCTTGAATTCATCCCGATTGATGGAAGGATGAGTAGTATATAATTTTGTCGAATTCATAAGGCTAAAATGAAAATTCGCCCAGACTCGAAAACCCTTTGAGGCGCTGCCCTCGCGATGCCAGCAGTCTGGACGGAATTAAATTTTATGCTCAATCGGGTTTTCGGCCTGATTGCTCGCAGAATACGCCGTTGGGAACATTTCGCAAGAGCCGTCCTTGGGGTGGAAACTTTCCAAAAATTCCCAGTGTATTCACAGCCCCATATCGGGGTAGAGTGTAACGGTGGCGGGAGTGCCGGTACGTCCCCCGGTGACGGTCAGCACCATCCGGGGACGCGAGGCAGTCTCATCAGGATTGTCCAGAATGCACGCACGCACGCGCCAGCAAGGTCACGGCAAGCGATTGAGCCTCGAACGGCTCCAAGGCAGCGGTTGCCAAGTCCGGCTCGCCCTACGTCACAAGGCAAAGCCGGTGGCCATCGCGCCCCCACAGTCCCGCACAGAATTCGACCAGCGCACAATTACCGCACAACCGCGCAGTCCCGCACCGATCAAGGGGAAGCTGCAAAGTAGTTTAACGCGCAACTGGGATCGGTCTCGCGAAAACGTAATCCCCGTCGGTCACCGCTTTGCGCAACCGCCTGAATTGGGCTGGCTTCCCACTGGTGGCAAAGGCAAAAAATGGGGGCAAAAAGATGGGGAATAGAATTTTTTTGCCTCTCATCTTTTTGCCTTTCATTCCGATGGTGGGATTTTATTACCGGTTGGGCGAGCGAGGATTGGGGCGCAAGGAAGAGCGTGACAGGCGGCGCAGGTTGAAGTATAACATGTTTGTTAGACATGAAAACAGCGAACGTCAGACAACTCCGGCACGCCTTTGGCGATGTGATGGATTGGATAACCAAAGGCCATCAGGTGGAAATCGTCAAAAAGGGCAAGGTCATCGCGCTATTGTCCCCGCCGTCCCGCTCTAAATCGAAAAAGTTCAAACTGCCGGACTTCGCAGCGCGGCAGAAACGCATCTTTGGCGACCGAGTCTTGCCCGGTAATATTGTCGCGGAAGAACGGAAAAGCTACCAATGGTAGCCTTTGCCGATACCGGCTTCATCGCCTCTCTCTATTTGCAAGAAAGCACGTCCGCACAAGCGCGGGCCACCATTCAAGCCGCGCCCGTCGTTTTGCCACTCACGCCGCTGGCCATGCTGGAACTGCGCAACGCCTTCAACCGCTCCGTCCAACGCCAACGCATCACCACAGCGCAACGCGACGCCCTCTGGCAGGACCTCGAAGCCGACATCGCCAGCGGCTTTCTTGTGCCGACCCCGGTGGCTTCCGACGAATTGCACCAAAAGGCCCGGCAATTGAGCGACCGCCACACGCCCACGCTCGGCACGCGCAGCCTGGATTTATTGCACATTGCGGCGGCTTTGATTTTGGAAGCAAACGAGTTTTTCAGTTTCGACGACCGACAGCGAAAAGCGGCTGCCCACGAAGGCTTGAAAGTGAAGCCGTGAAATTCGCCGACACCATGCGCACCAATCTTTGCGTTACTGCCACAGGTGCTTCAGCGGGCCGTCTTCGCCATAGACCGGGTCGCACTTGGGCAGCGGGACGCGGCGGATGTTTTCGTCGGCTTCGGGGCGTTCGCCCGGCAGGCCGCGCTTGATGTCCCAATCCAGGCCGCCCGCGTAGGCGCCCACCACTTGGAAATCCTCGCTCGAAGAGGAGTTTTTGTGGGCCACGCCAGCCGGGATGATGACGACGTCGCGGGAAAATAGATTGTGCAGGACGCCGCTTTCGCCGCCAAATTGAATCCTCGCCCATCCGCTGAAAACGCCCAGAACTTCGTGCGCCGTGCTGTGATAATGGTGGTAGGGGAAAATTCCATTCCGCCAATGATTCGTCCACTCATGCCGGGCGAAACATTTTTCAAAGACCGAGGCCGGATCCCGTCCCCGCCACTGCGCGGCTTCGCGCAAAATAATGACCGGAAACCGGCTGTTTGGAAATGACCCGTCATCCCGCAGCCGAAATGTTTCCACTCGCGGATGATCGCCGCCCCCGTTCCCTGCTCCATTGGATGCTTTCACTTTTATTTACCTCCCTTTCTAATCATAATTTATCGCACTCGCGCAAAACGGTCGATGGAGGATTTAGCTGACAGAGGGCAAGGGTATTTAGCTGACAAGGACGCTCGCAGACAGCTTGCCTTTTCGGGCCGCGAAGGAAAAACTGAAACGACTTGAATTACTCCGAAGCCATTCAGTTTCTTTACGATTTGCGAGTCTTTGGGCTGAAGTTCGGCCTCGAGAATACGTTGCGCCTGGCGGCGCTGGCCGGCCATCCCGAAGAGAGCCTGCGATTCATCCACGTAGCTGGGACCAATGGCAAAGGCTCGACTTGCGCCATGCTGGAAAGCATCTATCGCGCGGCGGGACGGCGCGTGGGGCTATACACCTCGCCGCATCTGGTGGCGTTTACCGAGCGAATCCAGGTGAATCGAAAACCGATGGCTCACGCCGACGTGGTGCGGCTGGTCGAGGAAATGAAAAGCGCGGCACTTTTTGGCGGCCCCACAGAAGAACGGCCCACGTTCTTTGAAGTCGTCACCGTGATGGCGTTAAAATATTTTGCTGAACAACGTTGCGACCTGGTGATTTGGGAGACGGGGCTGGGAGGACGACTCGATGCGACGAATATTGTTACGCCGCTGGCCAGCGTGATCACCAATGTGCAATTCGACCATCAGCAATGGCTCGGCCAGACATTGCCGGAAATCGCGCGGGAAAAAGCGGGCATCATCAAACCGGGCGTGCCGATAATCACTGCGGCAAACGAACCCGAGGCCGCGCAGGTTATTGTCGAAACGGCGCGGCAACTGGCGTCCCCTCTCATCGTGGTGACCCGGCCGCTCGAAGGTTTCGAGATCGGACTGGCTGGCGAGCATCAACGCCTGAATGGCGCCCTCGCCGCGAAAGTCGCGGAAATTTTGGCGGGGCAGCTTCCTCTGACGATGGCGGACATTCGGCGCGGCTTGAAAGAAGCGCGGTGGGATGGCCGCTTGCAAATTGTCCAGCGCCCCACCGGCCAAAAGGTCTGGCTGGATGGCGCGCACAATCCCGC
>DASRLE010000645.1:0-21638 GCA_035648615.1 Saccharimonadales bacterium (SeqCode) | reverse complement strand
GTAAAATGAAATCCCTCCTCCCCCAGTGCTTCGTTCCGGTTCGCTACGCTCACCTCCACTGCGCACTGGGGGAGGAGGACAATCAACAACAACAATCAACAACAATGTTCAAAGTACCAAATTTATTTCAGGACTTGACCTATTTTTCCGCGCAAGATTTCGATGGCAACAAACCGGGCCAGTGTGTATTTTACATCCCACACAATAACTTATGCGTATTCAATTAGGTGGCATCGACTATCTCATCCTCGGGATTTATTTCGTTTTTGTCATTGGCATCGGGTGGGCGTTGAAACGCTTCATGAAGGGCAGTTCGAGCTTTTTGATGTCGGGTCGTTCCATCCCCGCGTGGGTCACTGGTTTGGCTTTTTTGTCCGCCAATTTGGGCGCGCAGGAAGTGATTGGCATGGCGGCTTCCGGCGCGAAGTATGGAATCATGACCAGCCATTTTTACTGGGTGGGCGCCATTCCGGCGATGGTCTTCCTGGCCATATTCATGATGCCTTTTTATTACGGCTCGAAAGCCCGCTCGGTGCCGGAATATCTCAAGCTGCGCTTCGACGAAAAGACGCGGACCTTGAATGCGTTTTCGTTCGCAGTCATGACGGTTTTTTCCTCCGGCATTTCGCTGCACGCGCTGGCGCTGCTCATGCAAACCTTGCTGCATGTGGATTACAATGTCTGCATTGCCGTCTCGGCGCTCATCGTGCTCGTCTATATCTTTCTTGGCGGACTTACTTCGGCAATTTACAACGAGGTCCTGCAATTTTTTATGATCGTGCTGGGATTCGCCCCGCTCGTTTTTCTGGCGCTCAAAGACATCGGCGGATGGGGCGCGCTCAAAGAAAAACTTATCCCCATCGCCACCAGTCAGGGATACGCCCCTGGGGCCTGGACGCATTCGTGGAAGCATCTGGGAAACGCGGCGGATAATCCGATGGGGATTGCCTGGCCCGCCATGGTAATGGGTTTGGGATTTGTCCTTTCGTTTGGTTACTGGTGCACAGATTTTTTGGTCGTGCAACGGGCCATGGCCGCCAATTCCATGTCCGCCGCGCGCCGCACGCCGCTGATTGCCGCCATTCCAAAAATGCTCTTTCCGGCGCTGGTCATTTTGCCGGGCATGATCGCCATTGCCATGCACGGGGTGGGCGGGGGCAGCTTCATCCCGCTGGGCGACGACGGCACGCCGAACTATAACCTGACCATGCCCGCCCTCTTGGCGCACTATTTTCCGACCGGCATTCTGGGAATCGGTTTGACAGCCTTGATGGCATCGTTCATGTCCGGCATGGCCGGCAACGTGACGGCGTTCAATGCGGTCTGGACCTACGATATTTATCAAAGCCATATCGCGCCCAATAAATCGGACATTCACTATCTTTGGGTTGGCCGATGGGCCACGGTCGGGGGAATCGTGTTGAGCATCGGCGCAGCCTATCTGACCCGAAGCTTCAACAACATCATGGACATGCTGCAATTGGTTTTTGCCTTCGTCAACGCACCCCTCTTTGCGACATTTCTCCTCGGCATGTTCTGGCGGCGCACCACCGGGCATGGCGCCTTCTGGGGCTTGCTTTTCGGAACAGTGGGGGCGGCAATTTTTAATGGCCTTTCCCTGCCCGAGGGAGCGCACGTCGGGATCAAAGGCGGATGGCTCTCGCCGCAATTTCACTTTCACAGCGACATGGGGCAAACTTTCGTCATGGCCACCGTGGCCTGGACCACTTGTTTTGTGCTGACCATTTTGATTTCCCTCGCCACGACCCAACTGAAAACCACCGAGCAATTAACCGGCCTGGTTTACTCGCTCACGCCTAAGCCCAAGGCGGAAAATGAGGCGTGGTATCAAAAGCCGGCGACCCTGGGCGTGCTGATCCTCATTGCGACGGCGGCGTTAAACGTTATCTTTTGGTAACTGGAAAAACTTATGAACTTTGACCTTCGATTTCCCATTGGACTGCTCTTTAGTTTTTACGGCCTGATTCTCGTCATTTTTGGCGTGACCAGCGATCCGAAGAATTATGACCGCTCGCTCGGCATTAATATCAATCTCGATTGGGGAATTGTGATGCTGGTTTTCGGGCTGTTCATGTTTTGCCTGGCCTGGCGGGCCCGGAAGCGGACTTAACTCGAAATGTTGTAGCGTTGAGCCTCCCTGTCCGCCATAGCTTCAGCGGCGGCGGACGGCTCAACCTGTCGAGGCGCAGCCTCGACACTACAACCAAATCTTCTACGTCACTTTTTAAAAACATCGTGAATCAACTTGGAGGCAACCTTGTGACCGGGTTCGACTTCGCCGATGCGCCGCGCTAAAACAAATTTAACCTCGCCGCCGCTCACTTTTTTATCCAATTGCATGGCCGCGAGCAATCGAGCCCGCTGCGGCGCAGTCCATGAAAGCGTGGCGGGCAAACCCGCTCGGCGAAAAAGAGCTTCGATCCGCTGCACCTCATCTTCCGGCAAATCTAAAATTTCCGCGGAAAGCCTGGCCGCCGCCACTTGGCCAATGGCGATCGCTTCGCCATGCAGATATTTCCCGTAGCCGGAAATCGCCTCAAGGGCGTGGCCGATGGTATGGCCGAAATTCAAAATGGCTCGCAAACCATTTTCCTTTTCGTCCTGTTGCACGACCTCGGCTTTGATTTCGCAGCAACGCGCCACGACTTCGGCCAGGGTGGACGGGTCTTGTTTGAGCAGCAACGCCAAATCTTTTTCCAATCGATCGAAGAGCGTTTTGTCGTATATAATTCCGTATTTGATCACTTCGGCCATGCCGGAGCGGAATTGGCGCGGAGGCAAAGTGGCGAGAGTATTCAGGTCGCACAGGACAAAGCGCGGCTGATAAAAAGCGCCCACCAGGTTTTTACCGGCCTTGAGATTGACTCCCACTTTACCGCCGACCGAGCTGTCCACCTGCGCGAGGAGGGTGGTGGGAATCTGAACAAAATCAATCCCGCGCAGGTAACTTGCCGCCACAAACCCCGCCAAATCGCCAATCACGCCGCCGCCCAGCGCCACGATAAAAGATTTTCGCTCCAGCCGATGTTTGGCCAGTTGGTCGCAACAGCTTTGGAAGACGCTGACACTTTTTGAGTTTTCCCCCGCCGGCACCGTGATGAGGACAGGCTCGAAGCCCGATGCTCGCAGGGCAACCAATGCTTTTTGGGCATAGCGCGACGCGACATTTTTATCGGTGATAACTGCGCAGCGAACGCCCAGCCGAAGTTTGGCGCAATGCTTCCCCGCCCGTTTGAGCAAATCGTCCCCAATAAAAATGGGATAGCTTCGCCCCTCCAATGAAACATTGACCGTGCGCATCAGCTCCGCATCAGCACGCGCGACTGCTTCTCGCCCTTTGAAACAGCCGTCCGGGGCAGCAGGTTTCGATAGGTCGCCAAGGCCAGCAAAGGCCAACTGTTCCGGTACATGTCGTACTTTAGGTAAAAAACCCTTGGAAAACCGGTGCCGGTCGCTTCGGCTTCGTTCCAAGTGCCGTCGGGTTCCTGGGTGCGGACGAGATGCTCGACCCCATATTGCAAGCTGGGCCGGTTCGGATCGTTCAAGGCGCAAAGGGCCATCACCGCCCAAGCGGTCTGGGAGGGCGTGCTGGGTCCCTGGCCCTTGAACACAGGGTCGTCGTAGGTATTGCACCGCTCGCCCCAGCCGCCGTCTTCGTGCTGCACACTTTCCAGCCAGTCGCGCGCTTTCAAAATCCACGGCTCCGACATATCCAGGCCCAGGGCGCGCAAGCCGCGCAAGACCTGCCAGGTTCCATAAATATAATTGACTCCCCATCGGCCATACCAGGACCCATCCTCCTCTTGATGGCTGCGGATAAATTCCAGCGCCTTTTGAATCTGTGGATTATCGACGCTGAAATTTTCGTAGCCGAGCAATTCGAGGATGCGCGCCGTGATGTCGGCGCACTCTGGGTCGAGCATGGCATTGTGATCGGCGAAGGGGACCTTTTCCAAAATGCCTTTGGTGCAATCTTTGTCGAAGGACGCCCATCCGCCGTCTTTGCATTGGAACGTCAGCATCCAATTCAGGCCGCGCTGAAGGCAGGCGTCGCGCGCCTTGAGATCGGCCGTGGGTATTTTGCGCAAGGCCAGCAAAACCATGGCGGTGTCATCCACGTCAGGGTTCCATTTGTTGTTGAATTCAAATACCCAGCCGCTGGGTTCGACGTCCGACGGGTTCTTGTAATGCCAGTCGCCGCGAAACCGCACTTCGCGGTCCATCAGCCATTGGCAGGATTTTACCAGCGCCGGATGGTCGCTCGGCAAACCCGACTCATGCAGCGCAATGGCCACAATGGCCGTGTCCCAAACCGGCGACAGGCAAGGCTCGATGCGCACGCTGTCGGCGGTTTCGTGCTGCAATTTCAACAGCTCCTCTTCACAGCGGCGAACCAGCGGGTGATCGTCCTTATAGCCGAGCGCCTTGAAGGCGATCATGGAGTTGAGGACGCCGGGAAAAATCGCGGCCAATCCGTCGCTCCCTTCAAAGCGCGCAATCATCCATTCGGTGGCTTTTTTGAGGGCGCGCTTGCGAAAAGGGTGGACGTGGCGTTTGGCAAAGTGCTCGGCGAATTTGTTGACGCTGTCCACCCAGATGAAAAAATTGCGCCAGGTAAACCGTTGCGGGTCGCGCGGCAGCATTAAGTCGCGCTCGTGAAAACCCAATGGATACAACTCGTCCAAGGTGGCGCAGACGTGCCGGGTCGGTTTGAAATGGTTGATGATCGAAAGCGGCACCAGCATCGACCGGCTCCATGAGCTCATTTCATTGAAATTAACGTAGAACCATTTTCCAATCAGCATCACTTCGCAGGGAATGGTCGGCACGTAGGCCCACGGGAACAGGCCGAAGAGCGCAAGATAAAGCTTGGAAAAGGTGTTCACGCGCGGCACCCCGCCCAGGCTCAGGGCCGTTTGGCGCGCGCGCAACATCCGCGGATCGGTCAAAGGCACACCGGCTAATTTCAAAGCGAGATAGGCTTTGACGGTCGCATTGATTTCGGCCGGTCCTCCCGGATAGATACTCCATCCGCCGGTCGGCAATTGCAGCGAGAAGAGGTGATGGACCGCCTTTCGCTGCCATTTCTCATCCACGCGGCCGTCCCAATGCCGAAAAGCCAGGACGTCGGCCACGAGGGTGCAGTCCACCATTAACTCGCCCAGCCAATAGCCTTCCGGCTTTTGTTCGCCCAGAAGATAATGTTGCGAGCGTTTGATCGCTCTTTCCAGTTCCGGCAAAGTAAATGAATCCAAATCGGAGGCTTGCGGTGGACTCATCATCCGGCTGTTGTTAAAAACTTCAGCAGACACGCGCCTACTGTGCGAAGCGTTTCCCGCCCTGTAAAGCTCTTTTCATTCAGGAAAAACCTGAGGGAAAATGCGGGGCGATTTGGCTTATGCATGATTCCTCCCTCTTGCCAATCCCGCGCAAAGCAGTCCAGCGCCAAAGTTAATGGATTCCCCCGGCCTCTTTCGGGTGCGGAAACCGATTTCTGTAACAACCGCCGGGGATTATGTTAAGACAGCCTAAAACAAAAGGAATATTATGATCAAACAAAGCACCAAAGACCGCGCGTCCGGCAAAGCCCATGAAATCAAGGGTAAAGTCAAAAAAGAAACCGGCCGCGCCTTCAAACGCCCGGGCCTTCAGCAAGAAGGTGAAGACGAAGAACTGGCTGGCAAAGTCCAGCGCAAAGTGGGCGAAGTAGAAAAAGTAGTTGGCTATTAAGAAACCGCTACCGCGAAATCAGGCGGCTTGGTCCAATGGGCTGGGCCGTCACGGTGGGCTATGGCCCGATCAGAATGCGGTAGAAGCGCGCGTTGCCAGTGGCATTGGGATCGGTGATGAGGATGGAATTAGTGGTGGCGCTGTTGGTGATGAAAAGCGCGGCCCAATTGGTGGAACTCAAGTTGGTGGACACTTGAACCGTGTAGTTTTGATTGGCGGGACCGGTGAGCAGAAATTGAAACTGCGAGCCGGTGGATTTGACCGCCGAACCGAGAGTCGGGCTGGGATTGGGACCGGTGATGAGAGTGAAAGTGCGGGTGGTGGTGAGCGAATTGTGATCGGTCAGACGCACGATGAAACTGTTGGTCCCGCTGGCGGCCACCTCGCCGGAAAGAAGGCCGTTGGTGGAGAGGGTCAGGACGGCAGGCGGCTGCTGCGAACCCGTGGCGATGGTCCAAACGTAGGGCGCGGCGCCGCCGGAAGCTTCCAGTTGATTGGAGTAAGGGACTCCGGCGTTGGCGCCGGTCAAGGACGCCGGGGTCGTAATTTGCAATGAAGAAGAGACGATGGTAATGGAAAAATTGGTTGGCGTTTGCACATAGACATAATCTCCTGCCGTGTTGTAAAGGAAGTCCTGCGCGATAAAGGTGAACTGGAATGTGCCGTTGTTGGTGGGGGTGCCGGAAATAGAAAACAGTTCATTGGAGCCTGTCGTTGTGCCAAAGTTAACATTCAAGCCGGGTGGAAACGTTCCGGTGGTGTTGTAACCGTAAAGGCCATTGCCCCCAGACACCAGGAATGGCGCGCTGTAGGGTGTGCCCACAGTGCCGTTGGGCAAGGCGTTGCTGGCAATGGTCAGGGCCGGATAGATGGACAGCGACAAAAATTGGTTCGCGGTGTTGCCCAAGTGGTCGGTCACGTCCGCGATGAAGTAATTTGTTCCAACGTCAGCCGAAGTGAGGGCGCCGGAAACGATGCCGTTGGTATTGAGAAGCACTCCCTGCGGCAGGAGCAGCGAAGCGGGGTCCAACGTCCAACGATAAGGCGCCTGCCCGCCGGAAGCACTCAGTTGCTGGGTGTAAACCGTGCCGGCCAAGGCGGCGGGCACAGAAGCCGTCGTTATTTCCAGCGGAGTGGAGGAACCGCCGGGTTCGACGGTGAAATCCAGTTCAACACTGTCCATATAAATAGTGGCGCTCTCCTCGCTGACGCAAGCGTAACCGAGCGAGTTCAACCCGGAGCAAGACACAGTCACGCCCCAAGCGCCGTTGTTGGCAATAAACCCATAGTAGCCGTTCTGGTCCGTTGTGGTCGTATAATTGACTCCGGCGAAGTTGGTGGCGGAAACGGTCACGCCGGCCACATTATTGCCGCCGGTATCCTGCACATGGCCGTAAAGTGTGGCCGCCCCTCCTCCGCTGGATTGGGCGGTGAAATTCTGTTCCAGAGTGGCGCTCGAAAGGGTCACGTTTGGATTGTTGACGCAATTATACCCTTGCGAACTCAAACCGCCGCAATCCACGTTGACGTTGTAATTTCCATAGGGAATGCCGGTGAATGAATAAGCGCCATCCCCACCCGTGGAGGTGGAATAATTGTTTCCGCTGCAGTTATTGTTCAAATAGACGGAAACGCCGCTGATGCCAGCGCCCGACGAGTTGGTGAGGTAGCCATAAATCTCGCCCGTTCCTCCTGTCGTAACTACTATATTATTTCCGGTGGAATTGTTGTTGGAGATGTTGATGGTCGCGCCACCGCAGGGGCATTCGTAACTGGCGCTGCCGAGAATGCTTTGCAAGCTGTTGTTGTTTCCCTGGCAATTGACGGAGACATTCCAATTGCCATTATTGCCCACGGCCAGTGAATAATTGCCGTTGCTGTCGGTGATGGCTTGAGCCTGATAGCTATTGGCGTCCTGCGTATTGGCATTGACGGCCAAGCCCACCAGGTTGGTGCCGTCAAACTTGACATTTCCGCTGATGTAGTTGGTGGCGAGAAGGGCGGTGAAATTCGCCAGGACCGCCTGTCCAGCGCTGATGTTGGTGCCGCCGTCCTGATCGAACTGCGGTTGGGAAAAGTCGTAGTTAGGAAAACTACTCGAGTTGTCAACCGTCACCTGCCAGGTGTCGCTGCCGCCCAAGCCGCCCACCACGGCGGCGACGTAATTTCCATTTGTATTGGCGTAGCCTTCGGACTTATATTGGTTGTTACCATTGTTGTTTTCGTCCTGGGCATAAAGATCCACCATTCCGGCCAAAGGTTTTCCAAAACTGTCTGTGACCGTGCCATAAATCAGGGCCGTGCCTTTGGTAAAGTTGATGGTCACGCCTGAGACACTCCCGTTGGTGGCGCTAACATTGGTTGAACTATTTGGCGCAACATAACCGAGGAGGGCCACCCCGGCGCTGTCAGCTTCAATTTTCCATTGATTGGAGTTCACCCCCAGGCTGAAACTCCCGTTGGTCCCCGTATAGCCAATTCCCAGCAGGCCTTGAGTCTTGTTTTGCGCCAGCACGAAAAGGCCTGGCAATCCGAGGCTGGAATTAGTGGAATCGACAAATTTTCCGGAAATGGTTTGCGTGGTGGGAATCAGGGTCAGGTTTGTATTTAACGTCGCGCCGTTGCTCAAAACCAAGGTTGCCGCGGCGTTCGCAACGAAATTGCTTTTGAAAGCCAATAGTTCATAGGTTCCCTGTGGCGCTGGAATGGTGTAAATGCCGGAACTATTCGCCACCGCACCGCCAATGGGATTGCCGCTTGTCGCAGACAGAAGCAGGACGGCGGCATAGGGAACAGCCACGCCGTTGCTGACGACAGTGCCAGTCAATTTCTGGGCGTAGGGAATATTTGGGACCGCAAATGAATTCGTGATGGGTTGGAAAACTCCGGTCAGACTGGAGAGCTTGAACAAATAGTTTCCGGTGATCAACTGCGAAAAACCAAGTTGAAGAATTAACTTGGCCGTGATTTGGCCCGCCACATTGTCCGTGTCGCCCGGAACGTTGAAATTGGTCACGCCGCCGATCACCATGCCCACCTGGCCGTCGGTCAGGTTGAACTGCTGCACCAACAAATCGCCGGCATCTATGATGCCGTTGGCGTTGGCGTCCAAATACTTCTGCACGACCACGCTGCCGCCGGAGGCCAATCCGGTCACTTGCAAGGTAATCGTCCCGGTGTAGGTGTTGCTGACGGCGGAAGGGGTGAGAGTGAAGGCCACCGCCGCCCTTCCGGTTTGGCCCAGGAGCAAGGCCAATGAGAAAAGAGCGAACCGCAAACCAAATCTGAGGAACGATGCCTTCATAAAAAAATTCGTGTTAACTGGGTAAGACTCCCGACGCAGTCTTATTACACCTTCAACATATCAATAAAACAAGCTTATTCTGTCCATTAACGGCATTAGGAAGTTGCGACTTTCACGCGGACGGGCGGCGGAAATTCTTTGATTTGCCGCGCGAAAATCTTAGCTTACCTTGATGACCACCATTGTTCTGGAAGACGGGAAAATCACCATTCCACAGGAAATGCGCGAGGCCCTTGGTTTTGATCCCGGAACCGTGCTCGAGGTGCAAAACGAGGGAGGGAAACTGGTTGCTTGGAAAAAAACTGAACTGGGTGGAGTTGAGAAATGGCGCGGTCGCGGGCCATTGCAGTCCGATGACAATACTGAGCAGTATTTGCGCGGAATCCGCGATGGCAAGAGCGGCTAAGAGGCGGCGTCGGGCCTGAACCAAATCCTCAGAGGCCGTCCCGCTCCTCGCGCCGACGCTTTCACTTGCCCTCCTGTTCCATACGGCATCACCCGAATTGGCGATACCCATAGGCGCCTAAATCCTGTAATTCTTGGCGCGTGCAGCATTTAATTTCTCTAAGGAAACCTCGCGTCGTCATGCCGCCCCTTTTTTCGGCAAGTGCGCCGATCAATACTGGCGGCAATAGCGCACCCTTTTCCGATTTTGAATGACCCTGATGCAATTTAGTGAAAGGGGTTTGGCCGGTCTCTGCTTTGTGCTGTGGCTCGTCTGTCCGTCTGCGGCGTTCTCGGCCTCCGTATCCTGGTGGCCGCCGATCACCCGAACCCAGAAGCCCTGGACTTATTGGTGGTGGATGGGCAGCGCGGTGGATACCAATAATATTGCCCGCGAATTGGCCCGCTTTCATGACGCCGGCCTGGGCGGTGTTCATATTATCCCGATCTATGGCGCGCGAGGTTGGGAGTCCAATTACATTCCTTACCTCTCGCCACGCTGGATGGAGATGCTTTCTTTCACCGTCAGCGCAGCGGGCCGGCTCGATATGGGGGTGGATATGACCACCGGCACTGGTTGGTGTTTTGGCGGCCCCCAAGTCACAGCCGAGGAAGCCAATGCCGTTCCTGTTGTCAAACAAATTGAGGTGGCGGCGGGCGCGGTCTTCGAGCAGGAATTCGATCCAAAAAAACTTCAGGCCTTGATGGCCTTTGACTCAGCCGGCCACAAGCTCGATCTCCTCCCTCAAGTCGGCGCGGATGGCGCGATACGCTGGCAGGCGCAGAACGGTCCATGGCGAATCTACGCCGTTTCCCAAAAACCTTCCGGCCAGAAAGTTAAACGCGCCGCTCCGGGCGATGAGGGCTATATGTTGAATCCTTTCTATCCGCCCGCCATGACCAATTACCTCCGTTGGTTTGACGACGCCTTCGCGCATTACACCGGCCCCAAGCCGCGCGCCCAGTATCAGGACTCCTACGAATATCGTTCCAGTTGGGCGCCCGATTTCTTCGCCCAATTCCAGCGCCGGCGAGGCTATCGCTTGCAGGACGAATTGCCGGCCTTGTTCGGATACCAAGACAACACCAACGCGGGGCGTGTCAAGTCTGATTACCGCGAAACGATTTCCGACATCATGGTGGAACAAACCATTCCAGCCTGGGTGCAATGGTCGCATCGGAATGGATTTTTGGTGCGCTACGAAGCCCATGGCTCACCGGGCAATTTGCTCGATCTCTACGCCGCCGGCGATGTTCCCGAGACGGAAATGTTCCATCTGGATCGCGATAAATTATTTTCCAAGTTTGCCTCCTCCGCCGCCCATGTGGCGGGCCATCCGTTGGCGTCGAGCGAAACCGGCACCTGGCTGGAAGAGCACTTTACCGAAACGCTGGCGGACATGAAGTATTTGGAGGACGACTTTTTCCTCAGTGGCATCAATCATGTTTTTTATCACGGCGCTTGTTATTCCCCGGACGAAGCAGGCTGGCCCGGCTGGCATTTTTACGCTTCCTTCGAGATGAATCCGCGCAATCCGATTTGGCGTGATGTCCCGCCATTGAACACTTGGGCGGCCCGTTGCCAGTCGCTTCTCCAAGCCGGGCGCCCGGACAATGATATTCTACTTTACTGGCCGATTTATGACTTGTGGAGCGCGCCGAATGGGATGGAGCGCGAATTCCCCGTCCATGCGCGGGGATGGTTCGACGACCAACCGGTCGGTCGCACGGCGCAATGGCTCTGGCAGCGGGGCTACCAGTTCGATTACGTCTCGGATCGTCAATTGGCGGCTCTCAGCGGACGTTATCGAACGGTGGTGGTTCCGCGCTGCGAGTCGATGCCTGTTGCCACCCTTAGCAATTTGGTCGCGCTGTCGCATTCCGGCGTGACGGTCATCTTCGATCAGCAAATGCCGGGCGACGTTCCCGGCTTGGCGGATTTGGAACATCGGCGCGCCGAATTGAAATCTTTGCGCGAACAAGGAGTTGGCAAGTTCCTCGTGGGCGATCTCGAAGCGGAATTGAAGGCGGCCCAAGCGCCGCGCGAGAAAATGGCGGACCACGACGGGATTATGTGCGTGCGGCGCGTGGATGAAAAGGGGCATATTTATTTCGTCGCGAATCAGGGAAAGCAACCGTTTGATTCGTGGCTGGAACTGGCGGCGGCGGCGGAGTCGGTCGTCATTCTCGATCCGCTTACTGGCATGACTGGCGTTGGCCGTTTGCGCGCCGATCCCGTCGGTGCGCGGAGTGTTCGCCTCCAACTTGCTGCGGGGCAATCGTTGCTCTTGCGCGCACTGAATTCCCACGTCACCGACGCGCCGCTTTGGACCTATTGGAAAACCGCCGGTTCTCCCGTTGAACTGAACGGCCCATGGGGCCTGCAATTTATCTCGGGCGGCCCGGAATTGCCCAACGCGCTGACCATCCCGCGCGCAGGCTCCTGGACTGAATTGGCCGATACGAACGCGCAACGCTTTTCCGGAACTGCCCGATATACCATCCGCTTTAGCGCGCCGGGAACGAACGCGCATTGGCGGCTGGACTTGGGCAAGGTATGCCAAAGCGCGCGCGTTCGCTTGAATGGACGCGATCTCGGAACGCTCTTTACGCCTCCCTTTTGCGCAACGGTTGACGATTTGCAGCCTGCGGACAACTCGCTGGAGATCGAGGTCACCAGCGTCGCGGCTAATCGCATTCGCGATCTTGATCAGCGCCACGTCAAGTGGAAAAACTTTCGAGACATCAATTTCGTCAACATCGATTACAAACCGTTCGACGCCTCGAACTGGCCTTTGACCGAGTCCGGCTTTCTTGGCCCTGTGACCTTAACCCCCATCGCCGCCGAAACGCCTGAATGATCTCGATTCTTCGCCTTCTTTTTCTGGCGGGATGCTTCTCCGCATCCGCCGCGCAAATTTCCATTGGCGATTGCGGCGCGGTCGCCGATGGCCGCACCGTCAATACACGCGCCATTCAGCAAGCCATTGACCGCTGTGCCGAACAAGGCGGAGGCATCGTCCTGGTTCCGAAAGGCACTTTCGTCACCGGTTCGATTTTTCTCAAGCAGGGCGTCACTCTCAAGATCGACGAGGGCGGGATGCTTCTTGGCTCGCAAAATACCAACGACTATCCCTGGATCGCCACGCGCATCGCCGGCCTGGAAATGAAATGGCCCGCCGCCTTGATCAACGCCCAAAATGTCAACAATATTGCCATTACGGGCGCCGGGATTATTGACGGCGCAGGATTGCCGTGGTGGAAAGTCTATTGGACCACTCGTGAAAATGAACTCGACGGCACAGATCCGCATTTCAAGGTCCCACGGCCACGATTGATCCATATCATGGGCGGCACCAATGTCTCCATCTCGGGCCTGTTGCTCCGCAATTCCGCTTTTTGGACCGTGCAACTGACTTACTGCGACGGCGTTGTCGTCAGCAATCTCACCATCCGCAATCCGCACACTCCAGTCCATGCGGCCAGTTCGGATGGAATTGACATTGATTCGAGCCGCAATGTGACCATTGACGGTTGCGATATCGTCTGTGATGACGATGGCATTTGCCTTAAATCCGGCCGGGACGCCGACGGCCTGCGCGTCAATCGTCCCACCGAAAACGTGATCGTTCGCAACTGCCATGTGGGTTATGCGGCGGGCATGGTCGTCATAGGCAGTGAAACGTCCGGCGGCATTCGCCACGTCCGGGTTTCCAACTGCCGCGCGGACGGTAATTGCGGTTGTGTGGTGCGCTGCAAAAGCCGGATGGGCCGCGGCGGCGTCGTGGAGGACATTATATATGACAACATCGAGGCCGACAATGTTCGCGCCGTCTTCGAGTTCAACATGGACGCCCATAATGCCATGTGGCTGCCCGAGGAGTTTCGAGCCATGCCCCCCGCCGGCAAAGGCACCCCTGTGGTGCGCAACATCACCGTGCGCGGTTTAACCGCCCGCCATTGCGGGTCAGCCGGAAACATCGTCGGCTTGCCTTCCATCCCGATCCAGAACGTGACCCTGGAAAACGTTTCCATCGAAGCCGAGGATGGGTTTGTCATTCGCAACGCGCCCGCCTTGCGCCTGGTGGACGTCACTCTCAACGGCAAAGCCGTCGAAAGGTAATATTATCCCATGAATCCCATTCATCCCCTCTCCTCGCCTCCGTGTTCGTCGGTCCGCCGAGGACGTGAAAAGTGAAACGTAAAATTTTATTTCTGGGCCTCGCCTTGTTGTCAGGAAGCTGCCTGGGGAAGGCGGTTGGCTTCGACGCGGACTGGCGTTTTTCCAGAGGCGATCCGCCAGGCGCGGAACGTCCAGAATTTCAGGACGCGTCCTGGCAGCAGGTGAATCTGCCGCATGATTGGAGCATTGCCGGCCCCTTCGAGGAAACCAACTCGGCGGGCGGAGCGGGCGCGTTTCTGCCTTCCGGCATTGGCTGGTATCGCAAAGACTTCGCGCTGCAGCAAGCCGACGCCACGCGCCGCGTGCTGGTCGAATTTGACGGCGTCATGGCCAACAGTGATGTCTGGATCAACGGTCATCATCTCAGTCACCGACCCTCCGGTTATGTCAGTTTTATGGACGATCTGACGGGGCATCTTTTTTTTGGAGGCGGGACGAACGTGCTCGCTGTGCGGACGGACACCTCCCAGCAGCCTGCCTCGCGCTGGTATGCGGGCGCTGGAATATATCGTCACGTCCATCTGCTGCTGGTCGATCCGGTTCATCTCGAGCCAGGAAACGTCTTTGTGACAACGCCGCAAGTTTCTGCGCTACAGGCGACGGTGAAGGTTCAACCGTATGTGACCAACAATTCGGGTGCGGCATCCAAGGTGTCGGCGGAATTGGAAATTGTGGACGAAAAAGGGCGTACCGTTGGAAAGGCGTCCACTCCGGCGCAGAATGTGCCGGTTGGAGGCGCCATGTCTTTGACTCTCGAAACGAAGGTGAAAAAGCCCCGGCTGTGGGATGTGAATCATCCGGCGCTTTACCAGGCCCGCGTCACATTGCGCGGGGACAACTCCACCTTGGATGCCGTGACCATTTCCTTCGGCATCCGTGAATTTCATTTTGACTCCGCCACTGGCTTCTGGCTCAACGGCCGGAACTTCAAACTCAAAGGCGTTTGCCTGCACGAGGATGGAAGTTGCTTCGGCGCCGCCGTCCCGCTGGACGTTTGGGAAAGCCGCCTGCGCGCCTTGCGCGACTTGGGTGTCAACGCCATTCGCACGGCCCACAATCCGCCTGCGCCGGACTTTCTCGATTTATGCGACCGCATGGGTTTTTTGGTCATGGACGAATTTTTCGATTGCTGGACCGTCGGGAAAAATCCTTTCGATTACCACCTCTATTTTACCGGCTGGTCGAAGCTCGATGCCCGCGACACCCTTCAGCGCGACCGAAACCATCCAAGCATTATTTTTTACAGCGTCGGCAACGAAATCCATGACACCCCCCACGCGGCCCGGGCTTTTAGCATCCTCGCGGGATTGGTGGAGGTCTGCCGCGAAAATGACCCGACCCGCCCGGTCACGCAGGCCCTCTTTCGGCCCAACGTGAGCGGCGACTACACCAATGGCCTGGCGGATTTGCTTGATGTCATCGGCACCAATTACCGCGACAACGAACTGCTGGCCGCCCAGCGCGCGCGCCCGTCGCGCAAAATCCTCGGGACCGAACAACGCCAGGACCGCGCCACTTGGCTGGAGTGCCGCGACCATCCCCAGCACGCGGGACAATTCCTCTGGAGCGGCGTGGATTACCTCGGCGAATCGCGGCGCTGGCCGATTATCGCGGCGGGCTCCGGTCTGCTCGATCGCTGCGGCTGGCCCAAGCCATTGGCGTTTCAACGCCAATCATGGTGGTCAGACAAACCGATGGTCTTCATTGCCCGCCGCCGCGCCCGCGAAAGCGCGGAATCCGGCGACCCGGGATTTGCGCCGCTGGATCGGGGTCAAACATTATTTGCGGATTGGACCCCTGTCCAACCGGCGCCGCGCGCGGAAACAGTCGAGGTTTACAGCAATTGCGAAGAGGTAGAACTGCGGATTAACGGACGGTCATTGGGGGCGCAAACACTTCCCGCCGATGCGTCGCCCCGGATTTGGACCGTGCCGTTTGAGGCGGGCGAATTCGCCGCCGTTGGCCGCAACCACGGACGGGTCGTTGCTCAAAACACCCTTCGCACCGCAGGCCCGGCGGCTCAAATCGTTTTGACAGCAAACAAACGCGCCGTCCGGGCCGATTGGGACGGAGTGGCCGAGGTTCGCGCCCAAGTCGTGGATGCGCGCGGAGTGCCGGCGCCCACGGCGGACAATCTGATCACCTTCGACTTGAGCGGCCCCGGGGTGATTGCCGCCGTGGATAACGCCGACAATTCCAGCCACGAATCGTTTCAAGCCCCGCAGCGCCGCGCTTTCAAAGGGGAATGCGCGGCCATGATCAAAGCAACGTCAAACAAAGGAACAATCCGATTAACCGCCTCGGCAGATGGATTAAAATCCGCCTCTCTGACCATTCCAATTATGGAGGGGGAACGTTCAAGCCTGCTCCAAGTCCAGTAGCGAGCGTCTATCGAGGGGCGTCCACAGCGGAGCCAAGCTCGCGCAATCGTTGCAGCTTGTAGATCAAAGCGCGACGGCTGATGCCAAGGGCCTTGGCCGTCGCGGTGCGGTTGAAATCGTGCTTGCGCAAGGCCTGGAGGACCGCGTGTGATTCGATTTCTTCCAGCCGTTGCGCATCGACGGATTCGGCGGCAGAGGCCGAGTGCGCCCCGGGGCGGATGCGGGCGGGAAGATGGTCGGGAACGATCAGTTCTCCGCGACAAAGCAGCGCTGCGCGTTCCATGGCGTTGCGGAGTTCGCGCACATTGCCGGGCCACGGGTAGCTTTGCAGGCAGTCCACTACAGCGGGCGAGAGCCGCACGCGGCCTTGCGTGAAACCGTCAAGCAATTTGACCGCCAGCGGCAGGATGTCCTCGCGCCGCTCGCGCAAGGGCGGGACGTTGAGCTCGACAACGTTGAGGCGATAGAAAAGGTCTTCGCGAAAACGGCCCGCTTTGACTTCTTCCTCGAGGTTGCGATTGCTGGCGGCGAGGATGCGGGCGTTGACGTTAAGCTCGGTGTTCGAACCAATGCGCTGGAAACGGCCATCCTGGGCGACCCGCAGGAGCTTGGCCTGGAGTTGTGAGGACATCTCGGCAATCTCGTCCAGAAAAATGGTGCCCCGGTCCGCTTTTTCAAAGCGGCCAATGCGCTGGGCGACTGCGCCGGTGAATGCGCCCTTCTCGTGGCCGAATAGTTCGGCTTCGAGCAGAGTTTCCGGGATGGCGGCGCAATTGACTTTGATCAGCGGGCCAGCCGCGCGCGGACTCCAGGCGTGAATCACGTCGGCCACCACTTCTTTGCCCACCCCGCTTTCCCCGGTGATGAGCACCCGGCTTTCGGACGCGGCGACAAGCGAGACATCGCCGAAGAGCGCCTGCATCAGCGGGCTGGCCGCAATGATGTGGGGCGGCAATTGTTTGCCCGCGTCAAACTTGAGCGGCGCGCGCTGCGATAAGCCTGTGGCCTGGCGGACGGAGGCGAGCAATTCGTCCAGGTCGATCGGTTTGGAAAGGTAGTTGACCGCGCCGTCACGAATTGCCCCCACGGCGTCGCGCACATCGGCATAGGCGGTGACGAGCAGAACGGGAAACGAGCCGTGCTCCTGCCGCGCTTTGCGCAGGGTTTCCAGCCCGGAGAGGCCCGGCATCCGGACGTCCGAAATCATCATGTTGATCTTTTGTTCGCGCAAAACTTCCAACGCGCGTTCGCCGGAAGAGACGGGAACGGTGTCGAATCCCTGGCTGGCCAGGAAGGAATCAAGCAGGCTGCGTTGCGCGGCGTCGTCATCGACAATGAGCAGGCGGGGGGCAGGCAAATTGGAGGATTCCGGCGGCACGCGATCTAGCTTTTCACCTTGACGTGCGAAATGCGAAAAAGCGCGCCGGACGGTTCGTTGGGGAGACATTCGATCTCCCAGCCGTGGGCGAGGACGATTTGTTGCACGACCGCCAGGCCAAGTCCAGTGCCCTCCTGGTGAGTGGTGAAGTACGGCTTGAAAATCTCGGGGCGATTTTCCGTGGTGACTCCCGGTCCGTTGTCGGAGATGTCGATAAACGCTTCCTCATTATTGCGTTTGGCGGCACGAATGCGAATGGCCCCTTGAGCGGGCACCGCCTGGATGGCATTGAGGACAAGATTGAAGAGGGCCTGGCGCAAAAGCTGTTCATCCGCCTCGATGAGCATCGATTCGATGTGGACTTCCAGCTTGATGCCTTTTTCTTCGAGATCGTAGTTCAACGTCCGCGCCACTTCGCCGGCCACGGCGTTGAGATCCGTCGCGGCGCGGCGGACTTCGCGCGGGCGCGAGTAATTGATGAACTCATTTAATTGGGCGGTGACGCGATCGGTTTCGTTGATGATTTCCTTGGACTTGCCGCGAATTTCCGTCGAGGCATCCTGCTGCTTGGAAATCAAGTGGGCCAGGCCGCGAATGATGTTGAGAGGATTGCGGGTTTCATGGGCCAGGCCGGCGGCGGCCAGATTCATTTCTTTGAGGTGGAGATTCAACTCGCTGGCCCGCACCAGCCGGAGTTGCAGCTCGGAGGTTTTCGCCAGGCTGCGCCACGCCAAACCATACCCTGCCACCGCAATCGTCCCCAATAACCCGATGACCATTCTCATCCACAGATCATAACGGGCCGCCTGGTGGGCCATCTGGGTGGACATGACAATCACAAACGTATGCGCCCCCTTTTTTTGGATCAGTTCCTTATACTCCTCATCCTTCATCCAATAAGGACGGCCTCCGCGACGCCAATCAAAGCGGCGGCCAGGCGCATTGGTGTTGGTCACGGCGGTATGCGGGATGCTGGCGCTCTCCGCGACGGCCGGCCGGTTGGTTTGCAATGACCGCAATTCCTCCCTCGGCAAAACCAACTGCGGCACGTTTGTTCCCAAGTCCACCGGATTCTCCATGATGACTGTTCCATCCTCCCACAACACGCCGCCTTGCAGTTCGCTGCGGGGCGGCAACTCAAACGGAATGCCAGCCGAAGCGACCGCGTCCCCATTGGTATTCAGCAACTGGACGGCGCGAAGCTCGTTGGTGTCAACTAATTCATTGAGGGCCGCTTCAAGGCGTTCCTTGTAAATAACGCCAAAAAAACTGCGTGACCGCATCAACAAACCGCAGGTCGTCGAAATGGAGCGCCCACGGTCAATCAACATGTTTTGGAAGGCGTGCCGCGCGCGAAGATGTTCGGCCGCCTGCCAAACCATCAGCGTGGCCCAAATGGCCACCAGCATCCCGTAAACCGCCCAACTGCGCCGGGTCATCATGCTAAGGATGGGAATGAGGATCCCTGGGCGCTGGCTCGGGGGCCATGGGCTGCGGCGCGAGATATTCCTGGTATTCTTTTTCGGTAAATGATTTCGGCGCCATCTCGACCCGGGACCGTTCATCAATCGTCATCCGCGCCAGGTCATCCGGCGTCTTGACCACATACGGCGTGAGAAAAATAATCAACTCTGTTTTGGTCACGGCTTTGACTTTGTGATGGAAGAGGAGGCCAATGCCGGGAATATCGCCCAATAGAGGAATCTTGCTGTCGGTGGTGGACTTGCTGTTTTGCATCAGCCCCCCGATGGCCACCGTCTGTCCGTTGGGCGTGACGACCACGGTGTTGGCCGATTCAATATTAATGTAAGGGGTGCTGAAACTGCCGTTGGTGCCGGAAGAAATTTGCGTCGATTGGTTGGCCACGCTGGAGATTTGCGGCGCGAGAATCATTTCCACCATGTTATCCGAAGTAATAAACGGCGTCACCTGCAGAATTACGCCCACGTTTTGATATGAGATCGTGCTGTGTTCGTTGCCGAAGGTGTCATAGCTCACGCCCGTGACGAGCGGCACTTGCTGGCCGACCACGACGGTGGCCTGCTGATTGTTGCGGGCCAGGATGGTGGGACGGGAGAGAACTTCGACCTTGCCCACCTCCTGGATGGCGCGGATCGTCGCCGAAAAATCGTTGCCCACGATGGTATAAAGACCCGCGCCGGGCAAAGTATTGACCCCCGAAGTCGGCGTGATTCCCTGCTGCGCCAGGCCAAAAAGATTGGACGCATTGACGGTGGTGGTCGAATTGATCCGTTTGGTCACCCCGCCCTCCAGGCCGACGTCGTAGCCGTTGTTATAAGTGACTTCCAGGAAAATGACCTTGATCAGCACCTGTGGCTTGGGGCGGTCCAAATTCGAAATGACCTGCATCACCGACGCCGTGGTGTTCGTGTCGGCGATGACAAACAGCCGGCGCGAATCCGGGTCCACATAATAAGTGGGCGTGCCCACCATCCCATTAGCGGGACGGTCTATCGTTCCGGAACTGGCGCTTGAAGAGGAAGAGCCGGTGGAGGACCGGCTTCCGCCGCCGCCAAATCCAGAACCGCCGGTGCTTCTCTGCGCCCAGAGCGGCAAAGCAGTCAAGCAGCAGAGGCAGAGGGTCAAAGTTTTGATTGTCATAAAAGTTTAGTTTAGCGCAGGCCGGAGGCGCCCGAGCCGCTCGTCCCGAATCCGCTGGTCGAGGAAGTGGACGATTGTTGTTGGTTGGCCGTGCTCTGAGTTCGAGCGGCGAGAGCATCGCTGGTCGTGGTGGCAGCCTTGTTTTGGGAGTTGGGGAAAAGCCCATTCATGGTCGCTTCCACGGCGGCGGGATCGGCGCTGTTGATATCAATGGCCGTGACAACTTGCCTTCCCGAGGGATTGGAATCCAGGTTGGTGATAACCCCGGCGATTTCCACCATCAAGTCCCTGGACGTGGTGATAATAATGGACTGGGTGCGCCGGTCCGCTACGGTGACAACGCGCTGCTGCACCTTCATGCGCTCACTGGCAGAGGAGGTCGGAGTGGATTGCTGCATCCACGGCGGCGTAAAACGAAAACCCGGGGAACGAGTGTTCTGGTCTGTTTTGGTGTCGTCGGGGAAGAGGGTGGACAACTCATCGGCCATCTCCTGAGGATCAACATAAGTGAGATGAAACACCCGCATTTCGGTAATATTTTGGCTCGGCTGATCCAACTGTTTAATGATATTGGTGATTCCTTGCATGTAATCCGGCGGAGCGCTCGCCACCACCGCATTCATTTGGTCGTCGGAGACAAAGACCGCTTTATTGGCTGCATTTTTTGACTCGGCGTTATTGTCAGTTCCACCGCCACCGCCTCCGCCGCCAAAGGGAAAGCCGCCGCCCCGAAAACGCTGCCGCGCATCCGAGCGAGCCACCGAGGAGTCCGGGCTTTGAAAGATTTCCTTCAACTCCGCCGCAACCGATTTGGCGTCCGCGTAATCGAGCGGAAACACCGCCACATCCGCCACGCTGGAACCATCGAGCGCATTGACGATCTCGACGAAATGATGAATGTCTTTCTGGCGTCCGGTCATGATGACGGCGTTGCCGGCTTCGTTGGCCGTCAGTTTGGCTCCGGACGGGATCAGTTGCTCCAGGTCTTTAATCAACTGCACCGGCGCGAGAGTGTGAACCGGGATAATATCCGTCGCGATTTGGTCGCTCAGAGGGACATCCTCGGCCTTGATGACTTCTTTGACCGGCCCCGAGGTCGCGGCGGTGTCCGAGGTGGTGATGGTGAGAATGCGGCCATTGCGAACCACATTGTAATTATTTTTGGCCAGCGCGCCGCTCAACAGGTCGAAGATTTCATTGGTATTGACAGGCTGTTCGCTCACGATGGTGACGTTGCCGTGCAGTTCCACATCCGAGACGATGACATATCCCGTCTTGGCGCTTAAATAATTGAGGACGGTGTTTAAAGGCACATCTTGAAAATTCATGCGCAGCGCATTGGTCGTCGGGGCGGGCGGCGGCTCGCTGATATCGGGCGCGGCGGCCACAACTTGATTGGTGGACGCGGCCACCGCCTGGCTGGCGGAGGCGGCGGGCGCGTTAGTGGGGGCGGCCGAGGCGTTGGTGTCTATTTCCGCACCGAGGGCCAGTTGGTTCATGGCCGCAATGGCCAGGAGAGTTAATGCTAAATTTTTGATTTTCATTTGTCTTCCTGTTCGCGTTTAAGTCTAAGTC
>DASRLE010000644.1:0-4315 GCA_035648615.1 Saccharimonadales bacterium (SeqCode) | reverse complement strand
GTTCGCGCCCACTTGGAGAAGTCCGCCGCTAATCATGACGCCGCCCGTAAAATTATTCGCCGCCGTGTTATCGAGAATCAATGCGCCCGTTCCTTGCTTGATCAACCCCGTCGCGCCGCTGAGACTGCCGCTGCCGCGGATGGTATAAAGTGAGGCGGTGTTGCTGACAATGACGCCCAAGGGTGTAAGGGCGGTTGTCAAATTGATGTTCGTCGCCGCAGGCGCGGTGACATCATAAAAGTTCGCCACATCGAATTGATTATAAATTGTGGCCACGCCGTTGGTCAGCCAGTCCGCCGTCAGGCCCACATCCCAATCGCCGTCGGGATTTCCGCCGGAGTTCGTGCCGCTCCAAGTCAGAACGCGCGCGGTGGCGGGTCCGCCCGTCAGCACGAAATCGACGTATCCCGGACTGCTGGTGGTGTCGAGATGCCCCGCATAAGGATGGCTGAGGTCGTAGCTGGCGGGCAACGGGCCCAAGCCCAAAGTAGAAGCCCCGGTAATGCTCGCGGCGGCGATCAAATGAAATCGCACGGGAAAAGAACCGCCCAGCAGGGGAGTGATCGAGGTAAGGGTAATGATATTGGTCGCGCCGCCCGCATTGAAGGCGGTCACGGCCATGTTCGTGCCACCGGCGGTGGGGATAGCGACTACCCAACCGGCGTTGGTCATATTGACTGTTCCGACACCGCCGGCGGTGACGATGCTGGAAGCGTTCAGGACGCCGCCATTCAAGTTGATTGTGCCCGCGGTGCCGGTCGTGACGACGCCGGAGACTTGGCCCAGAGTGAGGCTGGTCACGGCTGTCAAGGTGGCATTGGTTGCATAAGCGGAGTTGCTATTGACGTTGATAATGCCGCTGCCGAATCCGCCGCCGTTGGTGAAGCTGCTCTGCTGGTAGCCTACAATAAACTGCCTGGCGCTAATGATTCCGTTATCAAATGTCAGCACTCCTTGGGCGTTGACGTTGGTCGCAGTGACACCGATCTGGAAATTATTGGCCAGCCAAGTCACATTGCCGCCGGTGAAATCGCAGGTGGCCATGCCTGACACTTTGCCGTTGGCAGGATCGCCCAGCAGGACCTGGTTCATCAAGGCGCCGTTATTGGCGGCCAGATAAGCGGCCGGGGGAGTGGGACCTCCCAGGAACATAGGATTAAACTGCATGAAGGCGTTGGTGCAGCCCACATAGCCCAAGGCGAAAGTGGCGCTGGAACCGGGCGCGATGTAATTGGTCTGGCCCAAATAAACACCGATGGGCAGTGAGTTGCTGTAGGTCCCGCCCAGATAGCCAATCTGGATGGCGGAGTTAGGGGTGATGTAATTGGTTTTCGCCAGATACATCAGGGCTTGGCTGCGCTGAGTGCCGCCCCCGGCCACGTACCAATCGCCAGTCCCTGTAGGGGTGGTGTTGGTTTGGATGAAGGTGTCCAAGTGGGACAAGTCAAGGATGGAGTAATGATTGGCGGGTCCGTTGGCCTCCCCAGCCTCGACGCGCAAAGTTCCGTTCACATAAAAGGTCGCGTTCGTTCCCAGGATGGTCGTGTAATTGGTATAGGTAATTGGGGGTGAGTTCCCGCCGGTGCCACCGCCACTGTTCGTACCCGTCGGACAGACACACAAGCCGCCGCCGCCTTCGGTCGCATTCGCGGCCATCATGCTGAAGACCAACCCCGGCTGAATGACGACGGTCTGGTAGCCGTTGGTCTCGCCGAAAATCATGCCCCACGCCTGCGGCGCGCCGGAACCCGGCGTGCCATAGCCTCCGTCCACATTAAGGGTGACAACCCCAGGCGCCGCCGCCTGGGTCAGGAAGTTGAAATTGGCCGCATTATTGGCCGGTGTGGTCGGCGCGAATGGGCTGGCCACGTTGAGAAAATTGGCGCTGGTGGACCAATTGTCGTTTCCGCCCCCGCCATTGGGCCCGACAAATAAAACGGTGGCGGCCGATCCGGTATAAATCGCCGTCAGCCAGACAGCCAGCGCGGCAAACGATAGTTTTTTCATGGTAAAAATCGATGGAATTTTCATTTTTCTGGGCGGATTCAAAAGCCTAACAAGACAACTTCACGCATGCACCGTAGCACAGATAACCCCCGCGACAATTGGGAGTTCAATATATTTCCATCGAACCTTGTTCTTCGGAATAGACTAAACGACGATTTACATGGATAATTCGCTGATTTGGTGGCCAATTATCCGCTGATCTGGTATTTCTTGCCCCCATGACCCGAACGCAAAAAGGCGATGGCTTTCCGGGGCAGCGCATCGTCGTGTTACCTCGGCGGGTCATCGATCATGCGATGAGGCAGCCGCTTTTATGCAATCTGGTTCCCACCGATTCAGGTTTTTTCCCCAAAGCCGCCGGTCATTTGCGCGAGCGCACCGCCGGGGTGGATCAGGCGATACTGATTTATTGCACCCAAGGCTCGGGTTGGTGCGAATTAGCCGGGCAGCGGCACGCCGTCCAGCGCGGGGAACTTCTGGCCATTCCTCCTGAAGTCCGCCACACCTATGGCGCGGACGAGAAAGACCCGTGGTCCATTTTGTGGGTGCATGTCGTCGGAACGACGATCAAGCCCTTGCTGGCCGAATTGGGTGTTTCGCTGGATCGTCCATTGCTTTTTGTGGGCCATGATCCCCAGTTGGTTCTGTTGTTTGAAGAAGTGATGGAAACCATCGAGCACGGCTACACGCCGGCCCATTTGCTCTATGCGGCGCGCGCGTTGACTCATCTGATCGGCCTGATGATCTGGCATCGGCAACAAAAATGGCGCGGCGACCCGGAGCCTCGTCAAAAAATGGCGCAAAGCATCGCCTACATGAAAGGGCACCTGAACCGTCCCCTCACCGTTGCCTCTCTCGCCGCCATGTCGAACCTGTCCCCGTCGCATTACAGCGCATTATTCAAGCGCCAGACCGGCTACGCGCCGATCGACTACTTTATCCGGCTGCGCATCCATCAAGCGTGCCAGCTCCTGGACAACACCGATATGAATGTCAAAGAAATCGCCGCCGCCCTGGGCTATGACGACGCTTTCTATTTCTCGCGCATCTTCAAACTTCTCAACGACATTTCCCCCAGCGAATACCGGATGCTGCACAAGGGATAGGGCGAATCCCGGGGAACTGCTGTTCAATTCCCAAGCTGGTTGACCTTGGCCGCAAAAACGAAATCGCTTTCGGTCAGGCCGTCAATTTTATGGCTCCACAAGGTCAATTTGACTTTGCCCCAAGCAAGGTAGATATCGGGATGATGATTTTGTTGCTCGGCCAGGTCTCCGACTTTATTGGTAAAATCGAGCGCTTGCCGGAAATTCTCGAATTTATATTCCCGTTTTAGGTGGTGCCCATTGACCACCTGCCATTCCTTCAATTGCGCGGCCAGGGCAGTGAGGGCTTCGCCCTTCAGCGCCGCTCCGCCGCCTTTACACGGAACACATTCTTTTTGCGAGAGATCAGCCATATCCAACGAACCTAACACCAAACTTTGAAAACGCGAGTTTGGTGGTATTTTGCCCTTCAATGTCCCGTCATCTGATAAAACTTGTCTTGCGCTTTTACCTTTTTTTTCTGCTCGGTGGTTTGGTTTGGGCGAAGGATCGGCCTGGCGAAACCATCCAATGGCATACTTGGTCTCCGGCGTTGTTCGAGCAGGCGAAACGCGAGCATCGTTTCGTTTTGCTCGATTTGGAAGCGGTCTGGTGTCACTGGTGCCATGTCATGGATAGCAATACCTACGCGAACCCCGCCGTCGCCGCGTTGGTCAAATCGAATTATATTGCGGTGCGCGTCGATCAGGATTCGCGACCGGATTTATCGAGCCGCTACGAAAACTATGGCTGGCCCGCCACCATTGTTTTCAATGGCGAGGGCGGGGAAATTGTCAAACGGCAGGGGTACATTCCGCCTGGGGAAATGATGGCCATGCTCAAGGCGATTGTGGCCGATCCTTCATCCGGGCCCTCGGTCCGGCCACCGGTAAAAATTGTTTTTGGCGATGGCTTGGGGTTGAGCAGTGTATGGCGCGACCGCCTCCAGCGGCAACTCGACGCGGGTTATGACGCGCGCATGGCTGGATGGGGACGCGAGCAGAAGTTTCTAAATTGCGACAATGTCGAATACTGCCTGGCGCGCGCCGGGACGGAGGGCGGCCACTATGAAAAAATGGCGCGGGAAACTTTGGCCGCCCAGCAACAATTGATCGATCCTGTCTGGGGCGGTGTTTATCAATATTCCACCGATGGCGATTGGAAACGGTCAAGTCCTGAAATAAATTTGGTACTTTGAACATTGTTGTTGATTGTTGTTGTTG
>DASRLE010000643.1:0-12104 GCA_035648615.1 Saccharimonadales bacterium (SeqCode) | reverse complement strand
CACCCTGATGTGGTATGATTCCGGCCAAAAGCCTCCGCGCCCCCCAGAAATGGAAGCAGCCCAATTCGAGGACAGCGGCTCGCTCTTCATCGGCGAAAAGGGAAAAATCATTTGCGGCGTCTATGGCGAAAAGCCCCGCCTCCTGCCTGAATCGAGCATGGCGGACTACAAGCGGCCTTCTCCGACCATCCCGCGTGTGCCGCGCAACGATCCTTACCTCGATTGGATACGCGCCTGCAAAGGCGGGCCCTCGGCCTGTTCCAATTTCGACGTGTCCGGCCCCTTCACCGAATGGGTGTTGCTGGGCAACCTGGCCTTGCGGCTGCAAAAAAAGATCGAATGGGACACCGCCGCGTTGCGAGTAACCAATGTGCGCGAGGCCGAACACTTAATCCGGGGCGCATATCGCTCAGGCTGGAAGGTGTAAGCAGCGCCGCAAGATGGTAGGGACATCGCGCTGCGATGTCCGGGACGGCGCCTCGCGCCGTCCCTTGAATAAAGCAAAATGACGCCAAACAAACTAGAGGTGAATCCGGTTCGTCTCGGCATCATCGGCTTGGGCAATATCGGAAAACATCATGCGGATTATCTTTTGGCGGGGAAAGTCAATCGGGCCAAACTTACCGCCGTAGCCAATCCATCGGCTGAGAAGCTTTCCCCTTACCAGGAACGAGGCCTGAAAGTTTTTTCCAGCGGCGAGGAGTTAATTCATTCCGGCGCGGTGGATGCAGTCATCATCGCCACGCCCCATTTCCAACACACCAGCCTCGGCATCGCGGCGTTGCAGGCGGGCTTGCATGTCATGGTCGAGAAGCCGATCTCCGCTCATAAAGCCGATGCCGGGCGATTGATCGCCGTCCGCCGGCAACATCCGAAATTGATCTTTGCCGCCATGTTCCAATTGCGCACCGAGCCGCGCTATCTTGCCATTAAAAAAATCATTGCGGAGGGCCAGTTGGGTGAAGTCATTCGTTTTTCCTGGATCATGACGGATTGGTTTCGCACCGAAGCTTATTACGCCAGCGGCGGCTGGCGCGCTACTTGGAAGGGCGAAGGCGGCGGTGTCCTGATCAACCAGTGCCTGCATCAATTGGACATGTTGCAATGGCTTCTGGGCCAACCCGCCCGCGTGCGCAGTTTTGTGCAACTAGGCCGTTTTCATAATATTGAGGTGGAGGATGACGTGACCGCCTATCTTGAGTTTCCCAATGGCGCAACCGGCACATTTGTTTCCAGCACCGGCGAAGCCCCGGGCACGAATCGTCTGGAAATAAACGGCTCGATGGGCAAGTTGCTTTTGGAGAACGACCAATTGATTTTCTTCCGCAACGATGTTTCCATGACCGAACTTTCCCGCGCCGCCAAGCTCGGCTTCCAGAAACCGGGCGTGTCGAAAATTGAGATTCCCATCCCGCCCGAGCCGGCCGCCCATGCCGCGGTCATGCAAAATTTTGTCGATGCCATCCTGGACGGCGCAACCCTGATCGCGCCGGGTGAGGAGGGAATCCATTCCATCGAGCTGGCGAATGCCCTGCTCTACTCGGGCCTGTTGCACCAAACCGTGGAACTTCCACTGGACAGCGCCGCTTATGAAAGCAAACTTAATGAGTTGAGCGCCGCATCCAAATTTGAGAAAAAGGTGGTCAAGACTTCGAATGAAGATTTTACCAGTTCGTTTCGGCGCTAACCCAGCACGCTTATGATTTTGACCGGTATTGGAGACGAGGCAGGCGTCCGATTGGACGCGCAAATTAAAGCCGCCCAGGAATTGGGCTGGAAATATCTGGAAATGCGCACGGTCGAGGTGCCGGGTTTCCCCAAAGGAAATCTGCATGACATCCCTGAGGCCGCCTTCAACATCGTCATCGAGCGGCTGCGCGACGCCGGCCTGGGTGTTTATTGTTTCGGCTCGGCCATTGCCAACTGGTCCAAGAAAATTTCCGATCCCTTTGACATTACCCTCGCTGAAGTCAACCGCTGCATCCACCGCATGCAACGGCTCGGCACGAAATTTGTCCGCGTCATGAGTTTTAAACCGGGCGACGACGAAGACACCATTCCACCGGAGGTCTTTCGTCGAATGCGCGAAGTGACCCGGATGTTTTGCGAGGTGGGCCTGCAACCGTTGCATGAGAACTGCATGAACTATGGCGGCATGAGCTGGCGGCACGGCTTGGAATTGATGGATAATTGCCCCGGCTTGAAATGGGTCTTTGACACCGGCAACCCGGTTTTCAATCCCGACCGCAGCAAGCCCCGGCCCTGGCCGCGGCAGGATGCCTGGGAATTTTGGGAACATATCCGCGAATACGTCGCTCACATTCATGTCAAGGACGCGACCTTTGTCCCGGCCAAAAATGACTGCGATTACAACTATCCGGGTGAAGGGCAGGGGAGGGTGCGCGACATTTTGCAGGACGCCTTGAGCCGCGGTTATGACGCGGGCATCTCCATTGAGCCTCATGTCGCGGTGGTTTTCCACGACGCCTCGGTCCAGGCGGCGGACGACGTAGTGTTTGACAGCTACATCCGTTACGGGCGGCTGTTGGAGGGAATGCTCCGCGAAATCCAAGACCGGCTTTCGACCGTGGCTTGAGTTTCGCCGGTTTTCTGGCAATTTGTAGTGGTTAGACTAAATTCAATAAGCTTTATGCCAGACCAAGCTCAAAAAAACAGGCCCGTTGCTCCCAGTGGCGGCGGCGGTGGCGAAGGCCCCAGCGCCCCCAAAGTCGATAAGCCCAACACGGAAGAATTGCTCAAACGCATGCGCAAGGTCGATCCCGACCAGGCCAAGCGGTACCGTCAGCGCACGGGACAATGAGCGATCCCACTCCGATTGCGGGCGATTTTCTTTCGCTTTTGGCGGAGCGCAGACTCGCCCCCGCGCGGCTGGAGGGCGGGGTCAGCCCGGTCGTCCAAACCCAGGCCACGACGGTCTTCGCTTTTCATTATGCCGAGGGCGTCCTGATGGCGGGCGACCGCCGCGCCACCGCCGGAAATATTATTGTCACTGATCGCGTTGAAAAAATCATCGAGATTGATTCGACTTCGCTCCTGGCCATCGCCGGGGTGCCGGCGACCGCTTTTGAGATGGCGCGCACTTTGCAAACGTCGTTCGAGTACTATCGCCGCAGTCAGTTGCAACCCTTGAGCCTGCCCGCCCGGGTTCGTGCCCTGGCCCGTTTATTGCGCGAGAATTTGCCCATGACCATGCAGGGCATTGGCATCGTCGTGCCTCTTTTTGCAGGCGTGGACCAGACGGTGTCGCCGCCCTGTCCGCAGATTTATTTTTACGATCCGCTGGGGGCGCAATTTCAAGCGGTAGGCTACGCCGCCTCCGGTTCCGGCTCCGGCACCATTCGCAGCATTTTGAGTTTCCAGGAACGGTACGGGAAGCCTTCGCCTTCGCAGATGAATTTGCGCGAAGCGGTGCGCTTTGCCTCGCGATTGCTTTCCACCGCTTCCGAGTTCGACTCCGCCACCGGCGGCGTTAACCCGGCAACCGATACTTTCGCCACCATTAAAATATTGCGCGCGGCCGGCGTGGAAACGATCACAGACGAGCGCCAAAAGGAGCTTTTGCGCGAATGACTGAGGAACCCTATCGTTGGTTGGAAGCCATTGCGAATCGGCGCGAATACGTCGCCGAGCAGCTTAAAGGCGGCTCGCCCGTGCTCGCGGCCAGCCTGCCTGACGGTATTCTTCTCCTCGGGGTGGGCAGCGGCCAATCGAAGGTCTTTGAACTGTTCGATCGCCATGCCATGGCGGGCCTGGGGCATCCCGCCGACCTGGAAAAAATCCGCCAGAGCGCCATCGACGCCGCGCACATCGAAGCCTTCACGCGCGCGCCCGAGGACGTCAGTCTGCGGCGTTTGATCAGCTTCGGATTGAGTCCGCAACTCAAGACCAATTTCGAGCAGATCTTCAGCGCGCCTTTTCTGGTTGAGTTGCTGCTGGCCGAATTGGGTTCCGATTCCGCGCACGATCTTTTTTTCCGCGTCCATTTTGACGGCTCATTCCCAAATGCAATTGGGCGGCACGATGCTGGCCTCCAGCCAGGCCGAAGCCGAAACCGCCGGCCAGAAGTGGCTGGCCGAAGCCGCGCGAGGAAAGACGGGCCGCGCCGAAGTGGCGGACCTTTTGTTGCAGGCCTGGTGGCTGCAATTGGAGAATAAAGTGTTGACAACACCTCTCCCGGACGAAGCCGCCCGCCGGGCAGGCTGGCGGGAGGCGGTCAAAGACAGGGTGGTGGAGATTGGCTGGCTGGCCCGGCAGGGCGCGCGCGCCGCCAGGTATCAGAGTCTAACTATGGCGGAGCTGGGTTTATGAACCGCATCGTTGGTCTCGAGACCGAATACGGGTGTTTGACGAACGACTTCCCCGGCGCTCCGGGCGCCATTACCCGCGTGCGCGATTGGATTTTCAAAGAGCAACGTTTTGGCCTGATCGATGTCCACCAGCGCGATTGGGATGAGCCGCCCGGCAACGGCGGCTTTCTCTTTAACGGAGGCCGGTGCTACATCGACATGGGCCACCTCGAGTACTGCACGCCCGAGTGCCTCAGCCTGCTCGATGTGTTGCGCTACGATCAGGCGGGCGACGCCATCATCCTGCAAGCTGTCAAATCTATAAAACTGGAGCGCGAGATTAATTTCATCCGCAATAACATCGACCACTATTCCGGCGCGACTTTTGGCTGCCATGAAAATTACCTGGTGCGCCGCGCCGCGCCCTTGACTGAGGCCAACGTCCATTCGCTCCTCGCTTTTTTGACTTTGCGCATGCTCTACGTCAGCGCGGGCCGGGTCGGCGCGACCATGGCCGCCGAGTCCCGGGGCGAATTGACTCGCGTGGGGCATGACAGCGTCTTCCAAATGAGCCAGCGGGCCGATTACATCAACAATGATCTTTTCGAGTGGGTGCAGTTCAATCGCGCCATCATCAACACGCGCGATGAACCGCTGGCCGACGCGCGAAAATATCGCCGGCTCCACCTTCTGCACGGCGACACCAACGTCCTGCCCACCAGCCTGCTCCTGAAAGCCGGCACGACGTCGTTGGTGCTGGATTTGCTGGAGATGAATTGCCTGCCCAAGACGGTTTTGGCCGATGCGGTCGCCGCCTTTCGTAATTTGTCCCATCAGCCAGACGGCCCGTGGCTGGTGCAACTGGCGGATGGCCGTTGCGCGGAAGCGGTGCATCTGCTCAATGAATTCCAGCAAACAGCCAAGGCCGAATTAGCCGGACGCGACGCGGAAACTGATTTATTATTGACGGTCTGGGGCGATGTCCTGTCCGCGCTGGGCAGCGATCCCGAGAGGCTGGTCGGCAAGGTGGATTGGATCACCAAGCGCTGGCTCTTGCGGCAATTTTGCGAACAGGAAAACATCGGGTGGAATCACCCGTGGCTCAAATCGCAGGACCTGGAGTATCATCAAGTTGATCCGTCGCGCAGCCTCGGCTTGGCCCTGGCCCAAACTCCGGCGGCCTGGGAATCGACGCCCAAGGAAATCCTTCACGCCACGGCGCACGCTCCTGCCAACACGCGCGCCGCCGTCCGCTCTCAAGCCATGCGCCTGCTGGAAGAGGAGGGCTGCGCTTATTATATCGACTGGGAGATCATCGGGGCGGAGGGCGGAAATTCTCTCCACATGCTCAATCCGTTCGATGCCGCCTGCAAAGACGCCGAGACATGGGTGCAGTTGCTAAACGACACCACCGGGAAACATGCCAAACGCAGCCGCCTGGTTAATGGACCCTGACCGCTCCTCGGACTCTTAACGCGCCGTCTCGACACTGGCGGCAAAACGGCCCGTGAATTGCGTTTGATCAACAATATGGCCGCGCATGGCGCGCTCAATTTCGGCCCGCGACGCGCCGCGCGAAAGCAAAAGCTTGTCATCCAAGGCGTAAAGCTTGAAAAAATAACGGTGCTCGCCGGTGGGCGGCTTGGGACCGCCATAATCAATTTCGCCGAAATCGTTGCGGCCTTGCTTCATGACAATGGGCGTCACGTTTTCGTTCAGCTCCTTGGAATCGGGCGAAATATTGAACAAGAGCCAGTGCGTGAAAGTTCCTTTGGGTGCGTCTGGATCGTCCATAATCAACGTCAGGCTCCTGGTTTCGGCTGGCACCTCTTCAATGACCAGGGGAGGGCTTTTATCGCCGCCTTCGCGGCTATATTCTTCAGGGATGACTCCTCCGTCTTCAAATGCAGGACTGCTAATTTTCATTTTCGTTTCCTCGTAAAACAGTTGGACTATAAATTCGCGAACACAGTCTAAAGGAACAGCCATCCCGCGCCAGCCGGGAAATCCATTTTTTTGTTTTCCGGTATTGGCTGACCCCGTATCAGGGACGGATGCTCAACCAACTGAGGCCGCGATGATCAAGCCGATGGCAATGATGGCCGAGCCGCTGAGGATGGCGGCGGCTATGTTGCCTTTGAGGATTTCCTGCTCAAAGTTGATGCGCGTGACGGCCTTGTCGAAAATCTTGCAGCCGATCAGGACCATGAGGATGCCCATAAAGCCGAACAAGGCCGAATAGCCCAGAGCCTGGCCAAGAGTATGAGCGCGCCAGCCTTCGATGGCGGGAACGGGTTGGGCCACGGCGCTGGTGGCCCACAACAAAGGAGTCAGATAAAACAATTTTTTCATAATGCGTATTGATTTGAGTTGAGTTGAGTTGCCTAAAATAAATGGGGAACAAAACGGCTGAGGTTTCCGGTGATGCGGGTGGTGTCTTCGCGAATGCCAAGTCCGCAGGCCGTATGATTGACTATCCACGCGCCCAGGATGGGATAATTGCCGTCAAAACCGGCCAGAGGCGCGAGCGTTTGGTAAACGAAACCTTCTTCGCCGTACTCGCCGGGAGTGGCCAGGGTCTCTTTGCCGTGTTCGACCAGCGTAATATTCGCCCCTTCCCGCGAGAGCTTGGGTTTGCGCGCATATCCTGTTTGCGGCTGCTTTTGTTGAAACTCTTCCAGAGTAAAATAAGCCGGGAGGAGGTTCGGATGATTCGGGTATTTTTGCCAGAGGACGGGTAACAGCCCTTTGTTGGAAAGCAGCATTTTCCACATTGGCTCAATGAAGTGCGTTAATTCCGACGAAAGGTATTTGGCAAAGTCTTCGTGCCACATCCATTCCCACGGATACAGTTTGAAATAGTGGCGGACTTCGTCGCCCTTGAGATCAACAAAGCGGTTGGAGCGCGCGTCAAATCCAAGGTCCTCAATGTATAATTGCTCAACCTCCAGTCCCGCTTGAAAGCAGGTGTCCTGGATGTAAAGAACGGTTTGCGCGTCTTCGAGATGGTTTCCGACGCCGCCGAGATGAACCTTTCCCGAAACCGCCGGCCGATATTTTTTCCAGGCGTCAATCAAATGTTCATGGACGCTGTTAAACTGGTCCGCCTCCGAATGGGTGTCTTGCAGCCAATACCACTGCGCCACCGCTGTTTCAACCAGCGCGGTGGGAGTGTCCGCATTGTACTCGAGCATTTTCGGCGCCCCGCTGCCATCATAAGCCAGGTCAAATCGCCCGTATAAACTGAAATCATCCCGGTCCCACGAGCGTTTGATCGAGGCGACGGCGGCTTCCGGAATGCCCAGGGAGGAAAATAGATTTTTCTGAATGACATCATCCGCCGCTTCGATGCACATCGTATGCAGATCATTGGCGGCTTTCGCGAGTTCGTCAATTTCTCGACGCTCGAACTGATAGCAGGCCGATTCATCCCAGTAGGCTTGCCCTTCCGGCGTGTGGTAGGTCAGGCCCACCTTTTCTACTTTGGCCTGCCAATCGGGGCGCGGGCTGCATCGAATCCTTTTCATGATGCCGCCCCCCGGCCTATCGACCCGAATCCCCCTCGAGTGATCGAGGACGAGGATCGTGCTCCAGTGATCCGTTCGCCCGCGCCGCGAACCAGAGAAGAGCTTGCCGCGACGCTGCTTTCCTCCGGCGCAGAAGACCACCCGCCCCCATGGTAATAGCCAAGTCCCGGTGAATAATAATTGTAGGGATATGGATACCACGCCCGGTACGGCGCGTGCCAGTAACCGTAGCCGGCATGGTAGGTATTGTTCGTGTAGGGGGCGTCGTTGGCGCTGTCAGCGTTATGGGGGGCGATTCCATTTCGGTTGGGATCGCACCCTGTCAACAACGAACCGGACAAGATCAAAGTGACTGCCGCTGATTTTCTCATGGCTTGATTCACCCCAATCAATAGCACACTGGAAAACCGGGTCAGTTACAATCGGCGCGAATTTTTCCATTCGCCCCATTCGCATGGGATTACGTTCGGGCCGGTCTGGCCATGTTGACAAAGTTAATGGCCGGTTCGCCGCTTAAGAGGCGGTCAACGTCCGTCGCCACGGCTTCGAAGGTGCGCGTTTGGGATTCGGCGGTGAAAGCGCCGATATGCGGGGCAAGGATGACGTTGTCCATTTGTTCCAAGCCGGTCCTTTCGCCGGGCGGTTCTTTTTCACGGACATCGAGCGCTGCTCCACCCAGATGGCCGCTGCGCAAGGCTTCCAGCAGGGCGGCTTCATCGACGACCCCGCCGCGCGAGGTGTTGATAAAAAATGCGCCGGGTTTCATCAGGGTAAACGCGGCGGCGTTGAACATGCGTCGCGTTTCTGGAGTGAGCGGCGAATGAGTGGTGACGAAATCAGAGACGGCGAGAACTTCCTCGAGCGTGTTGGCGAGAGATGCGCCTGTTTCGGCCAGCGAGGGCGAATTCGGTTTGACAAACGGATCGAAGACGAGCGATTTCATGCCGAAGGCGCGGGCCAGCAACGCCACGCGGCGTCCGATGCGCCCGAAGCCGCAAATGGCCAGCGTCTTGCCTTCGAGTTCGATGCCGGTGCAGCCTTTTCGATCCCACCCGCCCGCCTTGGTCGAGCGGTCGGCTTGGGGAATCTTGCGGGCGAGGGCAAGGAGAAAGGCCAAGGTCAACTCTGCCACGCTGGTGGCGTTGGCCTCGAGCGGCGCAATGACCACAATGCCTGCCTTCGACGCCGCTGGCAGGTCGATGTTGTCCAGGCCGACGCCCACCCGGCCGATGCCGATCAGCCGGGAGGCGGCCGCCAGAATTTCAGCGGTCAATTGCGTCTGGTTGCGCACCAGGATGGCGCGGACCTCCGCAATGGCCATTTTCAATTTCGCCGGGTCCTGCCAGAGGCGGCCGTCGCGAACCACCTTGTATTTGGCGGACAGTTTTTGAATGGCCGGCGAATCCAGTTCTTCGGAGATCAGTATGTCAAGCACTGCGGTATAATTTGGTCAGGACATACTCGTCGTGCCGCAGGGCCTCGGCGGCGGTCAATCGTCCGTTAATGGTGCGTTCCAGGACGGTCATGGCGGCGTCGGCGGCCTGGTCCAGGTTCATTTCCATGCGCAGGATGCCGGTCAGATCGACGTCGATGTGCTCGGACATCGTTTCGAGGGTGAGCGGATTGCCGGACAATTTGATCACCGGCACAATCGGATTGCCAATGACGTTGCCCTGGCCCGTCGGGAAATAATGCACGACAGACCCGGCCGCGCCGCAGAGCGTGACCATTTCGGCCGCCGCGCTGGAGGAATCCATGAAGTGCAAGCCCGGCCCGGCCGGTTCGACGGCGGGTTCAAGCGCCGACTGGACTTTGCAACGGCCAATTTTTTGGATGTTGCCCATGGCTTTTTCCTCGATGGTGGTCAGGCCGCCGCGAATGTTTCCCTCTGTCGGCTGCGAGCCGAGGAGATCGACGCCCTGGCTGGTGATCAAATCGGTGTAGCCCTCGAACATGCGATTGAACTCGGCCAGGACTTTCGCGTTGACACAGCGGGACTGGATGATGTCTTCGCCGCCCGTCAGTTCGCTTGTTTCGCCGAAGATAAGAGTTGCGCCCGCGCCGATCAACCGCTCGAAGACGCGTCCCACCGTGGGGCAGGAGGACAAACCGGTGGTCGTATCCGACTCGCCGCACTTGGTGCTCATCATCAGCTTTTTCACGGGAAAAGGCTCGCGTTGCATTTCGGTCGCGTATTGCACGAATTCCATCGCTTTGCGCGAGGCCGCTTCGATGGTGCGCAGGTCGCCGTGGCGTTCGATGCTGAATCCTGCGACCGGTTTGCCCGTCTTGGCAATTTCCTTGACGATGCGCTCGGTCCACTTTGGCTCGATGCCAATGACTACGGTGGCGGCGACGTTCGGATTGCGCCCCGTCCCGGCCAGGGTGCGAAAGGTCAATTCGAGGTCTTCCCCGAATTGCAACCGCCCATAGGCATGGGGCAGCGCCATCGTGCCTTTGATGAGAGCGGCGACACCATTGGCGGCGGCGTTGGAAATGTCGTCCACCGGCAGGATGATGACGTGATTGCGAATGCCGAACCGGCCGTCGGGACGGCGAAAACCTGTCAACTTCATTTTATTGGGCGTAATCATATGCTCCACCTCAGCGTTTTGACGTTATGGACGTGAACATGGGCGCCTTTGGCAATGGCCTGGACGGCTTTGCCAACGGGACGGCCATATTTAATCACGGGTTTGTCCAGGGCCAGATCGCGCATCGCGACCTTGTGGCCGAGAGGGACGTTGTTGAGCAGTTTGATGCTCCCGGCGGCTTTTCCCTCGAGGGTGACCACGCCGATTTTACTTCCTTTTTTTAGATCTTCCACGGCGACGCCGACGTCGTCCGCGAATTCGTGCAACAGAATACCGTGCTTCATATTTTTAGTTTATCGAATCGATGGAATATAGTTAGAGGTTAATGGACCGTTTTGAAATCTTTTTTAACATGCCTTGGTTATGCCGGGCAGAGCCACTGGATACATGCCATCGGCGCCGGGTACGACCGGAGGAGTTGTTTCCCAGGTAAATTCGTTGGGCATTAGAATTGTCGGGCAATTGAACGCATCTTCCCATTCGACCATCGTACCAGAATAGGTCGCCATGCGGCCCATGATGGCGGTCATGGTGCTGTAGGCGCTGGACTCGACTTCGTTGTAAGGCTTGTCCTCGCGGATGGCGGCAAAGAGATCGTCGTGTTCGACTTGATACGCGTTTTTGTCCGGGCCGCGGTAGCGCCAGATAGGCCTCCCGCCAGGGAAGTTTTCTTTGATGGTATATCCAGTGCTGGTGAAATCCGCCGTGCCTTTGCTGCCGAGCAGATGCTCGCTGACCTGTCCCCAACCCTTGGGAAACTGGCTGCATTGGCTGAACATCCGGCAGCCGTCGGCGTATTGAAACTCGACATAGTGGTGGTCATAAATTTGGCCGCATTCCTTGCTCGTCCGCGATTGCCGGCCGCCGACGCCGTTGGCGCGGATGGGATGGGCGCCCTTGAACCAATTGCCCACATCGATGTTGTGGCAATGTTGTTCCACAATATGATCGCCCGAAAGGTAAGTGAAGAAATACCAGTTGCGGATTTGGTATTGCATTTCCGTTTCATCGGGCCGGTGAACTTGCCCGCCGCGCGAACCGCCGCGCCAATAAACCCGCATCGCGAGAATATCGCCGATGGCGTCATCACGAATCCGCTTCAGCGACTCGATATAACCGGCTTGATGGTGCCGCTGGAAACCAGTGCCGACTTTGAGATTTTTGCTCTTGGCGATTTCATTGGCCGCCAGAACGCGATGGATGCCGGGCGCGTCCGTACCCAGGGGCTTTTCTAAAAAGGCGTGCTTGCCTTGCGCGACCGCCTCCTCGAAATGGACGGGACGGAACCCTGGCGGGGTGGCCACGATGACAATGTCCGCCTGCGCCATGGCTTTTTTATAGGCGTCAAATCCGATGAACTTCTGCATCTGCTCGGGATCGACTTTGTCCGGATGTTTCTTATGCAGTTCCTTCAAGCTGGATTCGAGGCGGATGTCAAAGGTGTCGGCCATGGCAACCAGCTTCACGTTGCCGGTGCTCAAGGCCTGATCGGCCGCGCCCGAGCCCCGGCCGCCGCAGCCCACCAGCGCCAACTTGATTGTATCCGTGCCGGCGGCATAGGCCGAACGTGCAATGCCGAGGCCGCCGAGGATGGACAGGCCGGCCGCCATTTGCGTGGTGGTCTTGAGGAAATCCCGGCGGGACACCTCCGAATCGCGAGAGCTGGAATTCATATA
>DASRLE010000642.1:0-13612 GCA_035648615.1 Saccharimonadales bacterium (SeqCode) | reverse complement strand
CATATCGCCTGATTCTAATTTCGGGCTGTCTTCTTCAAAATTGACGCCGTGGATTCAAAGGACCTTCTCAAAGCGGTCGTTTTGCTGGGCCTGTTCCTCGTCGCGGGACCGGCCTTGGGCGCTGTCATAAGGGGACGGCGGAAATGGCAGGGGATGGTTTTTTTCCTCATGTGCTTCATGACGATCTCGGGTTTTTTTCATGCGGCGGAATGGGGCCTGACGTTGCACGACTTGCCGGATTATCGCGGACACGCCCGGGGGTTTCATGTCTATTTCAATGAGGTGCTGGCGGTGGCCTTGATTGTGGCCAGTTACCTCGAATCGCCCCGCCGCTTTCGATGGGTGCCTCCGGGCCTGGTCTTCTATCTGGCTTATATTGCCATGAGCCTGGTCTCAATCGTCAATGCGCCCAGCGCGCTTTATGTCTCGATGGCGGCGTTCAAGGCGGTCGAAGTCATTCTCATTTTTGTGGCGGCCTATAACTACTTGCAGACCGTGGAGGAGGCGCGCCTGATGTTGACGGCCTTCGCCTTGACCATGATCTGGCAATTGATCGTGGTGCTGAAGATGAAGTACGTGGATCATCTCTACCAGGTCATGGGCACCTTCGAGCATCAAAACGCCCTGGCCATGTACGCCAATTTAATCGGGCTGGTCTTCCTCGGGGCGGGGGTGGGCCCAAAACAGCCGCGCTCCACGCTGTATTTGATTGGATTTTTGGTCTGTCTTTGGATTGTGGAATGCACGCTCTCGCGGGGCGGGTTGGTGGCGCTGGCGGCCGGCGCGGTCGCGGTCATGTTTCTCAGTTTGGCGGACAAGATTACCGTCCGCCGCCTGGTGATTGTCGGCGGCCTGGCGGCGCTCGGGATGGTCGGCGTGGTCATCGCCTTGAATACCATCCTGGCCCGCTTCCACGATTCCTACAATGCGGACAGCGCGCTGACCCGCCTGATGCTCAACACCGCCTCGCGCGAAATGGTGCGCGATTACCCGTTGGGGGTGGGTTGGAATAACTTTGGAGTCATGATCGACCCGCCTTATCACTACGGCGACATCATTGACAACTATTTCAAACGCACAGGCGACGAAACGACCGCCGATCGCAATAAGGGAATTGTCGAAAGCCACTATTTTCTTTTGCTCTCGGAAACTGGCTACGAGGGGCTGGCGGCTTATTTCGTGTTTATCGGTTATTTCCTGTGGTGCAACGCGCGGGCGGCCTGGTGTTTTCGCAATCATTTTCTAGGCGCGGCCAGCATTGGAATCGGCATCGGCTGCCTAAGCAACTACCTGCAAAGCACGTTGGAACGAGTCTTAACCCAACCGCGCAACATGATGGAATGGCTGCTCCTGCTGGCCTTGACCTCCCGCATTGAAACGTGGCGCCGCCAAGCCAAAAAAGAACGGGCGCTGGCCCGGAACGACCCAAACCTCAGCGAGCCTATGGGTCATCGCGAGTTAATTCGATAAAGCGCGGGTCACTCGAAGCTATCAGCTAACGGTTTGGCCTTGCGTGTCTATTTATAGGACAGCCCTGCTCTTGGAATAGCCTTAAAAAGGCACGGTATTCGGAAAATGTCTCGCGATTTTACTTGGCATAGACCGTGCTTTTACTATAAAGAATCGTTGAGCATGAAAACATATTAACTAATAAATAATAACTCCTACACTACCAGCATTATGCAAAACAAAAACAATCGCAAGGCAGGTTTTACCCTCGTTGAAATCATGATCGTGGTCGCGATCATCGGCCTCTTGGCCGCCATCGCCATCCCTAACTTCGTGCGCGCGCGCACCACCGCGCAAATGAATGCGTGCATTAACAACCTCCGTTTGATTGACTCCTCGAAGCAGCAATGGGCGCTGGAACAGCACCAAAACACCGGCAGCACCCCGGCGTCCTCGGCGTTGCAGCCTTATCTGGGCCGTGGGTCCAACGGCGAATTGCCGGTTTGCCCCGCTGATCCCCAAGCCTCCTGGGCGACCAGTTACGACGCGGGCATTAACGCTGTCGGAGTCCCGCCCGTCTGTGAAATCGCCAGCGCGAGCGGGCACGTTCTGCCCTAAGAATCTCGGTTAGCGGGCCTTGCCCGCAAGAGACACAGCACAGCGGACCGCGTGGCGCCAAAGTCGCAATGACGATTGCGGGCGCGATGGCTGTCCGCTGTGCTTTTTTTATGCCGGTTGACGGCTACGGCTCGAGCCAACGCGCGGGAAACCAGATTAGTCCGGCGCTTTTTTCGACGATCCCGGCGAATCATCCCTTGACAGCCCGCACTGGGATTGATATTGCTTGGCGAGTCCAACTTTAAGATCAAGAAATCATGCGTATAACGCAGAGCGCGCGAACGCCGACTCGCCTAATCTTCAACAAATTATGAATCCTAGAAAAATTTCCATCGCTCTTACCGTGCTCACTGCGGCTTCGCTCCTGCTGAACGCGCGGGCGGACATTGCCACGGGTTTAGTCGGCTATTGGACGTTCGATGATCCGAGTGGATCCACGACTGCCGCCGATTCCGCCCCCGACGGCGACACCGGCGTCCTGACGAATTTCTCGGACACGACTTTTACCAGCATGTGGGTTCAGGGACGGATCAAAGGGGCTTTGAATTTCAATACCAACGGCGACCTGACCGATTACGTGGTCATTAGCAACAATGCCGATCTGAATTTTACCAACGGCTTGCAATTTACGCTCTCCGCCTGGGTCAATAGCGCCTTGGCGGTCGGATCCCAAATCAGCGGGGCGGCCATCCTCGACAATGGCTATGGAGGCGCGGGCGAACAGTACACCATGGACGTGACTGGCGGAAAATTCCGGTTTTATGTTCGCAATGCGGGTGGGGCAGTGACGCAAATCAGTTCCGCCACGGCCCCGGCCGCCAACACCTGGTATCATCTGGCCGCGGTTTATAGCGGCCAAACCAGCAACAAACAACAAATCCTTTATCTCAATGGCGTATCCAATATAAGCGTAGCGACCGCCTCGGTGCCTACCACCCTAAAATATTCGAGTAATCTCATTTCCATTGGAAATCGCCTACAAAACGCCACCGCCGGCTCGTTTAACCTTGGGTGGAAGGGAATGATCGACGATGTGCATATCTATAACCGGGCCTTGACCAGCAATGACGTTTTTGAACTCTATGCCACTAATGGCAATGCGCCCATCATCTCTGGCCAGCCCCGCAGTGTTTCGGCTTACGTGGGAGACTCGCCGGCCTTTTCGGTGACGGCGAACACAGCGGCCAGCATTGTGCCCATCAGTTACCAATGGCAACTGAATGGCACGAACATCCCCGGCGCGACGGCGTCCACCTTGGTCGTGACCAACGCGCAATTGACCAACGCGGGCACCTATTCCGTGGTCATGACCAATTATGTGGGAACCAACGTCAGTTCCAACGTGGTTTTGTCCTTGCAGGCCCTGCCGGCGGCGGACACCGCCTCTGGCCTGGCGGGCTACTGGAAATTTGACGATGCCAGCGGTTCCGCGACCGCCGCCGACTCCTCCGCCAACAACAATCCCGGCGCGCTGATTGGTTTCGCCGACACGGCGTTTACGAATATGTGGACCAATGGCTTGATTGGCGGCGCGCTGGCGTTTAATAACGACGGCCTGGCTTTGAATGTGGTGGCGGTTCCGAACGTATCGACCCCCGCTCCGCCGGTTTTGGATTTTTCGGCAAACCCGACGCTGACGCTCGCAGCCTGGGTCCACGCCCCAGCCACGCAGACGAATGGCGCGGGAATCATCGCCAAAGGCACGGGGGGCGGAGGCGAACAATACGTGATCGACATTGCAGGCGGCCATTACCGCTTCTACGTTCGGGATACCAATGGAACGGCCTATAACGCCCAGACCACGGTGGCGCCCAATGGAATCTGGCAGCATGTCGCCGCCGTCCTCAATGCCTCCAAGGGCATCATGAATGTTTATGTGAATGGACAATTCTCCACGGTGGCGGTTGCGCCTTTTTCCCTGCTCTCCAATAGCCACGAGGTGAGCATCGGCAATCGGCAGGCTGGGACCGGGGCGTATCAGGATGCCTTCACGGGCCTGCTGGACGATGTGCGCATTTACAACCGCGATTTGACCTCGGCGGACATTTACGCGCTTTACCTGCTGGGCGGCGCTTTCCCGCCGGCCATGGTGACGCAACCTCAAGGCGCTTCGCTTTATGTGGGGGATAACGTCCAATTCTCGGGATTGGCCAGCGGGACGGCGCCGCTGTCTTATCAATGGCGGCAAAACGGCACGAACCTGATCGGAGCCACATCCTCCACTCTGACGTTCCGGCCAACGGTCGCTACCAACGCGGGCACCTACGTCCTGGTCATCACCAACCTTTACGGCGCCGTCACCAGCAGTCCGGCAATTCTGACCTTGACGCCCTTTGCTTTGACCAATGCCTTGGCCGCTTACTGGATGTTCGATGACGGCCCCGGCGTCTGCAGCGCGGCGGACTCTTCCACCAATGGCAATAATGGAAACCTGCTTAACTTCCCGGATTGCACATCGGAATGGGTAAGCGGGCGAATCAGCAATTGCATCACCTTCAACACCACAACCCCAGTCAACGAATACGTGGATGTGCCCACTTCGCCCAGCCTGAATTTCAATACCAACCTCGTCTTTTCCCTGTCCGCGTGGGTCCGAGGCTCGGCGACGCAGCCCAACGGCGCATGTATCCTCGCCAAGGGCGTTGGCGGATTGAACGAGGAATATGCCATGGATGTGGAGACGGGGACTTTCCGTTTCTACGTGCGCAACAGCGCGAGCGCTTCCACCGCATTGCTCTCGCCGGTCGCTCCCAATGGAACATGGCAGCATCTGGCGGCAACGTACGATGGCAATGCGGCCGTGATGAACGTTTACGTGAACGGCCAATTGGCGGCCACTGCGGCTGCGCCAACTACTCTCTTGGGTGAAAACGGCCATGATGTCACGATCGGCTGCCGGGAATCGACCGCTGCTTCCGGCTTTAATCTGCCCTTCAACGGCTTCATCGACGATGTGCGGATCTACAACCGGACTTTGAGTTCCAACGACGTGCTGGCGCTTTATCAGGCGGCCCCGCCGCTGCCGCCCGTCGTTTACACCCAGCCCCAAGGCGCTTCTTTGTATGTCGGCAACAACTACACGCTGTCCGCCGCAGTGGACGGCAGCGCCCCCTTGAGCCTCCAATGGCAATTTGACGGCACGAACATCGCCGACGCGACGAACGCCACTTTGTTCCTGACCAACCTGGTGGCGGCCAATTCCGGCACCTACAATCTGGTTCTCTCCAACGGCGTCGCGGGGCCGCTGTCCAGTTCCAACGCGGTCTTGCAGATGTCTGTGTTTAACCTCTCCAACGTCGTTGGCTGGTGGAAGTTTGACGATGGCGCCAATTCCACGACCGCCGCCGATTCCTCGATTTATGGCGATACTGGAACCTTAAACCAATTCCCGGATTACGGTCCCGATTGGTGGGTGCCGGGCCGCATTCAAGGAGCGCTGAATTTCGAAACCGCCGCCTCGACCAGCGCTGTTTACCCGACTTACGTCTCCATTCCCGACGCTCCGCAGTTGAATTTCACCACTGGGCTGGCTTTCTCGCTGGCGGCCTGGGTGAAAGGGCCGGCGACTCAGATAGCCAGCGCGGGCATCATTTGCAAAGGCACCGGCGGCGGGGGTGAACAGTACGCGATCGACGTCAATACCGGCGCTTTTCGGTTTTTCCTTCGCAATGGAGCCGGCGCCGCTTCCCAAGCGCAATCCGGGGTGGCGCCCAGCGGCCTATGGCAGCATCTGGTGGCAACGTGCGATGGAAACGTCGGCACATTGAACCTCTATATCAATGGCGTTTTACAAGCTGCGGGCGCCGCCCCAACTACTCTGCTGGCCGGGAGCCACCCGGTGAGCATCGGGGCTCGCGAGTCAAGCGCCACTTCCGGGTACAATGCGATCTTCAACGGAATAGTGGACGATGTGCGCATTTATTCCCAGCCACTCAACGCCACCGAGGTCATGGCCCTTTACCAAAGCGCGCCGGCCTTTGCCCCCGTGTTTTATACCCAGCCGCAAGGCGGCACCAATTATTCGGGAACGCCTTTTGCCTTGAGCGCGCTGGCCGATGGCAGCGCCCCGATAGGCTACCAATGGTTGCAGAATAGCAACGTCATCCCGGGAGCCACGAACCTGACCCTGACTTTCAGCCATCTGCAACCGAACAACTCCGGGACCTACACCCTCGAGGTCACCAATAGCTCCGGGACTAATTTCAGTCAGAACGCGATCCTGCTGGTCATCCCCATCCATTTCACCGGCGGTTCACTCCTCAACGACGGAACCTTCAAGTTGACCTTCTCCGGGGAACCAAGCGCGTCCTACACGCTTTATTCAACCACGAATGTCTCCCTGCCTTTGACGCAATGGACGATCTTGCAAACCGGTAACTTTGACGGCAACGGGCAGGGAAGCTATATCGACGCCAACGCGTCCAGTCATCCCACGCAGTTTTATTATCTCCAAGTGCAATTATACTGACGAACCGATTATTGCAAACTTAGCCGGTAAAATTCGGCGCTGCCGCTGGGCAATACCGTCACGGAATTCTGCCCATTCGCGGTCGTCGGAACATTGGTCACCGTCACCCAGTTGGTGGAAAGCAAGGAGGCGTTTTGCTGCAAGACATAATTTCCCACTGAACTCGCCCAGCTTATCGTCGCCTGGCTATTGGTGGATTGGATGCTCAGGCTGGGCACGCTGACAAAACTGAATGCGGTCACGAGTTGGAACGATTTGGATGCGCCGTCCCCGCCGGTGAACCCGACATAGGCCGTATTGCCGCCGACTTTGGCAGGGATGTTCACATTCGTCGCGAGGGTGAATTGCGTGCCCGCGACGCTATCGGCCAGGTTGATGGTCAAAACGCCGTTGCGATACGCCAGGTTAACGGCAACGATGTCGCCGCTATTGACGGCCACTGATCCGGTCGAATGGACGGGCCCAACGACGCCATTGGTTTCAAGGGCGATTCCGGCGCCCCCGATGCCGTTGGCCTCATTAATATTAAACTCCAGCCCCACACTCGGGGTGATCGGCGACGGGTTCCCAACTCCCAGCTGGTTGCCCTTACCGCCCACGGCTGCGGCCCCGCGCGGGTCATTCTGGATACAAAACGTAATTCCATCCGCGGCGCTGCTGTTGGTGCCTGAATAAAGCTGATAATCGAACGCCGCGTTGAAAGCGCCGATGTAAACCGGAGATTGATAAAAGGCAGCGGTAGCTTCATTCCCAATGCCCTCGGTAAGAAAGACTCCGCCGCTTCCGAATTGCAAGGCGAAGGAAGGCGTCGATTCAGTCACAAACCCCGCGCCGCTATCGTCGAAGAAGCTCAACGTGGGAGCGACATTCAACGTCGCCGCGCTGCTGGTTACCGGGCCGCCATAACTGTTGCTGACGGATAGTTGATAGGTGCCCGCGTCGGAAAGCTGGACATCGCTAATCGTCAGGACGTTGGTATTGGCGCCGCTGATCCGTCCACCATTAGTCAATGTGACGGTGGCCGTCCCGTTATTAAAGCGCCAGAGGTACGTTATCGGCGGCGAGCCTTGGACGCTAACGGAGAACGACGTTGTCGAGCCAGCAGCGGCGTACTCAGAAGGAGGCGTGATATCCTGGGTGAGTTGGGGGGCATAAACTGCGGTGACATAGATCGCCTGCGAGTTGTTGGTGCCGTACCGGTTGCTGACCTGCACGTAGTAGCTGTCGCTATTGGTGACGTTGTTTAAGACGAGAGTGGCGTTCGTCTGCCCCGGAATTGGGTTATTGGCATTGACATCGAACCATTGGTAAGACAAGGGCGGGCCTCCTTCAACCACAACGCTGGCTGTCACCGTGCCGCCCGAGCTGATATTGGTAGCCGCGAGCGGTTGAACAAGGATCTCCGGCGGAATGCCTGCCGCGACGAAGTGATTATTCACCTGACTGGCCGTCAAAGCATATTTGTAAATTGCGACGTCATTGATTTCTCCCTGCCAGTTTTTGTCAAAAGCGGAGGCGGCTGTCCCGGCCGATCCAATCGTCACCGGCTCCAGGATGTTTTCAATGCCGATCGTGTTTGTTCCAACCCCAGTGCCTGGGAAGCCGCCGTTCGAGGACACGAGCAACCCATCGACATAGAGAAAGAGCGAGGCGATGGGAATGTTGCACACCCCGACGATGTGATGCCAATTGGTATCCATACTGGCGGCGCCATTAACCGCTGTGCCTATGCCGCTGGCATCCCGGACGTAGAACTGCCACGCAGTGCCAGTGTATTCCAGACTGAACTGATCGCCTCCCACGTTGGCGATTCCCCACCCTTTGGCCACGATAGCTCCGGGTGTGGGGGTATTGCCCTGCGCGTTCACCCAGGCCTCGACCGAGAAAGAGGGGCTATCCTGAACAGCCGTGAAGGTGATGTTCGGAATGCCACCCACCAAGCTGGTGGTCGCGGGCAAAGAGGGATAGTAACCAAATTCGGCCGCAGTTTCAGTGTCAGTGGGCGGCGCATATCCGAATTCGGCGGCTAAACCGGCGCCGTAGCCGGAGAGGCCGAGGACAGCATTCGTGTAATAGCCATCGTTGCCCCCCATATAATCGATGGCGGGCGTGTTGAGGTCGCCGGCGTGGTTATCGGGATGTTCGTTTAGCGGCCAGAAATCGATCGGTTTGTCGTTGATGACCGCAAGAGCGTAGGGCGCGCTCGGCAGCGATTGAAGCTGGATGGCAATCGACGAAGTGACATTGGTGCCGAAGGCGTTGCTCGCCACGCAATACACGGTTGCGTTCGCCGCCACGTTGCTGATGGTGAGCGAAGAGAGATTCGTCGTCACGGCGATCACTGTGCTGTTCGAATACCAATAGTACATGATAGGCGGCGAGCCTTGGGTGGTGAACGAAACAAAATCGCTCCCGCCCGGATAGAGCGGAACGGCGGACGGCCCCGGCTCGGTTGTGAAGACGGGCGCCTGGGGCAGAAAAACGCTCACCGACGAAACAAGAGTCGTATAAGAGCCAACGGAATTAGAAACAATGATCGAGTAAGCGCCGCCATCCGGCCCGGCGGCTTTGTTGACCAACAGGTTGGTTGTCGTCACGCCGCTAACGACGGAGCCTGAGCCAGAAAGGCCCGGCCCATTGGACAGGTTGGTTCCGTTCCAGAGCCATTGGTAGGTGTTGGGCGACCCGTTGTCTAATCCAGTGACGGCGAGGCTGAAGTTCGTCCCAAAAATATTTGATGCGCCCGGATTATTGTTGACAACGCAAGGGCCGCCGGTGACCCAAGACCAATTGGTGCCCAGCCGAAATTGCCCGATCAGCATGGCATTGGGCGTATTATTGGCCCGGTTCTCGAACATGAAGCAAGAAGTGTAAGGGGTAAGGTTGTTTTCGACTCCGGCGGCCTCTTGCGCCGAATTGCCGGGCGGCGTGTAACCGCCGAACGAACTGGCCGGGGGATCGATCCAAAGGGTCGCAATATCACTTTGGCAATTATTCGGTTCGCCCACCCCGCAATTCGTAATGGTTTCGTCCATGACGATGAGGACGTTTTGATAAGTTTGGAGCACATTGGTGGCGAAGTCGATTTGGCCGCCTTGCTTGGAAATTCCGATTTGATAGTTGGTGCCTGTGCCATTGACTGACTCGAAATAGACCCGATAGACCATCGTTCCCGGGTTGCCCCCTTGGGTGGCGATGGTTCCCTGATCATTGAATCCAAAGCAATAAACGGGCGAACTGGACAGGCTGGACATGTTGGTAATGTTGAGCACCATCGAAGCCAAAACGTCCATCGGCCCTGGATACGGCGACCCAGTGGCCCCATTGCCAAAGAAACCAAGGGTGTTATTGGTATTGACAAACATGCGCTCGCCCTGTCCGCCACTCAAATTGGACAGGATGATGGAATACCCCAGGCTGGCCGGCAAGCCGGGGTAACTTACCGGGACGCCGGTGGTGAGAATGGCATTCGGAGGATTGATTTGGTTGGAATCGATTTCCCACCAGTAATCGCCGTTGGCGTCGGTTTGCCCCCACAGAGTTTGCGCAGCCGGGTAGTTGAATGGATCATAGATCGGGAAAGCAGACAGCCGAACGACGACCGCAAAAAAGAAAGAAAGGACGGCGAGGCGGGAGACATTTTTTCTCATAGACGAATGTGTTGTGTTTGCACGATAGAGTATTCCAAAATCGTGGGTCAAGAGTTTTGTGCAAAGCAAAGCAAATGCGTGGCGAAATGGCAGCAAGCAACAGTTGTAATGCGCGGCCTTCCAAGGCTAGACTGTGACCGACAAATCTTATGCAGAATGATTACGCGGTGTCGGGCCATTGGTCGGGCGAGTTTAGCGAAGCGAAGTTGAGCGAGTGGGCCAAAAGCCTGCGCCGCCAGTTGCGCGCCGCGCGCGTTTCGTTCGGACTGGTTTTTATGACGCCCCATTATTTTGGGCTGGCCCCGCAAATTTTGGAGGTGCTCCGCGTCCATGCGGAAATCCCCCTCTTGCTCGGTTGTTCCAGCGGCAGTCTGGTGATTGATGCCCGCGAAATCGAGGAGGGCGCTGGAATCGTTTTGTCGCTCATCGCGCTGCCCGGGGCGGAGGTGCGCGGCCTCCATTTCACCCAGGAACAAGTGGAAGAAGCCAACGGCCCAACCTACTGGCACTTGGAAACCGGGCTGACTGCCGAGCAGGTCAATGGCTGGCTGGTTTTTGCTGATCCTTTCCACCTGGATGCGGAAGCGTGGCTGCGCGGCTGGAATGAAGCCTATCCCATGAAACCGATCCAGGGCGGCCTGGCCGGCGGCGATTCTTCGCAGCGCAATTGTCAGCTTTATTTGGACGGCGAGGTTTTTGATAATGGCGGGGTGGCCATCGCCTTGGGCGGCGATGTGGAATTGCTCAGCGTTATTTCCCAAGGTTGCACGCCCATCGGAGAAACGTGGACCATCACCAAAGCCGAACAAAACTTCATTCACGAAATCGGAAATCGTCCCGCCTACGAAGTTTTGGCCGAGACTTTCACGCGCCTGCCCGCCGATCAGCAACAGCGCACTCGCGGCAATTTGTTGATCGGCCTGGTGGTCAACGAATACCTGGAAGATTTCCATCGCGGCGATTTTCTCGTCCGCAATATCCTGGGCGGCGATCCCAAGTCCGGCAGCCTGGCGGTCGGCGCTTTGCCGCGCCAGGGCCAGACCGTCCAGTTCCAGCGGCGCGATGCGGCCGCCGCGACCGAAGACATGAATGAGTTGCTGGACCGCCTCTCCTCGCGGCTGGCCAGCCGAAAAATTTACGGCGGCTGCCTCTGCAATTGCAATGGGCGGGGTCACCGTCTTTTCGGCCATCCCAATCACGATGCCGGGTTGATCCAGGAAAAGCTCGGGCCTTTTCCGCTGACTGGATTTTTTTGCAACGGCGAAATCGGCCCGGTCGGACCCAACAATTTTCTGCACGGTTACACCGCGTCGCTGGCGCTCTTCACCGGCAAAGCGTAACTAAGTGGTGACTTCTTCCTCAGCCAGTTTGCGATACAATGTCGCCACGCTGACGCCGAGCAAGCCGGCCGCCTTCTCCTTGTCCCCGCCCGTTTGCGCAAGGGCTCGATTGACGTAGGACAATTCCTGTTCGCGCAGAAAATCCCGCAACATTCCCACCGGATGACTCATGCTGGCCGAGGAATGAGGATGGCTCTGGCCCACTGTCAACCCGCTCACTTCAGCCGTTTCTGCGGGGACTTCGACGACGTCTTCGCTCCCATCGACGGGTGCCTGCCGGCTGATGGCCGGCGGCAAATCCGCCACACGAATAATGTCGTCTTCACACAAGGCGCACGCCCGCTCGATGGCATTTTCCAGTTCCCGCACGTTGCCGGGCCACTGGTGCCGCGCCAGGACCTCCAGCGATTTGCGCGTGATTTGAAAAAGCGTGCCCGTGCGCGAACTGACTTTGTTGCGCAAAAAATGCATGACTAAAACCGGCACGTCTTCCTGCCGCTCGCGCAAGCTGGGCAGGGTGATCGGGATCACGTTCAAGCGATAGTAAAGGTCCTCGCGAAACGTCCCTTCCTTGATGCGTTGTTCCAACGGCTCGTTCGTCGCCGCCAGCACCCGCACATTGACGCTGACCGCGACATTATCGCCCACCCTTCGCACTTCCTTCTCCTGCAAAACGCGCAGCAAGCGGCTCTGCAAAACCGGCGGCATCGAGCCGATCTCGTCCAGAAAAATGGTCCCGCCGTCCGCTTCCTGGAAAAGGCCCTTCTTGTCATTGATCGCCCCGGTGAACGCGCCTTTGCAATGGCCGAACAATTCCGACTCGAGCAAATTTTCCGGCAGCGCGCTGCAATTAATCGGCACGAACGGCGCGAATTGCCGCCGGCTGTTAAAATGCAGTGCCTTCGCCACCAATTCCTTGCCCGTGCCGCTCTCGCCCAGGATCAAAATCGTGCTGTCGGTGTCGGCCACCCGTTCGATCATTTTGAAGACGTCCTGCATCTGGGGCGAATTGCCGATCAACTGGTTGAACTGGTATTTTTTCTTGAGTTGTTTGCGCAGGTAAACGTTCTCGGAAATCGCTTCGTTGTAGGAAAGGGCGCGCTGGATGCACAGCCGGAGGTCATCCACCTTGAAGGGCTTCTCCAGGTAATCGAACGCCCCTTTCTTCATCGCATCCACCGCCGTCTCGATGGTCGCGTAAGCCGTAATGACAATGACGGTCGAGGGCGGGTTGAGCGCGCGCGCTTTCTGCAAAATCTCCAAACCATGCGCGCGCGTTTTGTCGAGGTAAAGATCGGTGATGACCAGCTCGGGGCATTGCGCTTCGAGCGTTTCGATGGCGGCGGCGTAATTGCTGAAAGGAAAAACTTCGTGGCCTTCCCGGCGCAGGAGTTCCGTGACCATTTGCACCATGGTCACTTCATCGTCTATCAACAAAACTTTCGCCATCGGCTCAACCTTAGTCAATGCGCCCCGGCAGAGCAAGCGTGACCCGCGCCCGGTTTTTGCTTCAATGCTTGCCCGACACCAAATCGCTCAATTTGAAAATCGGCAGGAACATGCAAATCACAATGCCGCCCACCACCACTCCCAGGAAGACAATGAGCAACGGCTCAATCAACGAGGTCAACCCCGATAAAATATTCTCGATCTCTTCATCCAGAAAATCCGCCACCCGTTCCAGCATCGAATCGATTTTGCCCGTCTGCTCTCCCGCCGTCATCATGCGAATGATCATGGTGGGGAAAACCGGATGCTTGCCCAGCGCCGCCGAGATTCCTTCCCCGCGCTCGATGTCCGTCGCCGCCACTTTGATCGCATTCTCCATCACGACGTTGCCCACCGTATTCTGCACGATGGCCAGCACCTCGAGGATGGGCACGCCGCTGCGCACCAGCGAGGCCATCGTCCGCGCAAAACGCGCCAGGCAAATTTTATGCGCAATGGAGCCAAAGATCGGCAGCTTGATCCGCCGCGCGTCCCAAAAGGCCCGTCCCGCCGGCGTCTTGATGTAATACAGCCAGCCCCAAATAATGGAGCCCGCCCCCAATACAAAAATAATGAAATAATGCTGCAATAAATTGCTC
>DASRLE010000641.1:0-5965 GCA_035648615.1 Saccharimonadales bacterium (SeqCode) | reverse complement strand
CCGCAAACGAACCGCCGACGCCTTCGGCGTTTTCAAGCGCGCGCTGGATGCGTTGGCCGAAGATGAAACGCGTGATCCCTACAAGTTGTTGTTTGATTCCTCCTGATTTCGGACGAGAATCCGCCGTCACTGAGGCATTACGGCGCGAAAAAGCGGCGAACCATTTGCGGGAATCCAGCAACTGAACGCGCTGCTCATGGAGCCCGGCCTCGGAGCTTGGGGCGCGCGGCGGCAAACGCAATCGGTCCCGCACGGTGGACGGAATCTGGCCGGCGCCCTGGGGACAAACCCAGTCGTTCAGATTCAACACCGCGCGCAGGAGCGGCAGGTCATCGCCCACGCGATTGCAGAGATGGTTCCAGTCCATCGTCGCTCCCACCGCGCAGAGCAAGTTCACGATGTCCGGCCATTCGCAATGGTCGCGCTGCAAAACGTAAAGCCGCTTCCAAATCATTTCCTCCGGCGGAGCGATTTTCAGCCGTTCGCCGTGAAGGGTGATTTCGCGCGCCTGCGCGAACCAAAGCAAATCCACCACCGCGCGGCCATTGGCCAGGCCAAAAATGAGGTCGATGGCAAACGCACCGCGCGTCCAGCGATGACGCCAACTGCGCTCGTACGGTTTGGCGAAGTAGTCATCGATAAACCCCGCTGCGGACAACGCTTCGATGGCGTGCGGCACTTGGGAAGGGAGGACGAACAAATCGAGATCTGTCGGACGGCGAAATTTTCCGGTGTAGAGCGCCATCCCGAAAGCGCCGCCCAGTAAAAAATCAATTCCCGCGTGGCGCATGGCCTTGATCACCGCATGGCAGACGGCCCAATCAGCCGGCGAAATTAAGGCGTCCCAGGCGGGCGTTGAAATCGCATCGCTCACAAAAAGCGCACTTCGGCGTGATGTTCCTTGAGGTCGTCCACCAAGGGCAGCGTCTCGCCGGGCTGCACTTCGCCATCGACCAAAACCTGCTGCACCTTCAGCCAGGCGGATTGCGAGGAAAAGGCAATATGGTAAACCGTATCGCGGTAACGGTAGCGCACCACGAATGATTTCCACGAGGGAGGCAAACACGGAACGAATCGCAAATGATCCACCTCGAGTTTGACGCCGAGCAGATGCTCCAGAATCAGCCGGTAAAGCCAGCCTGCCGAACCGGTGTACCACGTCCATCCTCCACGGCCCATGTGCGGCCAAACGGCATAAACGTCCGCGACCGCGACATAGGGTTCCACTTTGTACACATCGGCCCCGGCGAGATCGCGGCTATGGTTTTGGGGCACGATCATCGTCACCAATTCCCAGGCCCGTTTGTGGTCTCCCATCATGGCGAAGGCCATGATCATCCAAATGGCGGCGTGAGTATATTGACCGCCATTTTCCCGCACGCCGGGGACGTATCCCTTGATATAGCCCGGATTAAGCGCCGACTTATCGAAAGGCGGCTCGAAAAGTTGGATGACTTTCGAGTCGCGCTTGACCAGGTGCTGATCGGCTGCGTCCATTCCTTGGCGAGCCCGTTCGGGATCGCCGGCGCGGGAAATGACGGACCAGCTTTGCGGTAGGGAATCGATCTGGCATTCGTCATTAGTCGCCGAACCCAGCGGAGTGCCATCGTCGAAATAGGCGCGGCGATACCAGCCGCCGTCCCACGCCTGTTCGATGCTCTGGCGCAACTGCGCCGCGTGCGACAGACAATGTTGGGCGAACGACTCGTCTTTGCGCAGCCGAGCCACTTCGGCGAATTGGGTCAGAACATCATAGAGGAAAAAAGCGAGCCAAACGCTTTCCCCTTTGCCATGTTCGCCAACCAAATTCATCCCATCGTTCCAATCGCCGCAACCCATCAATGGCAGCCCATGCGCACCGGTGCGAAGACCATGATTGATGGCGCGGACACAATGTTCGTAGAGCGTCCCCGACGCGCCGGAACGCCTGGGCAAATCAAAATAGGCTTCCTCCTCGGGTTTGACGGGCCGGCCTTCCAGGAACGGAATCATTTCGTCCAAAATGCCGGTGTCGTTGAGTCCAAGGACGTAGCGGCAAGTGGCGTAGGGCAGCCATAAATAGTCGTCCGAAAAATGCGTGCGCACGCCACGGTCGGTCGGCGGATGCCACCAATGTTGCACATCGCCTTCCACAAATTGATGGCCGGCGGCGCGCAGCAAATGTTCGCGCAGCAGGCGCGATTCGCAATGCAGCAGCCCCATCGCGTCCTGCAATTGATCGCGAAACCCAAAAGCGCCGCCTGATTGATAGAACCCGCTCCGCGCCCACATCCGGCTGGCCAGCACCTGGTAAATGAGCCAGCCGTTGGCCAGCAAATCCACCGCCGGCTCCGGTGTCTCGACTTGCACGGCATCCACCGTCCGGTTCCAGTATTGTTTGACGGCGTCCAGCGATTTGCGGGCCGCATCGACCCCTCGAAAATGCTGGATCAAGTGCTGCGCTTCGCCGCCGTCCCGGCCGACGCCGATGCGGAAGACCACGTCGCGTTCCTGCCCTTCGCCCAAATCGAAGATCACTTGCAACGCCGCGCAGGGGTCCCACCCGCCGCCTACTTTGCCGGAGAGCCGCAAGCGGTGCAGCGCGGCCGGATTGGCCAGAGAGCCGTTGCGCCCGAGGAATTCGCCCCGATCCGTCGTAAATTGGCGCGTCGCTATCTGCACATCGGCAAAAGCGACTCGGCCGCTGAAATCGCCATTGTACGGATTGCGGGCCAGCAACGCGCCGCTGCGCGGGTCCACTTCCGTAATCACATGCATGAGATTTTTGTCGCGCAATTCGCCCAGCACCCATTCCCAATATCCGATGGCCGACAACCGCCGCACGCGAGTGGAGAGGTTTCGCACTTTCAGCCAGGCGAATTTTAACGGCACGTCGCGCGCCACAAAAACCGTCAATTCCGATTCAATTTCGTTTTCACGGTGCGAAAAAACACTGTAACCAAATCCGTGCCGGACGGTGTAAGGCTGTTCGCCGCGCACTGGTCCGGGGCAGGGCGACCAGAACTGGCCCGTCTGTTCGTCACGGATGTAAAAGGCCTCGCCGGTCGTGTCGCTGACCGGGTCGTTATACCACGGGGTGAGGCGGAATTCGTGAGCATTCTCGGCCCAAGTGTAGGAACTGCCGCTCTCCGAGATGACGGAGCCAAAACTCGGATTGGCCAGCACATTGACCCACGGCGCGGGCGTGACCTGGCCCGCATTGAGAGTGATGACGTATTCCTTGCCATCCGCACTGAATCCGCCGTAGCCGTTATTAAACTGCAAGGCCGGGCTGGCGGGAGCGGCGGGCGCCGATTTGTCCGCTTCGGGCATGCGCGAGGGAATCAATTGCGGAATCACCGGATCGGGCCGGGGGCGGCGATCGGCCTGCTCCGCCAAAGTCCCTTCTTCATCCGACAAAATCAGGCGCGCAACGGTTTGCAGCAGGATGCGGTCATCTTCCGGGATGGCTTCCATGTGGCGGACAAAAATCCCACCGGGCTTGTCGAGCCATTGCGCCTCAGTCGAGGAAGCGACCAAACCCACCACTTGCTCGTAAAGGCCCTGACGGTAGATTGAATCGTCCTGCGTCAAGATCACCATGTCGCAGGTCAGCCCCTTCATGCGCCAGTAAGCGTGCGCCTGGACGACCTTGCGGGCGAACTCGATGTTGGCCACGTCTGTCAATAAGACCAGCGCCATGGGCAGATCGCCGGGAATGCCATACGCCCATAAATTATTTTGGCTGCGATTATTTTTCTGCAAGATGCGCGAGCCGGCCCTGCGGAAGCGATGCGCATAAACAATCGAACTGGCCAAACGCCCAAAAGTTTGCGCATCCGTCTCGCTGGCATTGAGATGATGCAGGATGACCTGCGAATGCGTCCAAGCCAGTTCAAGGACCCGTCCAGCCAAGGCGGAGTCGCGATACTTTTGCAGCAGGTTCAACACGCCTTCGCGGTTTTCATGCGCGCCGTAAATGGAGTCGATTCGTATCGACTCATCGGGGGCCAGCTTGATGGTGCGGCGAATGGCCATGACGGGATCGAGCACCGAACCCTGGCTGTTGGAAAGCGGACCCGGAGCGTCCAAGGCCGCCGGCGCCGACGCGCTTCGCCCTCGTCCCAGGAATTTGCTGCGATCCGTCTCGAACGACACTTCGCCCACCTCATGCACGGGCGGCAGCACGAAATGGAAGAACCAGGGCGGCTTTTCCTTTTCCGAACGCGGACGGCGCGTGCAGAGCAATGCTTTTTGCTCGGGCAAAATTTCCGTTTGCACGAACAATTTGCTGAAGGCCGGATGCGCCATATCGGGGCCTTGCTCATTCAAAGCGACTTCGGTGTAGGTGGTCACTTCGATGGTGCGCGGCCGGCTGGACCGATTGGCAATGGTCAAGCGGCGCAGTTCAATGTCATCTTGCGGGGAAACGCTGATCTCGGTGTGAATATCCAGCTCATCGGTGCGCCGGCGGAACTCGGCGCGGCCCTGGGTGAAAATGGCTTCGTAAAGGCGCGAAACCCGGCAGGTGGGCTGATACGCGGCCGACCACACTTCGCCGCTTTCCACATCGCGCAAATAGCAGAACGCGCCCCAGCAATCGCGCGTCGCATCTTCGCGCCAGCGGGTCAATGAGACATCTTTCCACGAGCTATAGCTTCCGCCACTGGAACTGACCATGACGTGATAGCGTCCGTTGGACAGAAGATGAACCTCCGGCAACGGGGCGTTGGGATTGGTAAAGACGCGCAGAGTCTCCTTGCGCTCCTGCTCGACTTCCGGCCGGCCGCCGACTTCCAACTCCGCGGGATACAATGGGCTGATGGCCTTGGGCACTCGTTCCTGCAAGAGCAGATCGGCGGACTTGAAAAGTGGATTGGCTTCGAACCGCCGTTGCATCGGCCGATCCAATAACAGGTAAGCCAGAGAACAAAGGCTCATCCCTTGATGGTGGGCCATGAACGAGCGTACCACAGCGCTGATCTGGCCGGGCCGCAGCCGCGCCGGGGTGTAATCAATGGCTTCATAGAAACCGTACGGCCCTTCGCGGCCCTCCTGGGCCAGCCGTTCCAGATTGGCGCAGGCGGCGGCGGGAGCGACCATCAATGCCATGACCGTTGCGTAAGGGGCCACGACCAAATCGTCCGACAATCCGCGTTTTAATCCCAACCCCGGCACGCCGAAGGCGCGATACTGATAATTCAAGTGGGCATCCGTCAAATTGAACCCCGATTCCGAAAACCCCCAGGGAATGTTGCATTCCTTGCCGTAGGCGATCTGCCGTTCGACCGCAGCTTTGTAAGTATTGTCGAGCAAGGTGTTTTCGTAAGTCGGCATGACGAGCAGCGGCATCAAATACTCGAACATCGAGCCGCTCCAGGACACCAAGGCCGGAGAACCGCGCGGCGAAACCACAATTCGGCCCAGGGCGAACCAATGGTCCTGTTTGACTTGATACTGCGAAATGGCCAGGTAGCTGGTCAGGCGCGCTTCCGAGGCCAGCAAATCGTAGAAGCTGCTGTCCATGCGGTGATCGGTGGCGTTGAACCCGATGGAGAACAAGTCACGCGCTTTGTCAAAAAGAAATTCAAAGTCCATCTCGCCGAGTTCCGCGCTTCGCTGCGCCAGCCGGTTGACGAGGTTTAAGCGCTGGCTGGCTTGGCGGGACGCTTCGCGCACCGTCCGCTGCAATTCATTCATCCAGGCAAGTTCGGGGGCGGCCGGGCGTTGGGCGCGGATTTTTTCAGTGGCCAGCATGGCCAAAGGCAGAAGCGTCTGCTCAAACCGCGCCGCGTCGCGCAAGGTGGGAAAGGTTTGCAGATAGGAAAGCATCCCCGAAAGCTCGTTCAAGCGGCGAGGATGCTGCGTCCCGGCCGCCCGCCGCAAGCTGTCCGGCAAAGGCGGCAAGGCGACCCAAGGTGTCAACAGTTCAAGCTCCTCCTTTTGGGCCCGGCACGTCCTCTCGAAAGCGTGCGTCCACCATGTG
>DASRLE010000640.1:0-2599 GCA_035648615.1 Saccharimonadales bacterium (SeqCode) | reverse complement strand
TGACCTCGCTCAAGACCTTGGACTTCTGGCATCGCTCGACAACGTGTTGGATCAAGGGTTTGCCGGCGATTAACGCCAGCGGTTTTCCGGGAAAGCGCGTGGAATCATGGCGGGCGGGAATGAGGCCGAGAATTTTCATGGTGCGTTCAAAATCCATTTCGCCGCGGCAGGCAAATCATCCACGATCAGAGCCGCCGGCAATCCCTCGGGGTGTTCTTGCTCCACTGTGCGGCCATAGCCGGTGCGAACCAGAATGGACTTTTTCACACCGGCATTCCAGCCGCATTCCAAGTCGCTTAACTTATCGCCAATGACATAGCTGGAAGAGAGATCAAGGCCGAACTCGTCGCGGGCATCCAAAAGGAATTGGGGCGAGGGCTTGCGTCCGCGGCCGGGCTGGCCCGGGGCTTCCGGCGCGACATAAATCCTGACGAAACGCACCCCGTGACCGTTGAACCATTGCGTCATCCGTTCATGGACGAGTTCGACTTCTCTCAGCGTGAAGAAACCCCGGCCCACGCCCGATTGATTGGAAACGATAAACAGCTTGAATCCCGCCGTTTGCAGGGATAGCAACGCCTCCGCCGCGCCCGCAAAAGGCGCGACATTTTCCGGGTCCGAGAGATATTCCCTCTCCTCAATAAGTGTCCCATCCCGATCCAAAAAGACAGCGCGATTCAAATTCAATCGCCTATATTAAAGCCAAAGCGCGGGCGGAATTCAAATGGCAAAAAATCATGCGTCAGGTTGCTCTTGCAGGGCGTCTGCCACCGTAGGCCTATTCGTCAATACGCCTTCAATTCTCCAAAGGAGGATTCGCGGTGAGATAAGACTCCAAGCGGATTATTAAGCCAGGCAGATCCCGTTGAGCCGTTTCCCAAACGACCTCCAAATCCACATCATCATAATCGTGTATGAGGATATTTCGCATCGCGATGATGAGTTTCCAGAGGGCAGACGCATCTAAATTGCCGGATGTTTCTGATGCGGGCCGCGAGGCGCGACCCGCTGCACGCGTGGGCGCGTGCGCTCCCGGAAGCAGAAGAAATGGTCAAGTTGAATATCGTTCGATTGATAGCCAATGAGTTACAATAATTTAGATGCGTTTGCCCTGGTGAGAAGCGAGGGTGATAATAGGCGGGCACACAACTCACTTTCTTAGAAATCATTTTTAAATCGCAGCCGGACGCGCCTGCGCCAACGGCCTCAAGAAAATGGGTGGAAATATCTGCAACTATCTGAAACTATCTGGAAAATCACGACTGGCGGAAGTGAATTCTGAATTTTCCAGAAATGGACTACAACAGCGAATGGATGCCGCAAGAACCACGAGAAAAACCGAGAAAAATCATGAAAATCAACGAGTTGCGTAAGACCGGTCCAGAGAATTAAGGAGTTACGGATGGAACCGCGAATGGACGCCAATGGACGCGAATGTTCGGAAATCCAATTCCTGAGGAGCGAGGTGGTCTCGACGGCCGTGGTTGGGGTCTCGCCAAGCACATCCCCGGTTTTTCCTTTCCGGCCGGAGCGAGGCGCGAGACGCACCTCGCAGCGACCGGGACGGTCGCGCTCCCCAAGAACAGCGACAATTTGCGGGCAGTGGCGGCCAGGATGGGCTTGCCGCGCAACCTGCTCTCCCTCAATGGCCTCCATACATATTCTCATACTCATGCAAGAAATCTTACCAGAAGCGCCAAAACCGAAAACCTACGGTAGGTTTTTTGGTATGATTTTTGGGGAGGGGTCTTTATTGCTGTTAGTTACTGACTGGCAATGGCTTGTAGTTCATCAAATCTTCAAAAAACGTTAAAACTCAAAAACAAATGTCATTTTCTTTGGCGTGGAGAGCCGTTTTGCTGCCAAAACGCTCTAAAAAGAGCCTGTTTTTTATGTCAGTACTAATTGTTGGCGCCCCGATTGCTCGTTAAGACGTTACGGTAGAGTAAATTGCATTGTTCAAGCAAAAATCCGTTTCCATCTATGGCGAGTGGGTTGAGCCAGCCGTAGCACAAATTAGTTCCGGGGAGCATACGCGCCTCACGTCTCGCAGTTGGCGCTCTCGCCGACGGCGGCCCCACCCTGAGCAGGGAATTGAGAAGAGGCAAAGATGTGGTCGGCGCGGCGCCGACCACCACACGCGCGTGTGCTCCCCAGAAGCAGGAGGAGCGGTGTGTTTTCCATTGGCTTGGGGTGCGCGCATTTCGTCAGAAGAACAGTCAAACCGGCCGTCCGGCGATTTGCCGTTTTTTCTTTGGACGGAGGGACTCGGCGGAGGCAGAATAAGATAGCTGCAATGTCGCATGGCCGAATACGATGACAAATTGTCCGTGGCGCTGCCGGAGGCTCTCCGCCAACAGTTCGCCGAGGTCGAACGCCGCCTCTGGCGGGTTGAATCGACGGTCGCGGTTGGTGGCGTGGCCGGCGGGTTGATGGTGTCATTCCTAGCCCTGTTTATTTCCGATCGAATCTGGGACACGCCGGGATGGTTGCGCTTGACACTGCTGCTGTGCGGATTGGCCCTGGCCGCTCTGGCGGCGATAGTTTGGGGGCGGAGATGGGTTTGGCAGCGTCGCGATCTGAGGTCATTGGCCAACCT
>DASRLE010000639.1:0-8021 GCA_035648615.1 Saccharimonadales bacterium (SeqCode) | reverse complement strand
TGCCAGCATTCACCGCGTGTTCGAAATCCTCGATACGCCTGACGAAGTAATGGATCGCGCGGATGCCGTGGCGGTGCGCAAAGCGGGGCCGGTGGAGGCAGCAGCTTCATCTCGTCGTCAAATGGAAACTTCCCGCCCGTCCGCAACTCCGCCAATCGAGGCCCACGGAAACTTGATTTATGAGAACGTTTCATTCAATTATTCTGATTCCAAAACCGCGTTGCGCGGGATCAACTTCCAAGTTGTGGCCGGCGAATCCATCGCCATCATCGGTCCCAGCGGAGCGGGGAAAACCACGCTGTTGAATCTGTTGCCCCGGTTTTATGATCCGCATGGCGGCGCCGTCCTGCTCGAAGGCGTTGATTTGCGTCAATTGCGGGTAAAAGATCTCCGCGCCCAGATCGCTTTGGTGCTGCAGGAGCCGATCATTTTGCCCGCCACCATCGCCGAAAACATTGCTTATGGCCGGCCGGATGCCAGGCAGAGCGAGATCGAAGCCGCCGCGCGCGCAGCCAATGCTGAAGAATTCATCTGCCGTTTGCCCCTGCATTACAAGACTCACGTGGGCGAATCGGGCGTGCGTTTGAGTGTCGGCGAAAAGCAGCGCATCAGTCTGGCGCGCGCCTTTCTGAAGAACGCTCCCCTCCTGCTGATGGATGAACCCACGAGTGCGCTGGACGTCGAAAGCGAAACGCAGGTCGCCGCCAGTTTCTTCGAACTCATGCGCGGCCGCACCACCCTGATGGTGGCGCACCGCCTGAGCACCATTCGGCGCGTCAACAAAATCCTGGTGATTGAAGACGGTCAAGTGTCCGAATTCGGCACGCCAGAAGAATTACTGGCCCGGCGGGGTTACTATGCGCGCGTCATCGCCAGCTAATCGGAATTGCCGGCGTAGCAAGTTTTGCAAGAATGAGTTTGCTGGTGCCGCGATTATGTTGCGGTCAGCCTGCTATTTGTGAAGAAAATCGCCAAGGCTCATATGCAAGAGTAAAAATATGAGCCGATGTCTTTCTTTATTTTACGGTGAACGCAAAGATATTGGTTCGTCCTTCTTCCTGAACTACTACGGTAACGGATTTGCCAATTGAATCATAATACCATTTCTGAAATGCGGCGAAGCTGCTCGCATCAGCCGTTTCTTCGTGTGCTTTGTCCTGGCCAGGGCGGATCTTTGTCACCTTGATCGGCGGGGCCGCAGAGTTGGTGGCCGCCAGTTGCCCCCAGGTGGTCGGTGCTCCGGATATATTGAGTCGCAAAAAATCCTGTGTGGGAATGGCAAAGCTCATATTCTGCGCGTCTGACTTCGTCCACGAGGCAATGCCAATCACCTCCCCGCGCTGGTTAAAGATTGGGCTCCCGCTATTGCCCGGCGAGATGGGACAGGAAAGTTGATACTCGCGAAAGCCATCCACGGTCTGAATCTGGCTGATCAATCCATCACTGATGCTGAAAGCATAGCCCTTGGGTGTGCCGACAACATAAATTCGAGCGGCCACGGCTTGCAGATCCCCGCATAAGGTCGCCTGCCCATGGGGTCGTGGTCTTTCCAATTTCAGCAACGCCAGATCGCGCAACGCATCCTGATGAAGGCACCCGATCACTTTCAAGCGTTGGCCGTCAGCGAAGACCGCCCAAACAGTTCGAGCGTTCGCGACGACATGCCAGGCTGTCACCGCAACATCGTCTGCCAATGCAAGCACAGCGCTACCGACAAACTTTTCGCCACTTTGGCTCTCAACTTCCAACGTCATCACTGAGGGTAAAACCCTTTGATATAATTTTTCGGGCGTCAGCGCCGCCTGCAATCTGTTCGGATTGGCCGCGAAAACCAAATAAACCAACCAACCAAGGGCCAGATGATATTTGACTTTCATCATATTGCCGAGGCGTCGTATTCCGGGAAAGCGACCGGAATTGTGGAAATGGAAAGCGCTTGCATGGATAACGGTCCGTCTTGCCAAGCGAGTCTGCGACTAGGAGATTCCTTGCTGTGGTCGGGTAACACCCCATGGCGCGAAGCCATCGTCCGAATTATGATTCAAATATGTCTACTCTATTAATTATCGTCCTTCTGGTGGTTTTGCTCGGCGGCGGTGGTGGTTACTACTGGAACCGACGCCGGTAGTCCGGTCCGAAATCAACTGCCACGACCGACCAACACCGGTTGAACGTGCGCCGGGAGATAACTCCATTCGCTGAATCCTGATTATGGCTCTCTTTGGTCAGATCGCAACGAACATGACCTCACCGGTCGTCTAGGTGGGCATGCTTGCCGCTGGCGCTATCGTTCTCTTTATAGCGGTCAAAATTGGCGGCTTCATCCTGAAAATGTTATTGGGACTTGCGGCGCTGGGCGGTGTCATCTGGTGGTTCCTTTCAAAATGAATCAGTGAACCGCGTCGGGGTTTGGTCTTTGCTGCCGCAAAGTCGTTCCTGAGTCGGCTGGTCAGCCCTTCTTGCTCCGCTCGTCTTGGAATTCCGGCTGATAAGCTCATGACTCATCGTCCGGAGTTGTGGTGGCTAGGAATGTCCTAGTCGCGGTCTGAATTTATGAGCGTTATGCTCATTTATTCAAACAGCATTCCAATCCGCAGTCAGTCGCACCGTCGGTGATTTCATTCGCCTTTCACGGTCCAGCACCGCGCATCGTCAACCGGTGAAGCGTGCCTTTTCACGCTCGTCAAACTTAAAAGGCCTATATGCTGCATGAGCTTTTTATTGCAGCGATTATTTTTACCGCCGTCTTCCTGCTACTCTTCAAAAGCCGGCTGCCGGCTCGCTGGAAATTCATTGTTCAGCAAACCGTGACGGGCGGGCTGCTTATTTGGTTGCTGGCTGTCGGGTGGGTTACGTTTTCCGGTCGGCTGGAGCCGGCCGTCGGCCCAAGACCGGTGCATGCCACCCTGGAGCAGACGCGTGTCTCCAATCTGCTCCACCTGATGAACCAGCACCCCCGGGCAACCTTTCATGTCGCCCCGACCGGGCAACCCCAGACGTTTGAGGTCAAAGGCGAAGTTGTCGACCGAAACACCAACCTGACCGTCAACGTGACCGCCTATATTGATTCGGCGAACATGGCTACCATGCTGGCCCTGACCAATGTGCAGGTCGGCTTCGTTCATCCTTCCACGGCCCGGGCCACGATTTCCGCTGTCGGATCAACGGTGGCGTATGGAGCATTCCTCATTGGCTTGGTCTGCCTGATGGTTTTTGTGCAGTCCAGTGCCGCCACCGGCTTCCGCAGCCGCGTTTACCAAAAGCCGGATGTTCGGCTGGCCGATGTGGCGGGGATCGAAGAGGCCAAAGCCGAGGCCATCGAAGTAGTCCAATTTCTCAAGAATGCCAAAAAGCTGCATGCGCTTGGCGGCAAATTGCCCAAGGGCATTTTGTTCGTGGGTGCCCCAGGCACTGGAAAAACGATGCTGGCCAAGGCCATCGCCGCCGAGGCCGAGGCCAGCTTCTTTAACATGAGCGGCAGCGACTTCGTCGAGCTGTATGCAGGAGTGGGCGCCAAACGCGTGCGCAAGCTTTTTAAGAAGGCGATGCGGAACCGGCCAGCCCTTATCTTCATTGACGAGATGGATGCCATTGGTGGAAAGCGCAACGACAGTCAGCATGAAGAGAGCCGGCAGACCATCAATGCCCTGCTGGTGGCGATGGATGGTTTCAAAGATAAGACCGGCGTGGTGGTAATTGGTGCCACCAATCGGGTGGAAGACTTGGATCCGGCCTTGTTGCGGCCGGGGCGCTTCGACCGGAAAGTTTACCTGGCCAAACCAGATACCAGCGGCAGACTTGCCATCTTAAAGGTGCATGCCAAGGGCAAACCCATCATGGCACCAGAGGCATCATTGGGGGCGCTCGCCATATCCACCTTTGGAATGACCGGGGCCGACTTGGCCAACCTCCTGAACGAGGCCGCCATTACTGCCGTCACCCGGGGGCTGTCGGAAATTTCCCCGTCCGAACTGACTTACGCCCGGGACAAGGTCATGTATGGGCGCAGCCGCACGATGGTGGAAAACCTTGAAGAACGTCGCATCATCGCCCGCCATGAGGCGGGTCATGCGGTGGTTCACTTCACCTGCAAGCGGTTGCCACCACTCTATCAAGTCAGCATTCTGCCGCGCAATCAGTCGTTGGGATCCAACATGCTGCTGCCGAAAGAGGATGCCCATATCCAGAGCAAAGATCTGCTGATGGAGCAGCTCTGCATGTTGATGGGTGGGCGGGCCGCTGAAAATCTTTGTTTTGAAACCATCACCAACGGTGCCGCCGGCGACATGTCCGTTGCCCGGGACATCACCACGGCCATGGTTTGCGAGTGGGGCATGGGAACCGAGATATATTACGAGCCGAAACAGCCGGCCGCAGAAGCCGAGATCAATAGAATCTTAAAAGAGATGTTAGCCAAAGCTGTTGAACTGCTAAAACAGCGGAGTGCCGGGGTGGAAAAAATTGAACAAGCACTTCTCGAACGGGAAACGCTGACGGGAGAAGAGGTCCGGCGGTTGCTTGAACCATAAAACCTGCTGGTGCGGGCTTCGCAAACGCTACCCGTCTGACGGTTTTGAACCTGCCAGACAGTCAGCGATGGTGCTTCATTCAGTTAGGGTAACACCCCATAGCAAAGGCCCAACTCATCGCGTAGCTTCAAATCAGAAATGAATGGAAAATTATTTCCATTCAGAACGAAACATAAATTATATGACTCTATTATTATCCCCGGTTATTGGCAGTGCGATCTGGATTGGTGGCGGCGGAGTCGGTCTCTTGCTCGTCATCGTCGTTGTCGTCCTATTGCTACGACGCTGAACTTTTGGAGGATCTGCGGGATTTTTATCAACCATTTTTCCATACCATACCTATGATTGCACTTTTGATAGCACCCATGTTTGCCGCTGCCGGTTATTCCCTGATTTATCTCCTCCTCGGTGGTGGGCTGGGCGGAGCCTTCCTCATATTCATCGTGGCGAAAATGGTGGGCAAATGAGTTTCCGCAAAACTCTTGGGCAACTCGGCCCATATTCACGGCTTAAAGAATAAGTCAAAATGGCAGCGCATATCATCATGAAAATATTAATCGTCTTTACCTCACACAACGACGAAAAATTGGTGCCGTTTTTATTGGAGGATGAATAAAAAAAACGGGGGCGCATTACAGCAATGGGTCGGATTGGGGCGTTTATGTGCAAACCGACGGGTTGCTGATCACGGGCCAGAACCCCGCCTCTTCCACCGAAGCCGCCAAGGCATTGCTGAAACTGTTGCCGAAGAAATCCTGAAGTTAAGCACCCTGCGCTGCGAATCGATTTTATATTATGAGCAAGAAGAAGATTTTTACCCTGAAGCAGGCAAAGACAATCGGGGAACAACTGGGTATCAGCTGGGACAAGTTTGATGTGGCACAATTCCACGCCGGTATGGGTGTTGAGTTGGAGCATGGCACCATCGGTCCAAAAACCGATGTCACGAGCGACGATCCGCTGAAGACCGCCAAAATCGCATTGGCGCACTTGGCTGAATTTCCTGACTACTACACCCGGCTGGCAAAAATGGAAGCCGAGGCCAAGCACTTCTGGAGCTCAAAGAAACATCGGCAACCAAGAAAACCCTGACATGAACACGCTTACCACCAATGACGCCACCCAAATCTACTGCAAGGACCGGGGCGCGGGACGACCCAACGTTTTCAGCCGCAGCTTGCCGCTCAGCGCCAATGCATGGGAATGCCAGACTAAAACGGCGAAAAATAATGTCCCGCGTCACGTCGGTTTCATTCCCGATGGAAATCGCCGCTGGGCCACGGATCATCGTCTGTCCAGAGAAGCCGGATATGTTCATGGTATTAAACCGGGGTTGCTACTGTGTGAGAAATGCGAAGAGCTCGGGATAGAGGAAGTTTCCATCTATGGATTTACCCAGGACAACACTAAGCGGCCTTCCATTCAGAAACAGGCATTCAGCGAAGCCTGCATCGCTTTCGCTTTCGAGATTGCACGTCGCGGAGCGGCTTTGCTTGTTGTCGGCGATGAGACCTCGGCTCAATTCCCCAAAGTGTTAACAGAATTCCGGCACCGCCAGGGTGTCGGAATGAAGGTGAATCTGCTGGTCAACTATGGCTGGGAATGGGATCTGGCTGGTCTCAAAAACGGCGGTCTGCATTCAGGTGAAGTTTCGCGACTGGATTTGATTGTTCGCTGGGGAGGGGGGTGCCGTTTGAGCGGGTTTCTCCCGGTTCAATCAGTTTATGCGGATTTCTATGTCAGGGATGAATACTGGCCAGATTTTGATTTGCAGCATTTTGATGACGCGCTCGATTGGTTTAAGAAACAGGACCAGACACTCGGCGGGTGATGCCTCGTGCTGAGCTGCGTATAGTCTTTATTCAACTGTTTCCTGAACCGCGTGGTGTCAAGAATGCAAGTTTGTAACATTCGGAGCGTGGTGCTTAACGGCTTTGCCGATCAAGTCTCTTCAATCCCATGAAAATCCTCCGCGCCTCCCATCTTGGCATGTGCTTCGGCGTCCGCGACGCCATCGGCCTTGCCTTGGCCCAAACGGAACCGTCAACGATCCTGGGCGAACTGGTCCACAACGAATCCATCCTCGACGAACTGCGCTCGCGCGGGATCCGCTCCGAGCAGCAACTCGACGCCGTGGTCACACCTACCTTGATAATCACGGCCCACGGGACCTCGGAACGCAAAATCAGCAGCATCCGAGAGCGCGGGCTGAAGGTCTTAGATGCCACTTGCCCGCTCGTTCGCTTCGCCCATCGGTCCATATTAAAGCTGGCGCAGGAGGGCTTCCATCCAGTCATCATCGGCGACCGCCAGCATGTGGAAGTTCGCGGCCTGACGGGCGACCTGGACACTTTTGATGTCGTGCTGACCGAAGCGGACATCGCGCGGCTTTCTGAACACGCACGCTTCGGCATCGCGGCACAGACCACGCAGCCCATCGACAAGGTGCGCAAGTTGGTCGCTCTCATACGCGAACGGTTCCCGCGTTCCAGCGTGCGCTTCATCGACACAGTTTGCCAGCCCACGAAGCAGCGCCAGACCGCCGCGATCGAGATGTCCCTGAATTCGTGCGTGGTGGTGGTCATCGGCGGCGTGAACAGCAACAACACCCGCGAGTTGATGGTCACGTGCGCCAAATTCTGTCCATCTGTCCATCACATCCAGACTGTCGCCGATCTGCGCCTGGAATGGTTCACCAACGCCAAGATCGTCGGCCTCACGGCGGGAACTTCCACGCCTGACGAAATTATCGAACATGTCGAAGCGCGCCTGATGGAATTTGCTGCGCGACCCGACGCCACGCCTGCTGAAACCTTCCGAGACAAGCTGGCCCAAGAACCTTACCCGGTTGTGTATACCAATTCGGGACTGGAAGTGGGGCGCGACCAACGGAGGCAAACCGGTGTAAACCGGGCAGGTGCCAGAGAGGATTTTTACTTTGCCAACGACCCCAAATAAATCCGAACCCGGGCCGGCACCCATCGCCTCTAAGCCCGTCCCCGGTGGAAACGGGGCGCAATATTCCGCTGAACTTTTGGAAAAGGCGCGCGCCGATGCTGACACCGTCTTGAAGGATTTGGGCTCGCAACTAGGCGGCCTGACCCAGTCAGAAGCCGATGTTCGTTTGAAGCAGATTGGAACAAACGAGATCGCCCGGGAGAAACGTCAATCGGCCCTGATGCGCCTCCTGAGCAACGTCAAGAATCCATTGGTGCTTCTGCTCATGGCGCTGGGGGTGCTTTCCTATCTTACCGGTGACCTGCGGGCGACGGTGGTTATTTTCGTGATGGTGGTTCTGGGCGTGGTGCTGCGTTTCTTCCAGGAGTTGCGAGCCGATAACGCGGCCGCAAAGCTCCAGGCGATGGTCAGCAACACGGCGACGTTGGTGCGAGATGGCAAGGAAGCAGAAGTCTCGCTCAAGCTGCTGGTGCCCGGCGATATTATCCGGCTGGCGGCCGGCGATATGGTTCCGGCGGATGTTCGGGTGCTGGC
>DASRLE010000638.1:0-3248 GCA_035648615.1 Saccharimonadales bacterium (SeqCode) | reverse complement strand
GGGTAACGGGACCAGTATCGGAGAATATGCCTTTGGGGCCTGCTCTAATCTGATTAGTGTCATGATTCCCGGCAATGTCACCAGTATTGGAGACAATGCGTTCTATTTGTGCTCAGCACTGACCAGTGTTTATTTCGGTGGCAACACTCCAGCCGTTGGTTCGGATGCGTTCACGTGGGTCGATGAAGGCACCATCCAGCCGCTTTCTAACGTGACATTTTATTATTTGCCTGGAACCACCGGTTGGAGTTCTACATTCGCAGGTCGTCCGGCATTCCTTTGGAACCCACAAATCCAAGCCGCAGGCTGGTGGAACAATCAATTTGGGTTCAACATTACTGGCACGGCTAATATCCCGATCGTGCTGGAAGTCTGCACTAACCTGACCAGCCCTATATGGTCTCCGCTCAAGAACATTACACTTGTCAATGGTTCGTTTTTTTATAGCGAACCTGTGCAGACAAACATCCCTGACCGCTATTACCGCATCAGCTCACCATGAAGCATCTCTTCAGCGAATGTTGATACCTATGATGCCAAAATGGGGTGCGGAAGTGAGAAGGTCCTCGTCTTTGGAGGAAATCTCCTTAAAAGAATTGTCGGCGTCACATTAAAGAGGAATGTAAGCGGTGAAGGAGCGACCGCCTTTTAAACGTGCGGATTGTGATAGGATGATGGGTTTCCCGGATGCCGAACGAAATCAAGCGGCGAGCTTGACCGGGGACTGCCGTTCATTTTTCCAGTTCAACGGCGTCAGTTGACTGACTTGCTGGTTGGTCATTGTCGGCAGGCGTTCCAGCATGTCTTTGAGATACGCGTAGGGATCAAGGCCATGCATCCGGCAGTTCTCGATCAAGGTGTACATCACCGCGCTGCGTTGGCCCGCTTCTTCTGATCCGAAAAACAACCAGTTCTTCTTGCCAATGGCCGTCGGGCGAATGGCGTTCTCCACCAGGTTGTTGTCGATCTCCACTTCGCCGTGTTCCAGGAACCCTTCCAACGTCGCCCACTGGTTCAGCGCATAGCGGATGGCTTCGCCCATTGGACTTTTTGGCAGGTAACGGCTTTGCAATCGGGTCAGGACGCGATGGAACCGTTCCACCACCATCCGGGCGTGGGAGCTTCGATGGGCTTGCCGCAGTGCCGGTCCCGCCCGGCTTGCCCTCAATTCTCTTTCCCATCCATACAGATGGCCAATCTGGTTTAATAACCAACCCGCCGTTTTGGGCGCTTGTTCTTTGGCCTCGAAAAATCCACGCCGCGCATGCGCCCAGCAGCCAAACAGTTTTAAGTCATCCTTCTCTTTGACAAAGGCCGCATAGGCGCCGTAGCCATCGCTTTGGAGTTTTCCAGCAAAGCCTTTTCCTAAAAGGGAGTCCAAACAGGTTGCTGCCCGGCTGGCGTGCCATTCATAGACCACACATTGGCCCGGAACCAATCCCGTCCACAGGTAGCCTTGTCCGCAACGTCCGGTCAATTCCCGGTCCTGGTAACGCACCGGCGTTTCATCGACTTGCACGTAACGGCTTTGGCGCACTTGCTTCTTGAGAAAATCGCTGATGGCTGAGAGCAGCCGCACACTCTGCGCCGTCCATTGCACCATTTGCTGGCGGCTGATGAACACTCCGTGCCGTTGCAGAAAAATTTGTTCCTGCCGGTAATAGGGCAGATGATCGCAATATTTTTGCACCAGTATCGTGGCCTGCAATCCCGGCGCGGCCAGTCCGTGATCCACAACCTGTTCGGGCGCGGGCGCGATCACCGGCGGCAGTTCGCGCCGGCCTATGCGCGTGTATTTGGGGCGAACGGTCTCCTGCCAGAAAAACTCGCCCGGTTGAAAATCCAGGCGGCGCGTGATTTCCTGGCCAATCCGCTTCCATTGATCGGGATCGACAGCCACCAGTTCGGGTTCGATGACTTGACTCACTACTTTCAGGTTTTCCGGGGTGACAATGCGCTGGGAACGGACAACAGATCGCGGCGGCATCCCGAAAGCGGGCGGCTCCTTTTTTTCTTCGATCGTCTCCACCACAACGCTCGGAGTCAGGCCGCTCATCAACAGTTCCATTTGGGCGGCGTCCAGTTGCTCGGATTTCTTGCCGAAGCAGTGGCGTATCAGGGCGTCGATCTTCTGGCGCAGCAACTCGTTTTCACGGCGAAGCTGTTCCTTTTCACGGCGCAGTTGCTCCACTTGCTGGCGCAAGGCGGCGTTTTCGGCTTTCAACGACTGGAGCGATTCACTGTTCACTTGACAGTAATAGACGGCAACGCTCCGGCACTGTTCAAATTATTTTCGCGAATTTTTAATAAAACATTTTCAGCGCGTTACGCCGTCGCTTCATACCACGCGCGGCGAGCGCCATCCTTCAAATCCACACCGTCCAGGAGCAACTGCAACGCCTGAGGAGCCAGGCGCAGTTTGACACCCGGCTCGCTCGCGCTTTGCGGCCAGTGGAAGGTTCCCTCCTCCAAACGCTTTGCCAGAACGCAAACGCCTGTTCCGTCAAAATAAAGGATTTTGATCCGGTTGCGTCTGCGGTTGCCGAAAACAAAGAGCGCCCCGCCTTTGGGGTCTTCGCCCAATTGCTGCTGGGCCGCCGCCCACAGTCCATTGAAACTCAGGCGCAAATCGCACGGCGCGACGGCCATGAATATTTTGAGATTGGCGTGAAAACTCAGCATGGGCTTTGGGTGTCGAGGGTTTGAAGCAGGCGCGCCGCCATGGGAATCTGTTCCTGGGCGGTCAAACGCAGCCGGGCAAATGCGCCCAGCTCAATCACCAACTCGACCCGCGTCGTCGGGGCAGGCAAGTCGATCTGGACGAAACGCGGCGAAAGACCAGCCTTGGTCTTCTGCCGCCAGCCGCAAAAGGTGGTGTAGTTGAGGCCGTGCCGACGGGCAAATGCCGTTGCGGATAATCCGCTGCGATCAAACAGCGCCACGAGTTGAGCGCGTTGACTGGCACGAGTGCGAGGGGCGTGACGCCGTGGAGACAATCTGGATTTCTTCATCGGCACCGTTTTTATCACGGATGCCGCCCGGCTAACAGGGGGTCTCCCGTTTACCGCTTACAGAGGAATCGCATCCGAGGCGCAACAGCATTCGCATGTTCGACTGGTTCGCGGTAAAAAACCCCCTTGTTTTTGTGTTTCTTTTGCGGCCTCTGTGTTCTTTCGCGGCAACTCCGTTCCCTCGGTTTTTCTCCTGTTCAAAACGTCGCCCGTGTTCATCCATCCAGAGACATCGAT
>DASRLE010000637.1:0-4461 GCA_035648615.1 Saccharimonadales bacterium (SeqCode) | reverse complement strand
CGCATGGTCCGAATGGGCGTGAGTAATGATCGCAAAATCCGTTTCGCGCCATGGATCAATAAAGAAATTGCCCGCGGCGCAATAAAGCCCGCGGTCGGTCGCTTGGAGCAAAGGCGTCGTGGCCATAAGCAAATTCAGTTTAATGCACCTTGTCGTCGTCCTCCAGTCCTGAACCTACTTTGGCCGCATGCTCGCGACTAAGTCATCGGCCAACCGCCATGCTGATTGATGCTGGCATCTATTTCGCCCATGAGCCGCCTCGTTTGAATCAACGCCCAAATGATGCGTTGATATTCTGATTGCTCCTCGTAGCCGAGCGCGCGACCGACACGGTCTTTGAGCCAACGTTGCGCGGGCAGGTAACCGCCGATCGGAAATGTCCAAGCCGTCTCCGGCACACCGGCGAAGTGTTGACGGTCATTGATCCAGACGCGGCCCGGTTCTTCGCCTTGGGGCGGCTGATAGCGAACTTGCTCAATGATGTTGTCGCCCTTAACGGGAAAGCTGATGCCCCGCGGGTCGCCCTTGCCGCGCGCGTGCAAATTCACCAGTTCACCGCCGAAACCGGCCAACTCGCGAAACAATTCGAAATCGGTAGTCATAGGAAGACGTGGAAAATCCGCGCGCAGAAACTCCGCGTAGCGCTCGCGATAGGCGGGACTGTGGAACACGGCATAGGCGTAATGGAAAATCAATTCCGGCCCTAACTCGCGTTTGCCGGGACGGCCCAAGCCGTTCGGCACGAACTTGACCTTCAGCTTCTCACAAAAGTCTTCGATAAACGCGGCGCTCAAGTTCGGGCGGCGCCCATTGTCGTGCGCAAACAAGTCTTCTTCCGGCAGGTTGCCGTTGGGATAAAGATAGAGCGGGAAAACAGTTCCGATATCAAAGGGTGAAACAACATCCTTGCCAACGAGATTCTTAACTGCAAAGAAGCCGTCGATTTGCGCGCGCCTCGCTTGGCGCAGGCAACACAATCCTAAATTGTCTCCTTCCAACATGTGATGCATCAAGCTACTGGCAGGTGTTCCGATAAACCCCTTGCCGCGCCCGCTGTACCAGGTGTAACGAACATCGAATGGACGATAAACAACCGGATAAGTGAATTGTTCCTTTGCATTCTCCTGCACGTCAGCCTGCGCGCGAGCGATAGACCAATCACGGCTATCTGGGCCAAGCTCAAACTTCATCCGCAATTCTTCCACCGCCTCCATTTTGAAATCGCCCACCACCCGCTTAATCTCCGCTTCGCTGAACTGGATGGTAAGGCGGTCTCTCTCTGTCTTTATCGCGTTGCCTGAAACGGGAAACAAGTCACGCACGCTCCAAAGAGTTCTGAATTCCTTTTCCAGCGACGCATCTCGCGGGACTAAGTAAAAACCGGGTGCTTCGGGCCTCAGCTTCTGCCATTTAGTATTCTCACTATGATGGTCATCCAGCCATTGGTATTTCCCGCCACGACGACCCCACAAATCTACATAGCGAACCGAGGCCGGCGATTTGCCCCCTTTCTTTGCTCCAGGCGGCAGTTTGACAAACAGGACAATTGCTACTCCCACTGTGATGTCGAAAACATTGTCATCATGGCTGCCACCGGGGGCGGTTTCCTGCTTCTTGGATGAGCCGTGTAGATTGACGATGTAAATCTCATCAAAGGTCTCCAGCAAACATTCGCGCATTCGCCGATGCGTCAAGCCATCGAGGTAAACGTTGTTGGTGATGTAACCGATAATGCCGCTGCCGGTTCTTTCAATGCGCCACTGTGCCCAGCGGATGAACTTGATAAAGTCATCGTTGAGATTAAGCTTCTTTTCGTTCAGTCCGCGCTTGTAGTCCTCAAGCAAACCAAGAATCCACGGATGGCGATTCTGCTGGCCGAAATTGGCATAAGGCGGATTGCCGAGAACGACGAGAACGGGCTTGTGCGCCTTGACTTGGTAGGCGGAATTGGCCTCGTCGCTCAAGGCGCGCAACGGGCCAAGTTGCTCGGCGGTGTGCTCCAAGTCCTCCAGCGTATTGGTGAGGAAGATGTTGACGCGCTCGTTGCCCTGCGGTTCGTAGCTCCATTGCTGGCGGAAAAGAGGCTCCTCATCCATCGCCGCGAGCGCAAGTCCGATTTTAAAATGCGCCACCGCATAAGGAGCCATGAGCAGTTCAAAACCAAACAGTCGCGGCAGCAAATGTTCGTGAACGTAGCTGCTCCATTGGCCCGCGTTCTTCCGGCTCTTGAATTGCGAGCGGATGAAATCAAGCACGGTATAGAGAAACGTGGCCGTCCCGGCGGCGGGGTCAAGAATGAGCACGCGATGCGCCTGATCAGTGATCTCGCGTTCGCCTTCAGTACGTTTGACAGGAATTTTCTGATGGTCGGCGAGGCCGGCTTTAATGCCGAATTTATTTTTCAGCAGACGGTCAATGCTCTGCACGATGTAATTCACCACTGGCTCGGGTGTATAATAAACGCCCCTCACTTCCCGCAACTTGGGATCATAGGCTTGCAGGAAAGTCTCATAGAAATGAATCACGGGATCACGGCGGCGGCCGTGTTTGCCAAAGTCTTCCATCACGCGCGCCATGTCCGCGTGGTTGAGTGTCTGGATCAAATCCTCAACGAAGCTGGCAAAGGGTTCGTCCTCCAGGGTCGCGCCGGTAATCTGCTCGAAAAAGGTGCGAAGAAATGGGTTGGTGCGCGGGATGAGTTTCTGTGCCTTCTCGCGAGTGAACTCGCTGCTGCCGCTGGCGGCGCGGGCGCTGAACAAACCGTAGGCCAGCGTTTGCGCAAACATATCGGCGAACTCGCTCACGGCTTCCGCTTCTTTCCTGGGGTCGCCGTGCGGGGCAAGTTCGGGCAGCAGCGTGGCGGCAAACGCAGCGCGCCAGTCGCGGAGTTGCTGCGAAGCATGCCCGGATTGGAACGCGCCAATGATGACGTTGCGGATGAGGTGGGCGAGACTGGCGAGCTTCCGAGCCAAGTCTTCGGCGGAGGCTATGTCCACCGGCTTTTGCGAAAGGAAACCGAGCAAAAGACGGCGGGCGCGGTCGAGTTCGTCCGCTTCCAGTGGCGCAAGTTTGCCGCCCGGGAGGACGCGGCCAAGGCGGAAGGTGTCACGCTTCTTGCCGTTCACAAACCAGCGAAACTCGACATAATCAGTGAGCAACAGGTTGGGCAACGCGGGGAGATAGCGTTGGAGCTGTTCGCCGCGCTCCATTTCAGCGAGATCCGAGCCGATACTCTTGGCCTCGACGTAGCCGAGAGTAAGCTGGTCGCGCCGCCGCGATACGACGTAATCTGGCGCGCCACACTCAGAGCGCTTTGGTTCGTTGGTCACGACGACTTTTTCGTCGAGGGCTTCGATCAACGCTTTGAGGGCGGGGCGATGCGTATGTTCCGTAGCATCGCCGCGTTTGAGGGCCTGTTCGAGCTTGCGCAAATAATCCGTTAGCGGCGCGGGTTTGCCACTGCTTCCATATGCGGCTGGTTCTTCGTGAAAAAAATCGGCGTCGGTCATGATGGCATGGTGGTGGGTTGAAGTCTATTTGGCCAGATTCGTCGAGACAGCCGGGCGATTCATGTGGATGGATATTAACAATCAGCGACACAGGGGAGCGAGAAAGAAATATCGCGTTCTATCGTTTCCATTTGCAAAAATGGCCTTTGCTCTTTTTTGCTCAATTGCAATCCGCGCCTCATGCACTTATTCTCTGGCGCAAGTCAATGGCTCTCATTGTTCAAAAATTTGGCGGAACGTCGGTCGCGAATCCCGAGCGCATTAAAAATGTCGCTCAACGGGTCGCGAAGCACCATGCGCGGGGCGATCAAATTGTCGTCGTGGTGTCCGCCATGAGCGGCGTGACCGATAATCTCATTAAAATGGCCAAGGAACTCATGCCCCTGCCCAATGAACGGGAAATGGACATGCTCCTGGCGACCGGCGAGCAAACGACGATCGCCTTGACGGCCATCGCCCTTCATGCCGCCAATGTCCCGGCCGTTTCCATGACCGGCCCGCAAGCCGGCATCCTCACCGATGGCGTCCATACCAAGGCTAAGATCAAGAACATTACCCCGCAGCAGGTTCACAAGGTGCTCAACGAAGGCAAGGTTGTCATTGTGGCGGGGTTTCAGGGACAAACCCCGGACGGCCAGATTACCACTTTGGGACGCGGCGGCTCTGATTTGACGGCCATTGCCCTCGCCGCCGCGTTGAAGGCGGAGGTCTGCCAGATTTATACGGACGTCGATGGAGTTTATACCGCCGACCCCCGCATCGTTCCAACTGCGCGCAAGCTGGCTGAAATTTCCTACGATGAAATGCTGGAACTGGCCGGGCTGGGCGCCAAAGTCATGCAATCGCGCTCGGTGGAATTTGCCAAAAAATTCGGCGTCATTTTTGAAGTCCGCTCCAGTCTCAACGACAACCCAGGAACGATTGTGAAAGAAGAAACACCCAGTATGGAAGG
>DASRLE010000636.1:0-2722 GCA_035648615.1 Saccharimonadales bacterium (SeqCode) | reverse complement strand
GTCAATACTCGGAGCGCTTTGCGCAATTGGCCGAAAACGTGGCGCAGCAGGCCCGCAAATTTTACGGCCTGGCCCGCCAGACCCTGCCTGCTCAGGACCGCCGTTCCATGGCGGCGGCGGAGCTGATGGGTTCGGTCTATTGGCGGCTTTTCCGCAAGCTTGAGCGCGGCCGCTTCCAGGTTTTTGGTCCGCGCCCTGCCCGCTTGAACAAAGGCCAGAAAATCCTGCTCATCCTCCGCACCTGGTGCCAGCTGGTTTCCGGCGCCGCTGTGCCCAACTATGGAACCCCGTGACGCCGTCCGCCGCCTGATCGTCAATGCCGACGATTTCGGACGCTCCCGCTCGATCAATGAAGCGGTCATCCGCGCCCATCGCGAAGGCATCCTGACGACGACAAGTTTGATGGTCAACGAACCCGCGGCCGACGAAGCGATCGCCTTGGCGCGCCAGAATCCGAAGCTGGGCGTGGGGCTGCATTTAACCCTGGTTTGCGGAAGCTCGACCTTGTCCGCCGCGCAAATTCCCGCCCTGGTCAACGCCCAAAAACAATTCTCCAATAACCCCGTGGCGAGCGGCCTGCGATATTTCACCAGCGCCCGGTGCCGCGCGCAATTGCGGGATGAAATTAAAGCGCAATTCGCGAAGTTCCAAGCCAGCGGCCTGCTTCTTGACCACGTCAACGGCCATCTGAACATTCACCTTCATCCCACTATCCTGAAAATTATTTTGGACAACATGGGGCGGTCGCCGATGCGTTTGACCTATGACCCTTTCTTCCTGAACGCGCGTCTCGCCGCCGGCCGGTGGGGGTACCGATTCAGCCACGCTGTCATTTACTGGATTTTGTCCAACCGGGCGCGGCCCCTCCTGGCCCAACGCCGCATCCGCCACACCGAGGCCGTCTTCGGCCTGCTGCAAAACGGCTGCGTGGACAGCGATTATATCACAAAACTTCTGCCCTGCCTGCCGCCCGGTGATTCCGAGCTTTACTCGCATCCTTCGCTCGGCCAATTTGCGCACGAGTTAGATGCCCTAATCAACCCAACCGTCCGGGCGCTGGCGCAAAAACTGGGCCTCCAGTTGATCCGCTACCAGGACCTATAAATCATGGCCAAAATATTAATTATTCTGATTGTCGCCGTCGTAGTGGAATCGATCGGCGTCGCCTTTCTCAGCGGCGGCCTCAAGGAAATCAACAGCCCGTCCAAAATTTCCGTGGGTCAAATCGCCAGCCTAATCAAAGCGGGCGCGACCAACGGCAAAATTCTTCTCGGCGTCGCTCTGGAGGCGGCTTTTTTCGGGGCGCTCCTCTACCTGCTCTCGCAAAAAGACGTCAGCTTTGTCTGGCCGCTGACCTCGCTCGGTTTTATCGTCACGACCTTGATGGCTCATTTTATCCTCCAAGAAAAAGTGAGCCCGATCCGCTGGTCTGGGGTTCTCCTCATCGCCTGTGGCGCCAGCCTGATCATCTACAGCGAAGCCTCGAAACCGGCTGCTCCGTCGGCCGCCATACGCTCAACCACGCCGCTTGGGCAACAATGACTCTTCGAGCACACTAAAATAGGAAGATGGCATGCGCTGTTTCTAGTGAGATAAACTGATTGATTTTTCCAAAGTGCTCGCCTACAATTAGTTATTGCGGCACATCATTTTTTTAGCATTTTTGTGGGCTGGCTTTCCCGGCGTAGCCCCAGTTCTGGCCGAAACGACGGGGGTGCTCGACGGCACCAACGGCGCCCGCGAGATTTTCAGCCTTCCGGCCAAGCCCGCCGCTTTGGTTGGGGTTGCTTCGGTGGGAGAGCCGCAAGTTCATTTTTCCGGGCACTTGGCCAAGATGTATGACGCCGATGCGGTGGGGAACCAGGTCGGTTCGGTGCTTGGTGATGTGCTCCATAATTCGGGCCGATTTGCGCTTACCGAGAGCGAGCACCCCCAATACCGGTGCAAGGTGTTCGTCAATAATCTGGAAATTCAGCAGGCGCAAAGCGACTCCGCCACGGGATTTCAGAAACTCTCTTCTTTTGTCAAAAAATTTCAGCCCGGGGGCAACTTGTCGATGTTGACCAACATCGATCTGAGTAAATCGGATCTGACTTTGAGTGTAAAATGCACTGTCCGGCTGGAGTTTTATAGCGAAGCCACCGAGCAATTGGTGGCGGGGGCGACCGGCACTGTGGAGGAAAAAGGCACGACCAAATCGGTCGCCTTGAATGTCGGCGGAGTCAGCCTGGTCAAACGAGACCTCCCGGGGAGTCAAACACTAAGTCCAACCAATTCATTTGACCTGCAATGCCGCCTGATCGGAGCGGCTGCATTGCGCGCCCTGGTGGAAGTTTTGCCGGAAGTGGACCAACAACTCCTTCATCCATCCGCCACTGCGGCGGTATTGCCCCGCGCTGAAGAGAAAGAGAAAGCTGCCATTGCTCCGCGCGAACCGGTTGCGCTCGTGCCCGCGAGAGGATTGACCTGCCCTTCGTGCGGCAAACCGGTCACGATCAACGACAGATTTTGCCCAAGTTGCGGCAAGCCCCTGCCGCACTTCTGCCCGCACTGTGGCAAACCAGTCAAAGTCGGAGACAAATTTTGCCCGAACTGCGGCCAGTCCCTGGCCGAGCCTTAGGAGCCGCCCTTGTGGGAAGCAACGCGCGCCGGGTGCATTCACTTTTTTGGTGAAGTCCTGGTGGCGAGTAATGCGTTTAGATTTCGGAGTTCACGATTGAAA
>DASRLE010000635.1:0-3384 GCA_035648615.1 Saccharimonadales bacterium (SeqCode) | reverse complement strand
ATGAAAAAAGAGGCGGCGGCCAAAGGTGAATAATTTTCAAAAAATATGTTGCCGGAACAACTCAGAGCTCTTCTGTTCAAATCTTCCTAAAACGATAGTAAACTCCGCCCCCGTACCGCTGGCGGAAATCGTGGTCCCGGGGGTCAAGGCGGCCCGGACAGACAGCGCCGCAAAAATAATTTAAAAAAACACTTGCATGAGGTTTTTTCCCTGCTATGTTCACGCTCCATTTCGCCTTCGGGCGCAATGACAGACTTTTGGCGCGACCGATAACTGTTCGCCTCACTAGGCGCAGGATTGATGGCCGTTGCAGCTAAGTTCTGTATTTTTTGGATTTTTGATTTTATGCCAGTCAAAACGTTTAGGCCGTTAACGCCTTCGACCCGCTATATTACTGTAGCGTCGTTCGATGAGATTACCAAGGATTCTCCGGAGCGGAGTCTCGTTAGTATTCGCAAAAAAACCGGCGGCCGCAATTGCTACGGCCGGGTCACCGCCCGGGGCATTGGCCGGGGTCATAAACAATTTTTCCGGAATGTCGATTTCAAGCGGCATAAGCACGGGATCGAAGCCGAAGTGCTGGGCATCGAGTATGATCCCATTCGCACGGCCCGGCTGGCGCTCTTGCAATACAAGGACGGCGAAAAGCGGTATATCATCGCCCCCAACGGATTGCAGGTCGGCGCGAAATTGATGAGCGGGCCGGCCGCTCCGGCTGAGCTGGGCAATTCTTTGCAACTTAAAGCCATCCCGGTCAGCTTGCAGATTCATAATATTGAGATCACTCCCGGACGAGGCGGCCAGATGGTGCGGACGGCTGGCGGGGCGGCGATCTTGATGTCTCGCGGAGAAGGCTATGCGCAGATTCGCCTGCCTTCAGGGGAAATCCGCCGCGTGCATGAGGATTGCTATGCGACCATCGGGCAGGTCGGCAACCTCGAGCACGAAAACGTCGTGCTGGGCAAGGCCGGGCGCTCGCGGCATCGCGGCATTCGCCCGATCAACCGCGGAGTTTCGCGCAACCCGGTGGACCATCCCAATGGCGGCGGCGCCGGCAAATCCAAGAGCGGCGGCGGCTGGCAGCAGTTGACCTCGCCCTGGGGATTGCTGGCCAAGGGGTATCGCACCCGCAACAAACGCAAGTATTCCAATCGATTCATTTTGGTGCGGCGCGATGGCCGTCCGATGAAACGCAAATAATAATTTATGGGACGCTCGATCAAAAAAGGTCCATTTGTTGACCAGCATTTGCTGGACAAAATTACCGTGGCCAAAGCCGCCAAAAGCAAGACGCCGATCAAGACGTGGTCGCGGCGCTCGATGATTACGCCGGATTTCGTGGGGTTGACGTTTGCCGTGCATAACGGCAAGATATTCAACCCGGTCTTCGTGACAGAGAACATGGTGGGGCATCGTTTGGGCGAATTCTCCTTGACGCGCACCTTCAAAAAACACGGGGCGCACACCGCCAAGGCGGAAGCGAAGTAGAAAAGATTTTATGGAAGTTCAAGCCATTACACGCAACGTGCGAATGTCCGCGCAGAAAATGCGCGAGGTCGTGCGCCAGATCCAGGGATTGCCCGCGGCCCATGCCCAGGCCGTCCTGGCCGTCGTGCCCCGCAAAGGCGCGCGGGTCGTGGCCAAAACCCTCAAGTCCGCCATGGCCAATGCCGAGGACTTGAAGATCCACAAACCGGAATTTCAAGGGTTGAAAACGGAGAGTCTGCGCGTGAAGCTGGCGGTCGCCGGCACCGCGACGACGATTCGCCGCTTCATCCCCAAGGCGCGCGGTTCGGCCGGCCCGATTTTGAAGCGCAATTGCCACGTTAAAATTGTCTTGTCAGACGAATAACCTATGGGTCAGAAAACAAATCCAATCGGCCTGCGCATCGCTGTCAATAAAGACTGGGCCTCGAAATGGTTCGCCGAGAAAAAAGACTTCGGCAAACTCCTCGCTGAAGACCGCAGAATCCGCGAATTACTCAAGTCCAAGCTGGAAGGCGCCTCTGTCTCCAAGATTGGCATCGAACGCGCAGCCTCCCGCTGCCGTATTACTATTTTCACCGCCCGCCCTGGCGTTGTCATCGGCCGCAAAGGCGCCGAAATCGACAAGCTCAAAGAGGAAATCAGCAAGATGACCGGCAAGGAAGTCTATGTGGACATCCAGGAAATCAAGCAGCCGGAGATGGATGCGCAATTGGTGGCCGAGAACGTGGCGCTGCAATTGGAGCGCCGGGTTTCTTTCCGTCGCGCCATGAAAAAGGCCGTGCAAGTGGCCATGGATTTTGGCGCGGAGGGCATCAAAGTGCGTGTCGGCGGACGTTTGGGCGGGGCGGAAATCGCCCGCGTCGAAAAGTATCACCAGGGCCGCGTGCCCTTGCACACCTTGCGCGCGAATATTGAATACGGCTTTGCCGAGGCCAATACGATGTATGGCAAGTTGGGGATTAAATGTTGGATTTGCAAAGGCGATGTGCCGGTGGCGAAGAAAGACCAAGTCGTCGCCCGCCCGCTGACCGCGCCCGTCTCGACGCCTGTCCAAACCCCTCCTCCTGTCCCCGCTTAAAAATTTTGAACGACATGCCCGCGATTAGAAAAGAGAGTAAATTATGCCACTGAGTCCAGCCCGAGTTAAGTATCGCAAGATGCACCGCGGCAGCCGCAAAGGCTTGGCCCATCGCGGCGCGACCGTCGCCTTTGGCGAATACGGTTTGCAATCCCTGGAACGATGCTGGCTGGACACCAAACAGATCGAAGCGGCGCGCGTCGCCGTGACCCGTTACATGAAACGGCGCGGCAAAGTTTGGATCCGAATTTTCCCCCAAAAATCATATACCAAAAAGCCATTGGAAACTCGAATGGGCAAGGGGAAAGGGCCGTTGGAATCGTGGGTGGCTGTCATTCGTCCCGCCAACGTTTTGTTCGAAGTCGATGGCGTGACGGAAGCCGTGGCGCGCGAATCGATGCGCTTGGCGGCCACGAAATTGCCTATTAGGACCAAGTTTATTTCCCGCCACCGCATGGCCTGACGCCCTATGAAAATGTCTGAAATAAAAGATTTGACCGCCCAGGAGTTGACCGCCAAGAGCCGCGATCTCCGGCAGGAACTGTTTAACCTGCGCCTGCAGCAGGCCAGCAGCCAATTGGAAAAACCCGCCCGCCTGCGCAGCTTGCGCCGGGACGTGGCCCGGCTCGAAACCCGCATTTCCCAACTCCGCCAAAAAGCGGCTTGATTTGACACGTTATGCCAGAAGCAACACAAACTGATCGCGGACACCGCAAGGAACGGCAGGGCAAGGTCATTTCCAACAAAATGGCCAAGACCATCGTCGTGCAAGTGCAGCGGCGTTTTCCTCATCCGCAGTATAAGAAGGTCATTACGGC
>DASRLE010000634.1:0-19832 GCA_035648615.1 Saccharimonadales bacterium (SeqCode) | reverse complement strand
GAACGGAGGCGGGGTCAAAATCGGTCAACACCGAGCGGCCGGTTTCACGCAATCGTTCGTGCCGGATGGGGCGCTCAATGAGCAGAATAAAGGCCAGCAAAACCGCGGCCGCCGCCAGCAAAACACAGGTGGGTTTCCAATTCATGGGAGATCAACTCCGTCGTCGCAGCCAAACCAAACCACCCAATAAAAGAACAGCGCCGGGCATCGCCGCCAGGAAGAGGATTTGCACCGCCTGGGCCTGCGCAGGTGTCATGTAGAATTTGTATTCCTTGATCGGGCGCGGGCCCAGGCCGTTCAGCATGAATTGCGGCCTCTCCAAAAGCCAGTTCAAGGCCAGATTGGCGAAGGTGTGATTTCCCACGGAATCGATCACTTGATCGTCCAGGAAGTCCGAGTCGCCCGCCACCACGATGCGCGTGCCTCCGCCGCGGGAAGTATTGACTCCCTGGATGACCCCTTGTTCGACGGCGGCCAATAATGGAAAACGCCCGGTTTGTTTACCTTCGTCCCTGCCAGAGGAACTGGTCCAAGCCAGGTCGGTGATTTCGGGCGCGCCGGGAATTTTGGGCTGATTCTGCAGCGCACCCACCGGCCGCGGAAAAATCATCTCGAGGGGCAGCCCATCTTTGGCCAAAGGTTTCATAATGGGATGAGGAAATATTTCCGCGGTCAAAAAACTCTGCGGAGAAAGGCTGTATTGCCTGTTGCCCTCGGCCACGCGGCTGTCGCCGATTTCCACGCCCCAACTGCGCAGAACAGACTCGAGGCCCGAATAGACGGTGAGCAGGGCCAGCATTCGTCCTCCCTGTTTGAGATAGGCGGCAATTTTGGCCAATTCGGCCGGGGTCATTCTTTCCTCATGGGCGCCGGCAGCCACGATGAGCAACTGGCAGTCGGCGGGGATTTGATTGGTGCCTTGGAGGGAAAGTTTTTGCCACGGACAGTTGATTTCGTCGGTGAGAATGGCGGCAAGCTTGGAATAGCCGCTGTGGTCCGGTTTGTTGTCGTCCGGATCGTTCTCACCGTGACCGTAAAGAAAATAAGCCTTCATGGGCTGTGGGTTGCTGACGGCATAGATGTCGCCGGTGAAAAACATCTCGCCGCGAAAGCTGCTGCGCCGGACATACATGCTCCGGCCGGCCAGGCGCTCGCTGAAATCGTAATCGGCCAGTTCCTTGGCATAGACCGTTTTGTTATGTCCGCCGCTCTCAAACAAAACAAAATCCTTTTGCGTTAGGGCCGTCAAACTGGCCCTGGAAAGCAACTCTTTGGCGGCGCCGGTCTCGCGGGTGTAGTCCAGGGTTTTAACATGCACATGCCGCGGGTTGACCTGCTGATATTCTTTCAGCAAACCCGCCGCCAGCCCGTAAATCTCCTTGTTGTCGCCGTCCGGTTGAAAGAAAAGAGTGACCTCGACGTCATTGGTCAGGTCTGCCAAGACCTGCAGCGTTTGGGGAGACAATTTGAAAACGGAATCGGCGTCGATTTGAAATCTTTTGAAGTAGCCGGAGGCCAGGTAATTGGCCATCACCACCAAAGCCAGCACGGCGGCGACGGCCAGGAAGGTATTCAGCCAGATCAGCCACCGCCGGCCGGCGGAGAAGCTGGGTTTCGGTTGCGCGGTTTCGGACATTTTATTTCCAGCGGCGGCTTTCGACCACCCGATATGTCAGGAACAAAAAGAAAAAAGTCGAAGTCAAGTAGAACACGATATAACGCGTGTCCACGGTCCCCCGGCCAAACTCCTCCATTTGCTGATGAATGCAGGCGGCGTTCAGCGCGCGCAACGCCCAGCTTTTTTCCAGGGCAAGTTGGTCCGCTAAAAAGCTCATCAGAAATAAACCCAGCCCGAGGGCGAAACTAATCATGGCGGCGACAATCTGGTTGCGGGTCAGGGCGGAGGCAAAACAGCCGATGGACATATAAAGACAGCCCATCAGGAAAATTCCCAGGAATGTCGTGCCCAGCGTGCCGGGATCCAACAAATTGGCCCCGTGCGTAAAATAGCGCAGGACAAAAATGCAGCCCAGTAACGGCAGCCACATCAACATGAAAAAAATAAGAGCGGCGCTGAATTTGGCCAGGATCACCTCGGCGTCTCCCACTGGGGCGGTCATCAGGGTTTCAAACGTCCCGGAATATTTCTCCAAAGCAAACAAGCGCATCGTGATCAGCGGCGCGGAAAAAAGCAGGATGAGCCAAAAGCAAAAGTTCAGAAATATTTCCGTGATCGGCATCGGGGTCGGCTGCCCCTGCAATTTATCCACCAGGGTGACAAAGCTAAAGCCCATCAGAAAGACTGCGGCGGCAATGACGATATATCCAATCCACGACAAAAAGAAACCGCCCAGCTCCCGCCGCGTTAGCGTCAAGTACACTTGCATCAGGACCTTTCTTCCTCGCTTTCCGGCCGGGTCAGCCGGATGTAAATATCCTCCAGCGAATGGCGCACCCGGCAAAGTTCACGCAGCTTCCACCCTCGCTCCTTGACCAGCGAAAAAATGAGCGGGCGCAAGTCGTGCGCGCCATGCGCGGTCAATGCGCACCGGTGATATTCGCCCTCGGCCGGCGCAATATTATAGTGGGCGATTTCCGGCATTTGCTCCCAGCACGTTTTCAAGTCTTCCACGGGCGCGGCAATTTCAGTGATGACCTGGCCGCTCCGGCCCATGGTTTTCTGCAAATTCTCGGGTGAGTCCGCCGCCAAAATTCGGCCTTCCCGCATGATCAACACGCGATTGCAGGTCATTTCCACCTCGGGCAAAATATGGCTGGAAATCAAGACAGTGTGCCGCTGGCCCAAGTTTTTGATAAGCTGGCGGACCGATCGAATCTGGCTTGGATCCAGGCCAATGGTCGGTTCATCCAAAATGATTAACTCCGGCTCATGGACCAGCGCGTCGGCCAGCCCGACCCGCTGCCGATAGCCCTTGGAGAGATGGCCGATGATTCTCTTGTTGACGTCCGCCAGGCCGCATTGGGCGATGACCGCATCGACCCTCTGGCGTGAGCGAGCGCGGCCCAGACCCTTGAGACGGGCGCGAAATTTCAAGTATTCACGGACGCGCATGTCGGGATGCATGGGGTTGTTTTCCGGCATGTAGCCAATGCGCCGCCGCACCTCGTCGGCCTCGTTGAAAACGTCCAGGCCGGCCACGCGCGCCGTGCCGGACGTCGCCGGAATGAAACAGGAAAGGATGCGCATGGTCGTGCTCTTGCCCGCGCCGTTGGGGCCCAGCAAGCCGACAATCTCGCCGCGCGCCACCGTAAAAGACAAGCCGGCCACGGCGGTATTTCCAGCGTAGCGTTTAACCAGGTTTGAAACCTCAATCATAGAGCAGACTCAAGGCCCGAGTCATCGGAGCTTAAGGGTGGTCACTCCCTCTTGATAGCCTAAAATCACGTCGCCGTGCGTGCGCGGAACCAGCACGGCCATTTCCGCCGATTGGCCGCTGGCCTTTTTGGCCAGAGCCATGAAGGCGTCCAAAGTATTTCTGACCGGGCGTCCGTCAATTTCATTGATCAGGAAATAATCACGCAAGGACGCTTTATCCGCCGGACTGCCTTTTTCCACGCGCGAAACCAGCAGGCCGGAATCCAAGCCTTCCAGGCTGCCAAGGCCCAGTTGATCGACCAGCGCCGGCGTCAGGTCGCGCAGTTCGACGCCCATCCGTTGACGAAACACTTCCTCGAACGAAAGCTCTTTGATATGGAAATCGAGTTGCTCGGCGCCGCGCCGCACTGTCAATGCGAAATTTAGTTTTGGGTTCTCGCGCAATTGACGGTTGAAGTCCATGAAATCCTTGGGCGCATGGCCGTTGATTTGCAAGATAGTGTCGCCCACCCGAAGGCCCGCCTGGCTGGCTGGGCCGTTGGACTCAAGAGACTGGACGACGAGTGGGGAATTGACGGTGACTTGCGCGCCAAACCAGCGCGAGGCCGTTTCGGGATTGAACATTTCGCCGAGCGCCTGGCGCACTTCCTTGATCGGAATGGCAAACCCAATTCCCTGCGCGCCTTTCAGGATAGCGACGTTGATGCCGATCAATTCGCCGCGCAGGTTAATGAGAGGGCCGCCGCTGTTGCCGGGATTAATCAGCGCGTCAGTTTGCAGCCAGTTTTCCATGCTCAAGTCCTCATTTTCTTTGGGCGCGGCGCGGCGTTTGGAACTGAGGATGCCGCGGCTGACCGATTCTCCCAGGCCGAAGGGATTGCCCAAGGCCATGACCGTTTCGCCGAGCAGCAGGTCGTCATCCTTGGCGAAGCGAACCGCCTTGAACTTTTCGCCTTTTTTCTTCGGCACGATTTTAAGCAGGGCGACATCTTCTTGAGGCGTGACAACATAGAGGTTCTGCACCTCGTATTCTCCGCCGCCGGCGGCATCGGAAAGCTTGACGTGAATGCGAGTGGCGCCGTTGACCACATGAAGGTTGGTCAGCATGTAGCCATCGTCGGAAATAATCACCCCTGAGCCCAGCGAACTGCGAACCTGCGGCCGGCCGCCGTAAAATTGGCGGAAGAAATCCGGGTAGGGATAGCGTGATTCGACCACCTGTTCCGTCGCCACATTGACGACGCAAGGCATTACTTCCTCGACCGCTTGCACGACAGCATCCCGCCGAATATCCGTTTCGGCCAAGGGCGCGGGAGCAGCCGCCAGGATGGCTGCCGTCAAACTTCCCGCGACGAAAATTTTTCGCAGACGATGGCGGAGACAGCGGAGCCTGAGCGTGAGCATCTTCATAAGCCGACAGGGTGATTTTGGACTTCGTTCCACCTTTCCCTTGTCCGCTTCAGCTTGGCAAAAGGCCGGAGCAAATGCAATGAAGAGTCTTTGCGCCTTGACTTTGCCGGACGCTCATCTGAAATCAATGGCCATGCCCGCACTTCCGCCAGGCTTTTACGCAGAGTGGCGCGCGCAAAGCAATGCGCGTCTTTTGCTGCGCGAACGCGACGGTTCTCATCCACCCGAGCGCGTCCTGCAAAGTGTCTGGCATCATCAGCGGCTGCTGCGCGATCGACTGGAGACAGTCGATGGCCTGCCGGTGCGCGTGCTTCATCCCGGCTTTTGGAACCACGAGGCCGGCCCGGATTTTCGCGGCGCGCTGGTGCAAATCGGGGCGGAGGGCGCCCGCTCCGGCGACATCGAAATCGATTGGGCGCGGTCCAATTGGCAAGCTCACCATCACAAGGGCAACCCGGCTTTTTCCAATGTTATCTTGCATGTGGTGTGGACGGCCGAGCCAAAGGGCGAAAATTCTTTGCCGACCCTGGCGTTGGAAAAGTTCCTGGATACCCCGTTAAACGAAATGCAAAGCTGGGCCGGCAGCGCCGCCGCGGAAATCTGGCCCGCCGCCTTGCAAGGCGTTTGCTCCGGCCCGCTTGGCCTACTGAGCGCCGACCAGACCGCCGCGCTTCTGCAACAGGCGGCCCTCGTCCGCTTTCAACGCAAAGCCCAGGAACTGGAAATCCGCGCCCGCCAAGCCGGTTGGGAGCAAGCGCTGTGGGAGGGAGTTTTTCGCGCTCTCGGCTACAAGCAAAATATCTGGCCCATGCAACGCGTGGCGGAATTACTCCCGCTATTGAGCGAAGGCGAGGATTCCCTTCTCGCCTGGCAGGCGCGATTGCTCGGCGTGAGCGGCTTCCTCGAAACCTCCAGCGAAAAGTCCCGGCCCGCTCCGTATTTCCGGTCGTTGTGGGATCACTGGTGGACGGAGCGGGAAAAATTTCAAGACGTTACGCTGCCGAAAACTCTGTGGCGTCTGAGCGGCCTGCGACCGGCCAATCAACCCTCCCGCCGGCTGGCCTTGGCGGCGCATTGGCTGGCCTCAAAGAATTTCCTGGCCAAGCTGGAAGAATGGTTCACCACCGACCCTCCTGCGATTTCGCTGCCGCACTCCTTGCTCGAAGGCCTGCAACCCGGCGAGGACGAGTTCTGGTCGCGCCACTGGAGTTTTCGATCCGCGCGGCTGGGCAAATCGCAGCCGATGCTGGGTAAATCGCGCGCGACCGATTTGGCGATCAACGTTCTCCTGCCGTGGTTTTGGGTCAGGGCGCGGGCGGGGAAAAACGCGGCCCTTCTTGAGCGCGCCGAACAACGTTATCTGGCGTGGCCGGCGGCGCAGGATAACAGCCTCTTGCGCCTGGCCCGCAATCGTTTGCTGGGCCAGCGGACGTCGGGCGCAATCAAGTCAGCCGCGAACCAGCAAGGCCTCCTGCAAATCGTGCGGGATTTCTGCGACCACTCCAACGCGGTCTGCGACGATTGCTTGTTTCCAGGACTGGTGCAGAGTTTGCGGCCCGACCCTTGCGCAAATACTACGGGAGCAGCACGAAACGAGGTGACGTAACACGACTTAAAATTTTTGTAAGCAGAAGAACTCGGAACTGGCGTTGACGGGAACCGTCGCAGTCACGTTGGAGGCATTTGTTGTATAAATGACTGGAGCGGCGCTCCAGACCGGGGTGGGAAAAAATAAGGATTGCGCGAGTTGAAAATCCTGCGCGAAGAGCGGCCAGGAGAGCAGGGCGTTCGTCGAATGCGGTGGCAGGTTGATATTCAAGGTGGGCTGAAGCGGAGCGTCGTAAGGCCCGACTGGATTGTTCGTGCTCGTGCTCTCGAATGCGCCTAGGTCGCGCGCGGCGGCGCGCGGACGCCACATTAGGTTGGTCGCTTCGTTGTAATAGTATTCTTTCCCCGGCAGGCCATAAACGGAAGCGTTCGCCCCGCCAATGCAGGCGCTTCCCGGCGCAAGATGGTAATCTTCCATAGCCGGGTTGCGAAATCCGGGCGATGCGGATTGAATGGAATTGCTGAGCGCGCCCGGCGCGGCGTTCAGGGGCATCCAATTATTGACTCCGCTGGCCGAACCCGCCGCGGCGCTTTCGATGTAGTAGGGAACCGTCGTGCCCGAAATAATGGTATCGGAAATCTGCGCGTTCATCGAAGTGCCGTCGGCATTGGAGAGGTGAACGAATTGCGAGGAGCCATACGTGCCGACAAAGGTGTTATACAAGACTTGCACGGACATGGTGAGATTGGACACGCTTGAGTCATTGAATAGAACGAGCACTTGGGAATGATTGCCAGGCGAACTATTTTGGACGAGGCCGTTGCCGCGAAAGATCAGTGTTTGCGTGTAAGGCCCCGGCCCGGTGAAATCGTCATCGCTCATCAGATCACCCTCGTAATTATTGGCGCGGGCGAACCAGTTGTATTCGAGCGTGGCCGCGCGGCAGCGGAGATGGAAGTTCTGGCCCTGGATGCTGTCGTGTATAAAGCAATAACGCATCGTCAAGTAGCCGCCATAAATGTAGATGTTATGAGTGGGCGCTGAACTCGGGGCGTTGGTGTTGCCGTTGGCATTGAATTCACAATACTCGACCGTCGCCTGGCTATCCTGAGTCCCGCCCGTCATGCCGACGTCATTCGAGGTAAAGAAGCAATTCTTGACGCATAGATTGGTTGTGGTTTCGTAATACCGAATCGCGCCGCAATTTTTCGCCGCGTTGCGGCAATGGCGAAAAATGATTCCAGAAATCGTGTAGTTTTGCGCGCCGCTCAACTGCCAGCCTCCTCGTGCCGTGTCGCCTCCTTTATAGCTGCCGGGAGCGTTATCGACCAGGTTGGTCCCGAAGTCCCACACGGGCGGATTGGCCGGATCCTGGGCGTGGATGTAAATCGGATTTGTCGTTCCCGCCTGCTTGGTCAGATAGACGCGAAAGGCGTAAGTTCCGGGAGCAATAATCACCTCGTCGCCGGGATTGGCTCCCTCGATTTTAGCATAGGTATCGGACGGCCCTACGTTAATGACAGTGGCCAATGATTGCGCGCCACACAGACAAATAATTGCGCCCGCCACCAACGCAAAAGTATGAACAAACAATCTCATCGAGTAACTGGAACTGTGTCATTATGGCCGCATTAAGCGATAAAAGCGAGCCGGGAGATTTGTGCTATTTGGGTCCCCAACCTCCACACTGCCATTGGTGAGAATCAGATTGTTCGTCAACGGGACCCAGTCAACCAGATTGCTGCTTGCTTCAAGGATCAAGGCCGCCGAATTGGCCAAGGGCATTGGATTGCCATTGGCCGTAAAGGCCTGAAACAGCAAATGGCCGCCCGGCAAAAATGTCGGGATGCCCAACTTCGCCGGCAGCGTGGGAGTAAAGCTGACCTGATCGACCCATCCGGCATCCTGGCCGACACTGACGTCCGGGTCTTTGGCATAAATCCAAGTGAGAGGATGAAAACCCGCGCCGATGGAAAAGGTCTGTTGTTGCCAATCGACCTCTCCCGAGATGCGCGTTGCCAACGAATTAGTGGAGTCAATATAGAAGGAGAGGAAATCGAAGTTTTGTTCGGAGGAAACTTTCCACCAAAAGGTTAATGTCCCTGGCCCGGCAACGGTTGTTTTCAGTTGCGTGGACATGTTGTTGGTGGTGGCGCCGCTTTGCGCGGCAGAGATGCCATCGTGGGTCACGGCATTCTCGACGAACCACGGGACAGTGGCCGAAGTTGACCAGATCAGATTCGTGGCGTTGAGCGCCTGCCCCAAGGAAGAGGAAATAGGAATCGTCACCGAAACGGAAAGACTTGAAGCGGCTCCCACTGAATTGGAAACCAGCGCGCGGTACTGGCCGGTATCTTTTCCTTGGGCGTTGGTAATCGTCAGGTCCGCGTTAGTGGCGCCGGGAAGATTGATTCCGTCAAGCTGCCATTGGTAACTCATAGGTTGCGCCCCAACTGCCCGGGCGTGCAGCCAAATACTGCCTCCGTTGGTCAGGGTTTGGCCGGCGGGTTGCACGGTGAAAAATGGCGAGCCATCTCCGAATAATGCAATGCCGAACTCGAAGGGATTAAAGTCGATGGCAAAAACATTGGAGAGCGCGACCGGAAATTGGGAGACGGAGGAGCTATCGCCTGCGACAGTTCCGTCCGCTTTCAGAACCAAAAAATGCAAAGTGCTGACCGCAAGCGCCACTGCATTCGACACCCCAGGCAAAGGATTTGTGGCCAGGCCGTCCCATCCAACCACCGTGCCATCCGCCTTCAACGCCAGAGACGTGGACTCCGTGGCGATGGCGATGACATTTGACAATCCCGGCACCGGGTTCAGTTGTGAGATGGAAAAGCCGTTTGCGGACTCGAACACCGTGCCATCCGCTTTCAAGGCTAGAACTGTGTTTAGGCCTGCGGCGATCGCCACGACATTGGACCATAATACCGCGAACGGACCGCTAGGATTGCTCCAGCCAGCGACGGTCCCGTCGCTCCGCAAGGCGAAATTGTACGTCCCGTAGCCCACGGCGATGGCGGTCACGTTTGACAGGCCGCTGGGAACGTTTGTTCCCGCCGGATTGTTATAATTCCAGGCGACGACGGTTCCATCCCTGTGTAATGCCAGGTTGTTGGCGTAGTCTCCTAATGCTATAGAGATTATGTTGGTTAAGCCGGCCGGAACAAACTCATTCTCATAGGGGTCGAAGGGAACCGCGACTCCGTTGGACTGCAAGGCATATACCGTGGCCGAGTTGGCCGAAACGGACGTCAAGTTGGTAAACTGCAAGAGAAAGTTCTGCACGTTCGAAAAGGAGGACGGGGAAGCCGATACAATGGCCTCAGAAACGGTCAACCGGGCTTTGGCGCTGCTGACGCTGCCCGCAGAATTGCTGACCACGACATTATAGTAGCCAGCCTGCGCGTAAGTGAGCGGGGCCAAAAGGAGAGCGGAATTGGTCGCGTTTGGCAGGGGTTCGCCATTGAATTCCCATTGGTAGCTCATGGGTGTTGTGTTGGAGGTGGTGACAGAGAACATGGCCGATCCAAAGAAGGCGCCAAGATGATTGGCAGGCTGGCCGATTATTATAGGGGGAGAATCGGCCCGCGTCGTCGTGGCGCCGCATATTATATGCAGCACCAGGAAAGAGCAGAGAGAAAACGCTACCTTGACTGATTTAATCCCCAAGCCGCCCTCGTTTTGAAATCTCATCGCGTACACATGTTTATGCTCCTTTCATAACCGCCACTATTCACCTGCCTTAAAGTGGTAGCATCGGCGATGCCACTGTCAAACTAAGGCTGGCACCCGTGAGTTCCCAAGCCGAAGAGCCGTGAAATTTAGAGGGAAATTGGGCTTTTGTTATCCCGCGTGAAATTTTAAGAGGCTTGTCATGAAAATCACGCAACCTGCAAAGGCGTGAGAATGCTAAAACAAGCGTGAAATTTGCACGCATCAGTAATCCTCGCAGATCGGCTGTAATCACGGTCATATCAAGCGATAACTTTGGCCTCTAGTGACTTAGGGCGGACTGATGCGATAGAAACGGGTGGGAAGGTTCGTCTGCATGGGTTCGCTGAAATAGAACAAACCGTTGGTGAGTGTGAGAGTCTGGATCGGAGTCCAAGAGTGGCTGGCCAGATTGGTGCAGGCTTCCAGCACAATCGGAAGATTCGCCGTGCCAATAACATTGAACCCAAATTGAAGGTTATGGATTCCAAAGGCGGCGCCGCTGGGTTGGACCAGCGGGTTCCAGAGGACCGCGGGAAGGCCGTCCAAAGACACGCTCCAACCGGTGGCGGTCGGCAAATAATAGATTGTCGCGTTGGTGTCACCTTCAAACGTGGTAAAATCCACAGTGGGAGGGTTGCCCGAGAAAAAAATTTCAGTCAAGCGACTGCATCCGTAGAAAGCCAGGAATCCCAGGTTCGTCACACTGGCGGGCACTGTGACAGCGGTTAAGTTAGGGCAATAATTGAAGGCATCTCTCCCGAGCGAGGTTACGGTTGCGGGAATGGAGAAACTTCCAGTCATGGCCCCTGGGCATTGGAGAAGCGCGGTTTCAGGCTTATTAAACAATACCCCATTCACACTGACATAAAATGGATTTTGCGGATCGACCGTTATCGCGGCCAGAAGAGGACACGCGGCAAAGGCCCCGTAGGAGATGTTCGTCACACTGCCCGGTATCGTGACGTTAGTCAGGCCGCAATCTAAAAACGCGGCTGCACCAATAGAAGCGATGCCATTGCTGAGAGTGAGACCAGCCATGGCGCCGCAGCCCCCGAACGCATAATTGCCGACGCTGATGACGCTGCCGGGAATCGTGGCGCGGGACAAACTGGCGCAGCCCTCAAAAGCATAATTCCCAATGGTGACCAGACCGTTGCCAAAAATGGCATTCTCGAGGCTGGTGCAATCGAAGAAGGCGTCATCCGCAATGTTGGTGATGCTGCCGGGCAGAGTGACACTCAGCAGGCTGGCGCAATTTGCAAAGGCGTTCGTGCCTATATTGTTGACGCCCGGAGCAATCTTTATGGCGGCTAAAGCAGAGCAGTCATTGAACGCGAAATTTCCGATGCTGCTGACACTGCCAAAAATCGTGACTCGAGCCAAGCTAGTGCAGTCCGTAAAGGCGTCGTCTCCAATGCTGAGGACACCGTTGGAGATCGTGGCATTAGTCAGGCTGCTGCAGAATTCGAACGCCTCAGCCCCTATATTGAGCACGCTCCCGGGGATCGCCACGCTGGTCAGGCCGCTTTCACCAAAGGCGGCCTGGCCAAGGCTGATCACGCTGTTGGGAATGGTGACGCCAGTTAGGCTGTAGGTGGATTGAAATGCATTGTCGCCAATGTTGGTTACGGTGCCAGCAAGGGCAAGATTCGTCAGACTGGAGCACACACAAAAGGCGACGTTTCCGATGCTCGCAACCCCATTGGAGATGATAACGCTGCCCAGGCTCTCGCACTCGTCGAAGGCGCCATCTCCGATCGTGGTGACACTGCCCGGGATCGCCACACTCGCCAGACTAGAGCAGGATTCAAATGCGTAACCACCAATGCTCGTGACACTGTTCGGAATCGTAATGCCGGCCAGGCTGCCACAGCCTTCGAATGCGCCACCCGAAATGGCGGTAACACCGTTCTCCAAGGTGGCGTTCGTCAGGTCCTCACATTCTCCGAAGGCGAGATTTCCCATGCTGGAAACGCTGCCCGGAATCGTAATGCTGGTTATGCCGCAGCCAGAAAAAGCCTCAGGCGAGATCACAGCGATCGTTTCCGGCATAGTAACGCTGGTAATGCTGAAGTTTTGATAAAACGCCTGATACCCAATGCTGGTGACCTTCAGGCCGTTGGTGCTGGCTGGGATGACTACGGAGCCGCGAGGCCCGTAGTATCCAGTTATGTTAACCGTATTATCGGCATTCAAGTCATAGCTGAGTTGGGCCTGTGCCGGGGAAATGGTCAAAAGCATCCAACTTGAAATGAGGAAAAATAACACTTTCATGGTTGAGAGTTTCTCCTTAGGTGGCCCCGCTTGACTCGTTGTTCGCATGGGTGCGGTTTAATCGGTTTCGCACGAGACCCGGCATTGGCGCCAACTTCGGCGGCACTGTGCGGCAAATTCGGCGCCGGCTTGGGCGGATTCTTCGCCCCCGTGGCTTTATTCGCCGGCTTCGGCGTGGGTTTCGGCTTCCCCGTTGCTTTTGAACTCGTTGCCGTTTTGCTCGGTTTCGTCGGTTTCCGCCACCGTGTCGGCATCGGGGTCAACCCCGGCGGCGCGCTGGGCGGCCAATTCGGCGTCGCGTTCGGCCTGGCGCGGATTCTTGGCCCGCTTGGCGCGGGGCAGGGGACTGAGCATGACGTTGATGCCTTTGCCAATCAGTTTGGCCGGCGCGTCGGGATGGCCGAAAGAAACGAGGTCCTTGATAAATTTTTCCACCTGCTGAAAGCCGAATTCTTTGTGGGCCATTTCGCGGCCGCGAAAACGAAGGGTGATTTTCACCTTCATATCTTCGCAAAGGAAATTGATGGCGTGCTGGAGCTTCACCCCAAAATCATGCGGATCGATATTGGGGCTGAGTTGGACTTCTTTGACCTTGTTGGCATGTTGATGCTTGCGCGCTTCTTTTTCCTGCTTGGCCAATTCGTAGCGATACTTGCCAAAATCGACCAGCCGGCAAACCGGGGGTGTGGCGTTGGGCGCGATTTCAACCAGGTCCACCCCTTTGACGCGGGCCATATTAATGGCGTCCGCCAGCGTCAGAACGCCCAATTGCTTCTTATCCACGTCAATCACCCGAACTTCGCGGGCGCGGATTTTCCCGTTGACGCGCGTGAAGGAGGCGGGTGAAGAAAAAGTACGAGGAGAGAAAGGGCGACTCAAGAGGCCCTCGCGGGTTTGAACATGTTCATGTACGCTTCAAAAGATGACTCCTGACGGCCATAGGCCAGCCAGACATGATGTAATAAATCAGTTTTTCCCATTTAAGCAAGGCAAATAACCTGTGGTTTCCTGTATTTGTTCATCAGGGCGCCTTGTAGCTCGGACGTTTAGAAACGGATCAAGGTTTCAAGAATCTTCATCCGCCGGTCGATGGCCACACGAGTGGTTCGCGTCAGCGATTTCAACCCAAATCCTTCGCAACAGAATGAGGCCACGACACTTCCATAAACCATCGCTTTGCGCAGGTTTGCGTCGATGGACCCCTTCGCCGTGGACAAATAACCCATCATGCCGCCCACGAAACAATCGCCGGCCCCTGTCGGATCCACCACGCGGTCCAGCGGAAAGGCGGGCGCGACAAAAAGGTTCTCGCGGGTGGAAAGAATGGCGCCGTGCTCCCCTTTCTTGACAATGACATATTTGGGGCCGAGCCGGTGAATTTTTTTGGCGGCGCGAATCAGGTTGTGCTCCTGGGTCAACTGTTGCGCCTCGCTCTCGTTGAGCACGAAACCATCCACCCGGCGCAGCAACTTGAGCAAATCGGGCAGCGCAATGTTCAGCCATAGGTCCATCGTATCGGCGACGACAAATTTGGGTCGGCGCATTTGCTCCAGGACATGGTGCTGCAGGCTCGGGGCAATATTGGCCAGCAGGACAAACTGGCTGTCCTGATAGGCCTTGGGCAAGTGGGGCGTAAACGACTCGAAGACCCCCAGCTCCGTCTCCAGCGTCCGCCGGTTATTCATATTGACCTCATACTCGCCCGCCCAGTGAAAAGTTTTTCCGGCGACAATTTGCAGGCCCTCCAGGTCAATCTTGTGTTTTCGATAGAGTTGGAGGTATGGCTTGGGAAAATCTTCCCCGACCACGCCGACCATTTTGACCGGCGCAAAAAAGCTCGCGGCGACCGAAGCATAGCTGGCCGAGCCGCCCAGCAGGCGCGGATTGACGGCATCGGGAGTTTTAATCGAATCAAGGGCGGTGGAACCGACAATTAGTACACTCATGGTTTAAAATTCAAAATTTAGATTTGCAACACTCGACTGGAGAAGGCAAGCCGGATTCTCGCGCCAAATTCCGCCGTGGTGTGGGACAAAACTCTTCAATGCGATGCAAATAGCGGGACGCCAGCCGGAAAGCGGCGCTGGCGCGCACGCACTGCTAAAACCTGTCGGTTCTTCGGCGGCGGCAGTACACGCGAAGCGTCTTGGAGTGCGGAACGACGAGTTCCGCTGTGGCCCCGAAGCAGGTCTCACGGCTATTGACGAATTTTGTCTCACACCCACTCCGCCGTCCGCGCCATCGGGTGTTTTTTGCCCCCGCAAGACGGCCGCGGCCCTGACTCGACTATAGGGGAAAGACTGAGATGGGGTCCGAAAACGGGAGCGATTGGTTTGACTGACTTTGACTGAGTTTGACTGGCGGCCAACAACCTTACGAAAAAGAAGGCCGCGCGGACGCATCTTTTCGGGGACGCCGCGCATTGCGGCCTCGGTCTATTTCTGCATAAAGCGGTCACTTTCACAATCGATTCCAATTATTCACAACGCCAATTATATCACGATACTGGAAAGCTCTGCCCCTCACCGTGCGCGCAATTTTTCAAACGCTGACGAGGCGGGCTGTCAAGAAGAGACGCGCACGGTGCGCGCTATTTTCAAAAGCAGGGAGAACATCTGCTCCGCCGCCCGCCTGCAGTTCGGTCGTAACAGCCGGCGCGTGCGACGATCGGGGAAGCCGCAAAACTTATGGCCCAGAGGTTGGAAGGGCGGGCTTTCTCATCACCCAATAGATCTCCCCGGGCCAGCTTGGGATGAGCGCGCCAAACAATAAATTAAATCGCAACCACCAGGCATAATCTTCCAAGAAGAACCCGCTGGCTCGCAAAAAAAATGCACCGGCCAGAAATTCGAGGCGCAAACCCTGCGCTTGAGCGATGTCCCTGACGCGCTTGGGAGAGAAAGCGCAACGATGACTCCCGGGGTCTGGGTTGGCTCTGAGCCCAGGCTCACGCAGCTTGACGCACCAATGGGGCACGGAAGGAAACCCCCCCACAATCACGCTGTTGGGCTTCATGCGCGACGCAATCTTGGCGAACACTTTTTCCGGCTCGTAAAGGTGCTCCATGACGTGAAGGACGATAAGGGCGTCATAATCACTGCTCAACCACTCTTCGGAACGTTCGATGTCGGCCTCAATGCACCGTGTGTAGCCAAGACCCGCCAAGGCCTCATGCTTAACGCAACAATCCACCCCTACCCATGACGATATTTGCACGGGGCTAATCCCCGGAGTCTCGGCCACCGACCCCATGAACCGCAGCATTTGCCCCGCATCAATGCCAATCTCGCAGATCGAAAGCGGCGCCGCTTGTCGCTGGCGCTCAATGCGGAGAAAATGATAAATAAACCAATAGCGCAAAATACGCGTCGGGTAGATTCTGCTGGCTTGCTTGGCAGAGAGCGGGAATTTTTTTGACCGCAATTGGGGGTTTTGATCCAAACATCGGATGTCCCAGCGCAGCGGTGAAAGTTCGGAATACGAGCGTTGCAGATTCATCATTGATTCGTCAGACGGCGGCGGCCTTAAAACGCTTCCATTTCATTTTCCGAGTGAACAAAGGTTGAAACGGCTTCCGCCCATGCTTGCCAGCGAAGATGTCGTCGCGGGCTATCGAAGTCAACTCGAATGCGATTGGCTTTGCGTTTAAACTTGCCAGAATGTCGCTAAAGTTTGATATTTTAGCCGCATGAGCATTGCCGCTGAGAAAGTAGCCGAAGTGTTGGCCTTGCCGGAGGAGGGCCGGGCCTTTCTTGTCCACCAACTCGTTGCAAGTCTCGATAGTGTGGTGGACGCTGACGCTGAAACGCAGTGGCAGGAAGTTATTGACCGGCGTTCCCGCGAGATGGATGAGGGCCATGTGGATGACCGTTCCGAAGAAGAGATCGTCCAAGGCATTCGGGCCAAACTCCATGCGCCGCGTCGTCAGGCATCCTGAAGTCCCGCAGGAGTTAGAAGCCGCCGTACTTTGGTATGAGGAGCGTCAACCTGGCCTCGGCAGCGATTTTCTTGAGGAATATCAAGCCACGCTACGTCGAATCCTGAATGAGCCGGAACGCTGGCGCAAAATCGGAAGCGGCAGTCGCAAGCTCAATTTCCATCGCTTTCCCGACGCGATCGTTTATAGCGTGCGCGCCGACGCGCTCTACATCAAAGCGCTGATGCACCTGCATCGCCGTCCATTTTACTGGGCGCGCCGTCAGCCGCAGCTTGACTTTTAGCTAACGACCGCCAGCCGATCACTCAACCAAATAGTTTGTCAAATTCATTGTGTGTGCCGACCCAAACCCAACTCACTGCGTCGCCGCCCCGTTCTCCGACGGCGCGATATTGGGCGTTTATGCGGACAGACCAGACATGGTCATAACCGCCAAGTTTTTTAAAACGTAACGAGGGATGGCTTGGATTTTCCGCAAAAAGCGCGTAAGCACGGCGCGCAGCCTTGCGGTCCAATTCGCTCAATCGCGCGTAAGCCCGCCAGAAGCTTGGCCGGGTGTACGACCTCACAAGCGGTTAGGTTCAAGCGGTTCGTCGCCTTCAGCCGCAGAGTCGCGCAAAAAAGAATCAAGACGCGGACGGCGTTCTGGAGAGGCAATCCGGCTCTCCCAGGCTTCATCTTCCTGGCGGGCGAGAAGAAACCTGGCAAAGTCCGCCAATTCCAATTGTTTGTCCGCGGGTAAAGCCTCGCATACTTGAACGATTTCCGCAGTGGTGCTGCTCATAACCTAGGAATACCGGCAAATGGGGAAAACTCAAGCAAGTTTCCTCAGCCGGAACGGTCCAGTTGGAAATATTCAGGTTCATGGAATTTGATTGAAAGAAAGTGGCGCTTGCCGGCAGCATTTGGCGTGATGAAGTCAACCTCGTGGACATGGTTTGGAAGGTCAGGCGGCATCGGGACCATGAGAACGGGCCACTCCATTTTCACTTCGATTTTTCCGGCAGCGGGGATTTGGGCCGCATTGTTCCTGTTTGGAATTGCCGCCCATGCCCGGGACCGGGACATGGTGCTTGAAGGAATCGATGGCGGCGTCACCAGCAATGACTACAACTCATTCATTGACAAACTCAAATACCAGCCGCCGCCACCGACGAACAATATCGGCAACCTCATGGTGGATGAACGCGATGGCGCACGGCTCCACGGGATGCAGACGTTTTATGCGTTCACGCATGACCGGCGCGACTTGGATATGGCGATTGTCTGGTCGGACGCCTTTCTCCATGCGCGCAATGATCCGACCCACGGCCGCATCATCTGGACCGGCAAGCGTGATCTCTGCTGGCCAAACAAGGCAACCACCGACGAAGCGCATGCTTTGTACAGCGGCACGGAGAATGGCGATGTCATCGAGCACATCGTCAACACGGCCAGATTGATCCTGGAAAATCCGCCGGTCTGGCATAAAACCGCTCCGCCGGACCGGTTCGGCTTTGGCGTGACCTATCTCGAACGCGCCAAAACTTATGTCCGCGAATGCCAGCGCAGCGCCGACAGCACCATCGTCCCGTGGTACGTCAGGAAAACAAAAGACGGATATCGTCTCTATCATCCGGATTCGCCGATTTATTATAAGTATTGCGATTCTTCCGGGCCGGTGCCCTGGAACCAGCAGCAATCCATCACCGGCGGATTGCTCCGCCTGGCCCAATGCCATCGCCTGCTCAACGACGGCAACACCAACATCGCATATTATGAAAAAATCACGGCGGACACGGCGCGCTGGTTCTTTGCCGCCGCCATGCCGGTGAGCGCCCGCAACCAAGTATGCTACGACTGGCCTTATGTGGTGACGGAGGACCCCGCCGTCGAGCCGGAGTCCACCGTCGAATCGGACTACGACATGTTTATCTTCCGCGCCTATGAGGCGAACCTCGGCCCGACGCGCCTGCAAATGCAACGGCTCATCAACACGGCGCGTTTCGTGATGTATCTCGGCACGAACCGCATCGCCGGTCACGTCAACGGCGCCAGCGACCCGTGGCACGGTGATAGGCAGTTTCTGGATTTCCAATGGATAGAAATGTCGGTGCTGGACCACTCGTTTTACCGCATGGTGGCCAGCGCCGTTTTGACCAGCCACGAATACTACGACAACCTGGCCGTGGAGGCGGCCGTGCTTTCGGCAAAAGATTATTGGGCCACCCATGCCCCCGTCCCGCAGCCTGAAGAAGTGTTGGACCCGGCGAAACTTCCGCCGGTTCCCCAAAGCCTTGTCCTGCTTTCCGCAAGTCGAACTCCAGCCGCAATCATGCTTTTGGCCTGGATAGTATCCGGACTGGGCAAAATCGTGGCGAAGCGGTTCGATTCAAGCGCCGCCGGACGCGACCCTTGGTCAGGAACCATCACGCGCATATATTTAATCGTTGTCGCGCTGGGCATCGTTGCCGCGCTTCGGCTGCCTGCCGCCAGAGCATCGCGGTCCGGCATCGTCATCCCGGTGGCCGTCTTCCTGTTGGGGCTGGGACTGGCGCTGCAATGGTATGCGCGCATTCAAACCGCAGTTTTGGCAAAAGCGAATGCCGCAAGCTCGGCGAAGGATCGCCTCGTCGCTCCGTATCACTCCCTTTGGCGTCTGAGCTGCGCCGGCAGCCTGCTGGCCGTGATCGGACTGAGTCTCAGCTTTAAGAACTGGGCATCCCTTCTGATCATGTGTGCGCCCTGTGGCGCGGTGACCCTGTGGCGCATCCGTGCGGCTGCGGGCGGCGGCAAAGGCGGATGTGTCACGTAAAAATGGCGTCATTCGTAGATTAGCAAAAAACCTTTGCATCCGCGGTGAATCCGATTTATTTTCGCCGGGCCATGAATAGCTCTTCTGTGCGGCGGTTGAATCGCCGCGATTTTTTGCGTTCGGCGGGATTGGTCGCAGCCGGTCTCGGAGCGCTGCCTTCTGCCAGGATTTTCGGCCAAACCGTCACGCTGCCTTTTGCCCACGGCGAACGGCAAATGGCCACCTATCCGCAGAAACGTTCGATGATTCTTTTGACCACGCGACCTCCGCAGTTGGAGACGCCGTTCTCCGTATTTAACGAAGGTCTTACCACTCCCAATGACGCGTTTTTTGTGCGCTATCATTTGGCCGGAATACCGACGGAAATCGATTCGGATGCCTTTCGAACGGAAATCAAGGGGCATGTCAATACTCCATTGACCTTGTCCCAGGCTGACCTGAAAAGTTTCGAGCCGGTGGAGGTCGTTGCGGTGTTGCAGTGTTCGGGCAATAGCCGCGGTTTCGTCCAGCCCCGGGTGGGCGGCGGCCAGAGCGGCAACGGCGCGATGGGCAACGCGCGTTGGAAGGGCGTCCGGCTGAAGGACCTGCTGGACAAAGCCGGGTTAAAGGCCGGGGCCAAACAAGTCACCTTCAACGGCCTCGATAAACCGGTGCTGGCGACGACGCCGGATTTTGTCAAGGCGCTGGATATCGACCATGCGATGGACGATGAAGTCATGGTGGCTTATGAGATGAACGGCCAGCCGCTGCCCATGCTCAATGGTTTTCCTTTGCGGCTGATCGTGCCGGGTTATTACGGCACCTATTGGGT
>DASRLE010000633.1:0-13843 GCA_035648615.1 Saccharimonadales bacterium (SeqCode) | reverse complement strand
TATAAAAAAGTCCGTCGGCGGCATGTGCATGGGCGATAGTATTCCAATTTACACACAGGCAGTCAAGATGTACTATTACAACCTACATTATTTTACGGCAATCGCCGAGATTGGGACATCGATGGCTTTGTCGAAGCGGGGAAAACGACGGTATTTGAAAGAATATTCAAAAATCTGTTGACATATATGGCTAACCCGTAGTATTAAAGCTCACATTAGCAACATGCATAACAAAACTCACAAGTTCTGTCGAGAGGTGCCGTCACCGAATTTGTGAGAGAAATGTAGCACTTTATTTATCATAAACGTAAACACTATGAAACCAGAGACCGCTCTCAACCAGCCATCCGCAAACGCTATGAAAACGCCTCAACTAACGCCTTCCAAGCTCAACAAACGGCGAATTCTGCAAATTCCCTCTATCCTGGCTATAGTGGCCGGGCTGGCCGTGACGCATTCGGCCATGGCTCAGGTGGGCACAGGGGGGGCCAATCAATTGGCCAACCCAGGCTGGGAAATCCCCGCCAAAGCCGGCTGGACGGCGGTGGGCAACACCCCGGAGGTCACGGACACTGCCACCTATTATAACAAAGGGACATGTCCTGCCGACCCGACTGCGGCTACGGTTGTCACGCATAACGGAACCAACGTGGCTAATATCTATGGCAATTTCACTGGGGCCTATACTACCAGTTCCTGGAGCCAGAAACTGCCGGTCCCGCCCAACTCAACCTGGACGGGGAGCGGATATGCCTACTGCTCGCACGAGGACCTGATGACGGGGAAGAACAGCTTCTATTACGTGGTTAACTTTCTGGATTCCAATAGCGTCGTTCTGGCCAGTTATGAATCCTACATTATTACCAATCTGACCTGCGGCGAAACAACCCCGGTTCCTCTGGACACATGGATGTTGCTGGCCGCGACGAATCAGATGCAAGTGACGAGCGGCACCAACACCGGCGCGGTCATTGCGACTGTTCCCACGGGGGTTCTAACCCCGCCGACGAATGCGACGACCATTCAGTTTCAAGCCCTCTTCGTTCAACAAACGGACAACGCCGGCGGCTCGGTATATCTCGATGATGCCAATTTGGGTTTGGTCAGCGGCGCGGCCCCTCCGTCCATTACGGCGGCGACTCCCAATTTGGTCACCCTTTGCACCAATACGGCCTTGACCTGCACCGCCTCTTCCTTGGCCGGCGTCATCACCAACGTGCAAGTCACCGTCCAAGCATCGGCTTTGGGCGGAACTGTCACTACCACGACCTATGGCACCAATTCCTCTTTGTTGACCGTTACCGGCCTGGGTACGACCGCGGCCAATATCAGCTTCGCCTTGACCACGAATCGGGTTTACAAATCCGTTGTCGTGAAAGCCACTGATAATAATAATCTCAGTGTCTCCACCAGCGCGAGATTTGACACCCTCACGCCTGCGCTGGTCATTGAAGCGTCGGATTTCAATTTTACCACCAATGGAGTCAGCGGCGGGTTTATCGACACACCCACTAATGGCGGACTGGCTCTTTACCTCAACCGTGTCGGCACGGAAGGAATTGACGAGCATAAAACGGCCGGAAGTGGAGGCCAGTCCAACAAGGATGCGCATTACCGCCCGACCGACCCGGTTATCGTGGGTGATGCCGCTCCTCAGGCCGGCCCGTCTAGCATCGAACAGAAATTTGTGACGTCCGCCGCTCAAGGCGACACGGTCGATCAAGAAGTGGAAGTCGGATACAACAGCCAGCATGACTGGCTGGATTATACCCGAACCTACGGCCCGAGCGGATCGGCCCCCGCCGGCCTCTACGATATCTGGTGCTATATGGCGACAGTCGGTTCCGGCGTCCAAACCGCTGTTTACCAAGTCACCAGCGACCCGACCCAACCCAACCAAACGACAAATTTCATCGGCAATATCGGCTCCGCCAGCTTTTCGGATAATGGCTGGAACAACTTTGTGTATGTGCCCTTGGTGGACCAGTTCGGCAATCTCGTTTCGATCAATCTGGCGGCGGGTACGCAAACGTTGCGCTCGGTCGTTGTCAATAATCCCAACCTCGGGTTTTACATGCTGGTGCCGGCCACTCCTGTCCTGACTCCTGCGTTGCAATACGCCTATCCGGATGGCCTCCATCCTTTCGAACCCACCAATAAATTGTCAGTCACGGTCGGCCCCGCCAACGGCGCCTCGATTGCCGGCAGCGCTGTTCATCTGAACGTTAATGGCGCGGATGTTACCTCGGCCGCCACCGTCACCGCGGCGGGCAACAGTTGGACAGTCACCTATCTCCTGCAGTTGAACGCAGTTTACAACACTATCCTTAATGTGACTAACACGTCGGGCCTGTCCTCCTCCTTCACCAATAACTTTGATACCTTTAGCATCAGCAATTATCAATGGGAAGCCGACGATTACGATTTCAGCCCGTCCCAGGGCGGAGTTGGCGGTCTTTACATTGACAATCCAGTGCCCACCGCGGACGTCGTTCAAGTAAATGCGCAGCCTACCGGGACAGAAGAGACCAATAGTTACTTCGGTTATCCGGGTGGCAGTTACGGGACCGGCGCGCAGCAGGGGGTGGACGTAAATTTTGGCGCCGCCGGCCAGCCAAATGACCCATATCGAATCGACTATGTCAACGTCGGAGGCCAGCCCGCGACCGACTATTTGCGTCCCAAATTCGCGGCCGAGCAAACCGCGCTGGCGGACCCGAATATTGGCCCGTTCAACATTGGATATTTTGGCGCTGGCTACTGGCTGAATTACACCCGGGATTGGCCGACCAACAACTACAATGTTTGGGGCCGGATGGCGGGCGGCGCTGGGCCATTTAGTGGCACAACGCTCAGTATGGTCACCAACGGGGCCGGCACCGCCACTCAGATGACCAATGTCCTGGGCACATTCGCTGATCCTACGGCGTCGGGCTGGCAAGCCTGGCACTGGGTCCCGCTGATGAGCGGCGGCGCCATGGCCACCGTCCCATTGGGTGGAAACGCCACCTTGAAGTTGACCAGCGGTAACAACATCAACGTCGAGTTCCTGATGCTGACTCCGGCTCCGTCCCAGCCCCTCTTGACAGCCTCGCTAACGGGAGGTCAGTTGAACCTGTCGATCCCTACTCAAGTGGGTTATATCTACACCGTTTATTACACCACAAATTTAAGCGCTCCTAACTGGCAGCCGGTGGGCGGTAACATCACCGGTGATGGCACGACCCACGTCGTCATGGAATCGGCCGCCGGGGCACAAGGTTATTATCAAGTTCGATAAAGTCGTTTAGTTTATGAAAAAAACCCTTCGATCAACTCGGCGGCGGATTTATAAGATCCAACTTTTACGAATCCCCGCCCTCGTGGCGTTGCTGGCCGCACTGGCCCTCCCTCAACCGGGGCGAGGCGCCGTTTATACCTGGAATACGAACTCCGGCAACTGGAGCGTTCCGGCTGATTGGACCCCCACGACCGGCGTGGGCGGTCCCGCAGCCACCGACACTGTGGTTTTCGGCGCCAACTTCACCAGCAGCGCTTCCAACACCGTCAATAACATAGTGGATGGCGGTTTTGCCGGCACGGTTGCGGGCCTGACTTACAATTCGACTGCGGCTGGGACGTATAATGTCACTCAAATCGCCACGAATCTGACCGTGAACGGTCCGGTGCTGGTCGGCGGGTTGAGCGGCAACCCTGATGTCACTTTGGCCTACATGGCAGGCGGCGGCTCTTTCACCGCCACTGGCACCAATTTCAACGTGCAAAATTATGGCAGCAGCAGCGCCAACTCCCAAGCTACCTTGAACGTCGCAGGTCTAAGTGCCTTTACGTATAACAACCCCGCTGGGACGTTTAGCATCGCCGACGTCAATAGCAGCGGCTTTACCCGGGCGGGAGGAAACGTGATTTTGGCCGGCGTGAGTAACAACATCACCGCTGCCATCATCAACATAGGCACGAGCGCCTCGGCCCAAGCCGGGCCTCTGGACACGCTCTCCTTGGGGACAGGCACCAATGTCATCAATGTCGCGACCATGAACGTGGCGAACAACAAAAACAGCGCCGTGGTTAATTTTCAGGCTGCGTCCGGTGGACTGACTCTGCGCGGGGTCAGCGGAGCCAATACCGATCGCGCCAACATCATCGTCGGCAATCGGAACCAGGGGGGCAGCGGCACGGTCACCGGCACTCTGGCGCTCAACGGCAGCGCGGTGAACATCAAGGCGGGCTCGCTTATCGTTGGGGAAAACAGCGCGGGATCCGTCGCCGCCGCTGTGGGGGTCGTGCAATTTGACACCGGCACGATAGATGCCACCACCGTTACAATGGCCTCTTCGGTTTCCGGTTCTTCCAATGCCAGCGGCTCGATTGTAGTCGGCCCGGCGGGCACGCTTATTGTAGGGACGGGTGGCCTTACCCTGGCCAATGAGGCCACAGGCAGCGTCGCTTATGCTGGAGATGTTACCGGCACTTTGACCATCAACGAGGGCACGGTTAATTCGAGCGGTAACATTACCGAAGGAACCGCCGCAAGCGTGGGCACTGTTACCTTTACCAATGGCGGCATCTTAAACATGGGTTCGGGAGCTTTCATCGGTACGACAGCGGTTCCAATTAACAATTTCAACCTGGACAATAATGCGACATTGGGATTGTCCGTGCCGTCCGGCGGCCAGAGCTCTGCGGTCGTCGGCACTCTCACTTGGCCCGCCAATGACAGTACTTTGACCATTAATGTCACTTCGCTTCCTGCGGGCACGACTGCCGGCAGCACGTTTCCTCTTATTCAATATGCCACCTTCTCCGGAACCTTTACCGCTCCAGTGCTTAATCTGCCGATCGGAATTACCGGACATCTATCGCAGTCTGGCAGCGCTATTGTTTTGACCATCGATAGCGGAGGCGGAGCAGGCTACGGCGGCCTGAATGAGTTAGCCAATCCAAGCTTTGAACTGGGAGCGGCGGGCTGGACTGAAGTGGACAACCCCAACCAAGGAAACACCGTGGTGAATACCATTGGCACCGCCACCTATTATAATAGCGCGACGGGCGCTTGTCCCCAGGACGCAAAGGCGCAACTGATTGTCAGCCACAGCGGGACCAATGTGGCTAAAATCTATGGCGGCTTCACGGGGGGAGCTAATACCGCCTCGTGGAGTCAGAAGGTCGCCGCCGCGCCGGGTTCGACCTGGACAGCCGGGGCTTATACCTACGTCTCCCACGAGGACCTTATGGCGGGCAACGCTAGTTTCTATTATCAGGTTAATTTCTTGGACCCCAACGGAGTGGTGCTGGCTGCGTATCAATCGTTTATTGTCACTAACTTAAGCTGTGGAGAAACGACTCCATTCCCTATCGATACCTGGGTGCTTCTCGGGGTGACAAATCAGATGCAAGTAACCACCGGGACCAATACCGGCGTAGTCATTGGCACCGTGCCTTCGGGCATCCTGGATGCTCCGCCGAACACGGCGACGGCACAGTTCAGAGCCGTTTATGTTCAACCGCTCTACGATGGCGGCTCGGTCTATTTTGACGATGCCAATTTGGGTTTCATCGGGGGCGCCACGCCTCCCACTCTGTCGGCGTTGAATCCAATCCTGGTGGCCCAATGCACCAACACCACTCTGACCGGCAGCGCCTCTTCCACTACTGGAACCATCACCAACCTCCAAGTCACTGTTCAAGCCTCTGCCTTGGGTGGCCCAACTAATACAACGGTTTATAGCAATGGATCGGCTGGAATAACTATTGCCGGACTCAATACCGGTACGGCAACCTTTACTCTCGCTCTGACGACGAATGTCCTTTATAACTCTGTGGTTTTCAGGGCCACCGATGATAATGGCGCGGTGGTCGCTTCGCCTGTCGATACCTTCGATACTCTGGCGCCCGTCCTGGTCATTGAAGCTTCGGATTTTAACTTCACCACCAATGGAACCAGCGGGCAATTTATCAACACCCCCCCCAACGGCGGACTGGCCCTCTATTACAACACGGTCGGCACAGAGCTAATCGACGAGTTTAAAGGAAATTTGGCCAACGGAACCCAGGCCAACAAGGGCTATTATCGGACGAACGATACAGTGATCGTGGGCAATGCCAGCCCGATTTCCGGCCCTTCCCCCACTGAGCAAAAGTTTGTGACCGCTGCGGCAAATGGCGACACCATCGATCAGGAAGAGGAAGTCGGATACAACAGCAAGAACGACTGGCTGGATTATACGAGAACCTATGGCCCCGGAGGATCTGCGCCTGCCGGAACCTATAACATCTGGTGTTATATGGCGACGGTCGGCTCTGGCAACCAAGCCGCTCTCTCTCAGGTCACCAGCGATCCGACTCAGCAAAACCAAACCACGAACTTTCTGGGCTATATCGGCTCCGCCGCCTTCAGCGACAACGGGTGGAATAACTTCGTCTATGCTCCGTTGGTGGATCAGTTCGGCAATCTTGTCCCTGTGACCTTGGGGACTGGCACGCAAACTCTGCGTTCGACCGTCGTCAACAATCCCAACTTGGGCTCTTACTTGTTAATGCCGGCCAAAGTCATCTTGACCCCGGTATTGCAGTACATCTACCCGGATAGCGCCCATCCCTTTGAGGGCACCAATCTGTTGTCCTTTACGATCGGGCCGGCCAGCGGCGCGGCCATTGCCAGCAGCGGCATTCAGTTGATTTTGAATGGCGTGGATGTCTCCGCCGCAGCCACTAAAACGCAGGCAGGGAGCAGTTGGACCGTCACCTATCCGCTGAAGCTGAATCAGCCGCTTTATTCCGGCGTGATTAATGTCACCAATACCGCGAGTTTATCGGCCAGTTTTCCCATTCCCGGGTTTGACACCTTTAGCATCAGTAATTATCAATGGGAAGCCTCTGATTATGATTATAGCTCGAGCCAGGGCGGAACGGGAGGCCTTTACATCGACAATCCAGTGCCTACTGCGGACGTGGTTCAGGTCAATGCACAGCCCACTGGGACGGAAGAGGCAAACAGCTACTTCGGTTATCCGGGCGGCAGCTATGGGACTGGGGCTCAACAAGGGGTGGATGTAAACTTTGGCTCCAGCGGTCAGCCGAATGACCCCTATCGAATCGACTTTGTTAATATTGGAAACCAACCGGCGACCGATTATCTGCGGCCCAAATTTGCGGCCGAGAGAGTGGCCCTTGCCGACGCAAATATCGGACCGTTTAATGTTGGATACTTTGGGCTGGGCTACTGGCTGAATTACACCCGGGATTGGCCGACCAACAACTACAATGTTTGGGGGCGGCTGGCGGGTGGCGCCGGGCCCTTTAGCGGCACTACGCTCAGTCTCGTCACTAACGGTGTCGGCACCCCCACCCAGATGACTAATGTCTTGGGCACTTTCGCCGATGCTACTGCGTCCGGCTGGCAGGCGTATCACTGGATTCCGATGATGGCGGCCAACGGCGGCGGCATGGCAGTCATTTCACTCGGCGGCCAGGAAACTTTGAAACTGACCAGCGGAAACAACATCAATCCGGAATTTTTCATGCTGGTTCCGGCTGCGGCTCAGCCAGGGCTGGGCGGGTCATTGGTCGGAGGCGCGCTTAATATAACGATCCCTACGCAGATGGGTTATACTTATACGGTATATTATACCACCAATTTAGCTGTTCCTAACTGGCAACCAGTGACAGGTCAGACCTTCGCAGGCGATGGCACGACTCATGTCGTCACGGAACCGGCGACCGGTACGCAAGGTTACTATCAGGTTAAATAAGACCCAGACCACAAGCATTTTGATTATGGAGGACCAACGAGATAAATGAGAACTAAAACAAACAGTCACACTCCGAGTTTGGCCTCAACCGAAGCCATCCATAACCCCGCTTGGCGCCCGGTGGAGGTTTTGAACCGGCACGCTGCTTCCGCCGGTTTCACGCTCATCGAGTTACTGGTGGTCATTGCCATCATTGCCATATTGGCGGCATTGTTACTGCCTGGGCTGGCCAAGGCAAAGCAGCAAGCCCAAGGGACGCAGTGCCTGAGCAACTTAAAGCAAATGACTCTCGGATGGATTATGTACACATCCGACAATGCCAATCGTTTAGTCCCCAACGCCGATGAAAGCTATCAGCCCACGGGGCCAACCGACCCAGGCCTGCAACCGGGAGGCGCCAAGGGTCAATGGTGTCCTGGAGTGCAATATCTCGCCAGCGACTTAAGTCCGGCTGGATTCACCCCGAATGTCGGCTTGGAATATATCCAAGTTGGCTTAATATATCCGTATATCAACAACGCCGCAGTCTATAAGTGTCCCGCTGACCATTCCAGCATCGTCGCCGCTGGATTCACCTTGCCCCATGTTCGCAGCATTTCGATGAACACCTGGTTAAGCCCATTGGGCCAGCCGTATGCGGACACTTTGACGGTCGAGTCTTACTACAAGGATTCAGATCTGACGCGCCCCGGCACGGCCCAGCTTTGGGTTTTTCTGGATGAGAATCCCGTCAGTATTAACGACGGCTCTTTTATTTGCGAACCCGGGGTAAATCAATGGATTGATTGTCCCGCCTCCTATCATAACAATGCTGGCGGCGTGTCTTTTGCCGATGGGCATGCCGAGATTAAAAAGTGGACTGACACGACAGTCACGCAACAGTGGAAGCCTCCAACTATTCTGCCTGGAAATCCCAGCTATACCCGGTTGTCTCCCACGCAAAATCCGGCCTTGGATTTGACCTGGCTCCAGAAGGCCAGCACCTATATTATCGGGACCATGCCATAAACCCCCTCGACTTGCTATGTTTGAGTTTGAGGACGAGGGTAGAGGGTGAACTTGTGTATTATCGCAGGGCTTGTTCTTGCGTCCCTCCCGGCGGTGGGCGCCTCTCTTCTCACTAATCCTGGTTTTGAACTTAATCCGCCGGGGCAAAATGATGTTATCCGGGCCTGGCATTCCTATTCGGGGGGTGGAAGCAATGTCCTGACGGAAACCTCCGGCGGCGCGGCCCATGCCGGCGCTAATTATTTCAAAGTTTTTCAGGCTTTCAGCGGATCGGTAAATTCCAACGGTATTTACCAGGACAATATTTCGGGCGCGGGCGCGGCCTATTCCGCCGATGGCTGGGCCTACACGCTGGGCAGCGATGTTTTGGCCGGACAGAACGCAGCGTGGATCGAGGTGACATTTCGCGATGCCAGCGCCAACGTTCTGGCGCTTTATCGTTCCGCTCTCGTTACCACTAACACGAGTGCCAGGGGAGCGTTTAGTCCGAATACATGGATCGATTTGGCGGTGACTAACCAATATAATCCGAACACTTACGCCATCACCAATATCACCAATACTTTGGTCGCTCCGCCTGGAACCAGTTTTGTGCGGTATCAAATCGTTTTCCAGGGTGACGCCGCCTACAGCGCCGGTTCTGTTTATTTTGACGATTTGAATCTCGCGCAAACCGGCGGCGGTCCTTATGGCAATTGGAACATTGTCTGGAGTGATGAATTTAATGGGACTTCGATCAATCCAAAAACATGGACTTACGATACCGGTGGCGGAGGTTGGGGTAACAATGAGCTTGAATATTATACCAGTCTCTCGCAAAATTCCTACGTTTCCAACGGGATCGTCCACATCGCGGCTCTGCATCAGAGTTACAACGGATCGAGTTACACGTCGGCGCGAATGAAATCCTATAACCTCTTCAGCGCGGAGTACGGGCGCTTTGAATTTCGCGCCAAACTGCCGACCGGGGCCGGGTATTGGCCCGCCCTTTGGATGATGCCCGAGGATTCCGTGTATGGCGGATGGGCTGCGTCGGGTGAAATTGACGTGGTGGAAAATATCGGGACCATTCCAACCAATGTTTTCGGCACGCTCCATTTTGGAGGGGCGTATCCGAACCAGGCCCAATCGTACGGACCATCCTACAATTTTCTGCCCGGTGATTCGGTGACAAACTTTCATAACTATGTCCTGGAATGGACGACGAATGCCATTAGCTGGTACTTGGACGGGAAGCTTTATGAGACCCAAACAAGCTGGTGGAGTTCGAGCAATCCAACCAACCCCGGTATTCGAAATCCCTATCCCGCGCCCTTCAATGAGCCGTTTTATATCATTATGAATGTGGCCGTGGGCGGGACCCTTGGCGGCACTCCCAATGTCAATGCCTTTCCCGGCGAAATGCAGGTCGATTACATCCGCCTTTATAACCTGACCGCGCCTTTGCAACTTACCGCTTCGTTGAGCAACGGCGCTTTGGCGCTTTCGTGGCCTTCCAATATTGTCTGTCATCTTGTCTCGGCGACTAACCTGTTGCCCACCGCGAATTGGACTAACGTGCCAGGAACGGCCATGCCACTGGTGCTCAGTCCTAGTTCGTCCACGGCCTTTTATCGGCTGGTTTCGCCCTGACTCACTGTAACTCATGGCGCTGGCTGCGGCGTAAAGGTCGGGCCATCGCAGCGCGGGCCGTCGGCTGTCCATACTAATTTGTCGATGCATAATTGGCGTACAGTCATGCTTGGATTCCAGGCATGATAAACAAAGTACTGGGTATGCCCGTCCGGCCCCGTCACTACGTCATTATGGCCCGGACCGCGGACGTGTTCCGGGATGCCGTGCAGGACGCGCGCATGGTCTCCTTGCCCGCTGTACGGCCCCATCGGATTCTCCGCGACAACACAGTCGAGCCCATAGCGGGTTGTCTGATAATTGGCCCCGCTGTAAATACAATAATAGCGTCCGTCATGCTTCAAGACACAAGGGCCTTCTATCGTATGCCAGTCAAAGTTGGCCCCATAGACGTCCATGCGGCGATGCGCCTGATACAGCGTCCAATCGTAGCGAGCCCGCACCACGACGTGGCAATCGCCGGCCAATCGAGTCATGTCAAGAAGACGATCCACCATGATGGCCGTGCCGGGATGTTCCCCGGCTGCGGTATTGGTAAAATTGCGGGCGTAAAGGAAATACCATTGGCCATCGTCATCCCGAAATGGAAAGGGATCGATCGTGAAACGGCTTTTCTCGCAATCGACCAGCACATGTCCGGTATCGGTATAAGGCCCTTCGGGATTGGAACTGGTGGCGACGCGATTCTCAAACTTCTCCGGCTCGACTCCGCCCATGGCATAGTAAAGATAAAATTTGCCGTCCGCGAAGGTGACTTCCGGCGCCCAGTAGGCGTAGTGGAGGTTGGGCGAGGGCGGGATCATTGCGCCGCCCCGCTCTTCCCAATCGACCAGGTTCGTCGAACGCAAAAGCGTAAAAATCCGGCCATCGACCCGTCCTTCGCCCGTCGTGCCGAAGGCATAATAAACCCCGCCATAGCGGATCACCGTGGGGTCAGGCATGCTGCCGCGATAGACAGGGTTGGTGTAAGTGGCGGGACCTGCCGCAGTGGACGCCTGCACCCAATAAACAGCCAGGGCCGCCAAGGCAGCCACGCCACAAGCGAGCCCTCCGCGGGCGGACGCGCTTCGGGACTGGCGCGGAGAATTGGGAAGTATTATACTCGCGTCATGCCTGAGATTGCAGCGCCAGTGGCGCCGCCCGAGACGGAAAAGAAAGAAGCAACCGACCCAAAGGAAGTTCGGGACCACGGCTATCTGGTTATATGCTGGGACGATCCGGTGAACCTGATGGATTATGTCACGCATGTTTTTCAATCCGTATTTGGCTGGCCCAAGGATCGCGCGCAGCGGCACATGTTGCAGGTGCATGAAACGGGCAAAAGTTTGCTGGTGCGGGAAACGTTTGAAAAGGCGGAGCATTATGTGCATCAGCTTCAAGGTTATGGGTTGCACGCCACCATGGAGCGCGACGAATGAAAATCATTCGCTCCCGGCCGTCCGACGGCGCTGTCTTTGTCTTTCAAATCACTCTGCGCGAGAAGGCGCTGCTGCTGGCGACGATGAAAATGTATCCGATGCTTGACGCTCGTTTCCACCAGATCAGCCGGGAGGACCGCGCCAGCCGCCGGGCCGAACAGCAATGGCTGGAGGAAGCGATGGCCGAACAGCGCCGGGACCATAAGAAAAAGCTCGAGCAGTTTTTCGGCGACGAAGGGCGATTTTTCAAAACCGTCAAGTCGGAGCTTCACCTCACCCTGACGGCGGAACAAATGGAATGGATGCTGCGCGTCCTGAACGAAATCCGGGTGGGCAGTTGGGTGCAGTTGGGACGGCCGTCGATGGACGCAGTGCGCAAGCTGGCCGCGAACAGCAAGCTGGCCGGCTCGGCGGCGGCGATGGAGTTGAGCGGATATTTTCAAATGGTTTTGCTGCAAGCGTTTCAATAAGCCCGTCATCCTTCCGGCAGCGGCTGGCCCTTAGTTTCGGGCAAAAAGGGCAACGCGAAAAGGGCCAGCAGATAAATCAAGCTGACCCAGCAGGCCGCCGAGCGAAAGGCATTCATTTTTGCCTCGGGCGAGTGGGCGTTCATGGCGAGGTGAAGTTGAAGCACGCCCAGGGTCATCGGCCCGCTGGCCGCGACAAACCGCCCCACGTTATAGCAAAAACCGACGCCCGTGCTGCGCAACCGCAACGGAAACAACTCCGGCAAATAGATGGCAAAGCCGGCAAACAAGGCCAGTTGGAAGAATCCCATGATCGGCAGGAAAACAAAAATCTGCCACGGCTCGGTCAGAAATTTAAAGGAGATGACCGTGCTCAAAAAAGCGCAGACCGCCGCGCTGGCGAAAACTTTTTTCCGGCCATATTCATGGGCGAACCGGGTGAAGGTCATCATGCCGAAGAACGCTCCGGTATTTTGCACGATCATGGTCAGCCCAACCCACATCAGCATCCGTCCCGGCAATTCCACCCCCGGGGTATGGGCGGCGGCCAATGATTTGCCGATGACGAAATTGACCACCGTAGGGCTGAAATTGCCGATGCCCCACAACCCCACCACGCCCGCCACGCACAACAACATGCCGAAGAGCGCCGGTTTGCGCCAGCGCGCCTCGCCGAAGAGCGACGCATACGAGCCGAAGCGCACGCCGTCGATCTTTCCCTGGGCGCGGGCCTTGACCCATTTCTCCGGTTCCTTCATGCGAAATTGGAGAAACACGCAGACGAGGGCGGGCAGCGCGCCGAGCACAAAAAGAGAACGCCAGCCGCTGGCGCCGGGATGGTGGATCAGGCGGTAACCCAGAAAGATGGCGATCAGCCCGCCGGCGATGTTGCCAAAAGCCGACAGCGCCTGAAGCAATCCCAGCGCGTGAGGCCGCGCTTTGTCCGGCAACGAATCGGCGCACAACGCCACCGCCAGTCCAAAAACACCGCCTACTCCCAGCCCGGTGATAAACCGATACACGCAAAAATCCGTGATGCTGGTGGAAAATCCAGAAAGCCCTGTGCAAAGACCGTAAAGTAAAATCGTGACGGCCAGCGACCGGGCGCGCCCGATGCGGTCGCCAATCGCGCCGAAGATCAATCCGCCCGAGGCCCAGCCAATGACGAAAATGGTCATGGCATAAGCGCCCCAAGCCTGCAATTTTTCCGGCGGGGTCCCGCGAGGCATCAACTCGAGGATGGCCGGGCCGCGGGCGATGACGAAAACCTGCTGCCCGAGGCAATCAAAGAGCCAGGCCAGCGAGGCCATGACGAAAACATATTTTTGCGCGCCATCCAGCAGTTTCCACCAGTGGCCGGAGGCGGAAGAGGAAGGAGTCAACGGGGTTTGGAGTTTGGCTTCCATGAATCAGAGAGCGATGGGTTTCACTTTAATTTGGTTTAATTTGGTCAAATCGCCGGGCAGGCGCTTACCAAGTTTTACCAAAAATTGTTTGTTGATTGCTCAAAAGATGGTGCGTTTTTATCGTCATAATCAAGTCCATTTTATTTCACTAAACTACATAT
>DASRLE010000632.1:0-3666 GCA_035648615.1 Saccharimonadales bacterium (SeqCode) | reverse complement strand
CCAAACAGCGAGGGATCCGCACTGACAAGTTCCCGCTCCATCTCAAAGAATCCGAGTGGCGTTGGAATCATCGCCGTGATAACCTCTATGCGTTGCTCTTGAAAAATACCCGTTCACTCCCGCTCAACTAGGAAAGACCCTATTTTTAATAGGTATCGTGCTGTCTAAAATGCTTAGAGCGTGTCTGAAAAATCGGTTCTGGGTGGCACAAGGCGACCCGCCTGTCCCGTCCGGCGACCCGCTGGACGGAAGGAAGGCCACGGTTCGGACCAATGGGGACGGCCTGTCTGCCATGTTGTTCGGTGCCGTTCCGTTCGGCGGGTCGCCGACCGGGGCGGGCAAGTTGCCCGCGCTACCATTTTTCAGACACGCTCTTATATTTTTTTGGTGGAATAATTTCGCCAACAAAAACAAGCAGGAAACGCTACCTATATCGCATATTACTGATAGTGTCTTTGCTCGGATGATAAGTCTGCACAGCCGAATCATTTCAAATCGCCTCCAAATCTGCTCAATATAAAACGATCTGCTGATTTTACGCATAAGGAAAGGGTTGAATTTATTGAAAAGTTCAAAAACGAATTGAAACCAGCAGTAGAAAGATGGTTACTAGCCTACCAAGGTCATGTTCCGTTCCAGTCTATAGATTTCACCTTGGATAAATTTCACAGTCGCATGGGAAGGCGTGTTTATACCTATACTTTTATGATTGACAAAGATACTACATTCGTTGTCAGAGATTCATCAGACAAACAACCAGCCAAGGCGGATTATCTGATGAGTCGCAAAGCGGCAATTGCAATGAATAACCTGCCTGAAGCCGGATTTGTTCCTGATTTGACAATTACAGTCAGCCGGGACGATGTCATTCGCATGGTCAAGGCGGATTCTGGAGTCGAGTTCAAGCCAAACGAAGTTTTGATAAAGCCAACGGCCATTTCCTGCGCATTTAACGGTGGCGCTTTTGTTGATGTCCTGCCAACCGGTAAAGACCCGAACAACGCTCTCAATTTCAAAATTTCAATGGCGTTTGGACCAGATGGAAATCTGGTGAATTATCAACGCGACCCTTTCTTTTTGTTTCTTCACGGATCATAGTGGGTAAAGGTTGAGTTTTCCACAAAAGAACAGGATGCGAATCCGGTAGTTTTGAAAGTTGCGGAAGCCGCGGGCCGCCGATTTGATGCTCTGGATTTTCGAGTTCAACCCTTCCGTCACGGCGTTGGTAATGTGATGGCGCAGATACGTCAGCAGGTTTTCCAGATGCCGCTTGAGCAGGCGTGCCACGTCGGCCATCGGTTTGAGCTGGCTTCGGCTCACCCAGCCAAACCAGCCCTTTAAAAATCGTCGTGCCCAGCCCTCCTCCTGATAGCCCCAGAACTTGCTGAACAGTTCCTTCATCGCCCAAGCCCGCGCCACTTTCAGTTGTTGATCCTTCAACCCGGAAAATTGATCCCGCTGCTCCTGGCTAAAATGCTGCGGATTATACAACCACAGTTGCCGCGTCCCTTTGAGCGTTTCATCGCCTTGGGCCAGCAACTCCTTGTGTTCCTGACGCCGCACCTTGTCCACCGACTCGTTCAAGTGTTTGCTGACGTGAAACCGGTCATGCACAATGTCCGCCTCCGGCACCTGCCTGGCAATCGTCTGGATGAACGGCTCCCACATGTCCACCGCCACCGCTTCCACCGCCGCTTTCTGTTCCGGTGTGAGCGCGGCCCACAACTGGTCCGCCGCCTCGCAGGTGCGTTCCTCCACCACCTCCAAGCACCCGCGACTGGTCCAAGTCCGTCAACAGCTTGATGTAGGAGTGCCCGCGCTTGAAACTCTTTTCATCCATCCCCAGATGCGCGAGTTGATCCATCTGCCGCCGCTCCAATCCGCGCTCCACCGCCCGCCGCATAATCTCATGCGCGTCCCAGCCAATACCCAACAACTCGCAAGCCTGACTCACATTCGCGCAAGCCAGCAGCACCTCCACAGCAAATCGTTCAAAGAGCAGCGTGAACCGTCCCTGCGGCACCGCCCACGGCACCTGCATCGTCTTGACCCCGTGTTCCGGACACTCCGCCCGCGGGGTTCGCGCCCGAATCAACGTCGTGAATTGCATCGTGTCCAAATGCCGCCACGTCCGCTCCGGCGCGCTGTCGTGGATCGAGCATTCACACCCGCAATCCGGGCACTGGGCCGCCGATCCCCATTGCCAACCCAGCTCGATCTCGACTTTCTTTTCCGTCAGTTTCAGCTCCACGGCTTTGACTTCCCACGGGCTGCCAATGCCCAATAGCAATGCGTAATGTTTCTGCAATTCGGTGTCCATGCTCATCCCAAAAGCCTGCCAACCACCGCCGCCAAGGCCAACCCAAAACGCCTGCCCGGCAGAGCGCAGCGGAGCGGAGCGTTGTCCGGCGCGAAGCGATTGTCGCCAACTCCAACCAACCCGCCGATAACTTGAAACCACGTCACCCCTTGTATCTTCCTAATTGTCCTGCTTGGCAGACTTGAAAGAGAACGCCAAGCTGGAGTCCTCCGTCCGGTTGCAACCGGGCGGAGGAAGGCGCGGGTGAGAACGTTGACCCCTCGCATACGCTTTGGCGTGATGCGTCGTAAAGCCCGTTCCACTTGCGCCCATTGTCCCAAACTCGAACCGTTGCTTGAGCACGACAACCACAAATCATCGTAGCTCGTATCCTACAAGTATGAGTCAGAACAATCCTCCCATCCTGTATGTCGGCCTCGACGTTGCCAAGCTCTCTTTGCAACTCCATCTCGCCGGTCGTTTCCACACGTTGGCCAATGATCACAAAGGCCACGCCCAACTCCTCAAACGCCTGCGCCCTCATCCTGCGGCGCACGTCGTCTGCGAAGCCACCGGCGGTTACGAACAAGCAGTCATGCGTGCGTTGCAGTCGGCAGGCGTTCCCGTCAGCATCGTTGAAGCTGGGCGTGTCCGCTACTTCGCCCGCGCCCAAGGTCAGCGCGCCAAGACCGATCCCATTGATGCCACCGTGCTCTCCGAATACGGCGCGACGTTCAAGCCCGCCGCCACCGCCCCGGCCTCACCTCAACAACAGCAACTGGCCGAACTGGCCCAGCGCCGCCGCCAGCTCATCCAATTGCTCGTCAACGAACGCAACCACGCCGGGCATTACACCGATGCGTTCCGGGTGCGCCAGTCCCGGCAACTCGTCAAAGCCCTGGAAAAACAAATCACGCAATGTGATGAAGCCATCACCACCCTCATCGCCCAGGACACCGAACTGGCGCGCAAATCCGAACGGCTCAAGGCCATTCCCGGCGTCGGTCCGGTGGTCGCCGCCACCATGCTCGCCGAAATGCCTGAACTCGGAAAACTAACCACGCAAACCGCCGCCGCCCTCGCGGGCGTGGCCCCTTACAACCGCGACAGCGGTGGCCAGACGGGCGGCCGGCGCATTAACGGCGGCCGCGCGGCGGTGCGGTGCGCCCTCTACATGGCGACCTTGAGTGCTGTGCGGCACGACCGCATCCTCAAAGAGTTTTATCTGCGCTTGCGCGCCGCCGGCAAGAAACCCCTCGTCGCCATGACCGCCTGCATGCGCAAACTCGTCATCCTCATGAACCGCCTCCTGAAAAATAATGATTCCCAACTTGCCAGCTAACGCCGTTGCTTTCCAACAGCTAGCG
>DASRLE010000631.1:0-4744 GCA_035648615.1 Saccharimonadales bacterium (SeqCode) | reverse complement strand
AACCGTAGCTGTTGAAATCAGCCGGTTCCACGCCGTTCTCCATGAGATATTTTCCGGTAGGCGAAACTTTCTTGATAGCGCCGGCGGGTGAAATGTGATCGGTCGTCACGCTGTCTCCAAAAATTGCCAGCGCACGCGCACCCTTGATTTCGTGGATTCCGTCGGGCTGCATCGAAAACCCCTCGAAAAACGGCGGCTCCTGGATGTAGGTGGACTGGCGGTCCCATTCATAAACATTGCCGGCGGTGGATGGGATTTCATTCCACTTCGGATTCTGCGCAGCGAAGTCCTTGTAGAGCTTGCGGAAGACTTCCGGCTGGAGCGCGGTTTGCATGAGGTCACGGATTTCTTGCATCGTCGGCCATAGGTCTTTCAAGAAAACGTCCGCGCCATTCTTATCTTTGCCAATCGGCTCGTGGCTCATGTCAATATCCATGCGACCGGCAAGCGCGAACGCGACGACCAACGGCGGCGACATGAGAAAATTCGCCTTGATGCTCTGGTGAATGCGCGCCTCAAAGTTGCGGTTGCCGGACAATACCGAGGCGGTGATGAGATCATTCTTAATGACCGTTTCCTCAATTGCCGGTTGCAGCGGGCCGGAATTGCCAATGCAGGTGGTGCAGCCGTAACCGACGAGGTTGAAGCCTAGTTTGTCGAGATACGGTTGCAATCCGGTTTTATCCAGATAATCGCTTACCACACGCGACCCGGGTGCGAGTGAAGTTTTCACGATGGAATTCACGCTGAGACCGCGTTCAACAGCTTTCTTGGCCAGCAGACCGGCAGAGAGCATGACACTTGGATTTGAGGTGTTCGTGCAACTCGTGATGGCCGCAATGAGCACGCTGCCGTGTTTGAGTTCGCCTCGTGTTTTAGCTGCCGGCATGGACGTGGAACTACCGGTCGGATGGTTGTTGGCCATTTCCTGCTCGGTAAGCGGATTGGTATTTCGCAAGTGCGACTCATTCGGTAAAACCGGTTCCTGACTGCCGCCGCCGCTTGTTGGCCTGCCATTGGCGGCGATGGGGAAGCTTTTGCCCAATTCCGCAGGGGATTTGCCAAACCCATTTTCCGCAACCGGCTGGTTGAGCATGGCAATAAAACGTTCCTTCAATTCCGGCAGTTCGATTCTGTCCTGGGGACGTTTGGGGCCGGCCACGCTCGGTACCACCGTGCCGAGGTCGAGTTCCAGTTCCTGCGAATACGCAATGTCGCCTTTCTTTGGAATGCCCCAAAGTCCCTGCGCCTTGTAATAATTTTCGTAGAGTTTGCAGTGTTCCTCGCTGCGACCGGTAACACGCAGGTAATTCACACATTCCTCGTCTATCGGGAAGAAGCCCATCGTAGCGCCATATTCCGGGGCCATGTTGCCAATCGTCGCCCGGTCAACCACCGGCAGAGCCGCCACACCGGGGCCGAAAAACTCAACGAACTTGCCGACCACCTTCTCCTGGCGCAGCATCTGTGTGATCGTGAGCGCAAGGTCGGTCGCCGTGACACCTTCACGCAATGCGCCCGCGAGATGAACCCCGACGACGTCGGGAGTGAGGAAATAAACCGGCTGGCCGAGCATCCCAGCTTCGGCTTCGATGCCACCAACGCCCCAGCCGACAATGCCGAGACCGTTGATCATGGTTGTGTGCGAATCTGTGCCCACCAGCGTGTCGGGATAATAAATTCCACCGGCTTCCAAAACTCCTTTGGCGAGGTATTCCAAGTTTACCTGATGCACGATGCCGATGCCAGGGGGCACAACCTTGAACGTGTCGAACGCCTGCATCCCCCATTTCAAAAATTTGTAACGCTCGCGGTTACGCTGGAATTCGATTTCGAGATTGCGCTGGAATGCGTCCGGCGTGCCGTTCACGTCCACTTGCACCGAGTGGTCCACCACCAAATCCACCGGCACAAGCGGTTCGATGATTTTCGGATTTTTTCCCATGCGCGCGACGGCGGAGCGCATCGCTGCCAAATCCACGAGCAACGGCACGCCTGTAAAATCTTGCAAAACAATGCGCGCCACGATAAATGGAATTTCCTCCGTGCGTTCCGCGTTCGGTCTCCAATTGGCCAGTGCGCGGACGTTTTGTTCCGTGACTTTTTTGCCGTCGCAATTGCGCAGCACGGATTCGAGCACGAGTCGAATTGAGACCGGCAATTGGGAAATTGAGCCGACGCCGACCTTTTCCAGAGCTGGCAGTGAATAAAACGAGCCTGTTTTCCCGCCGCCAACATCAAATGCTTGCGGCAAGCCAAAGTGATTTTGTGATGCTTTCATATCGAATTGCGATGCTTTCACACGTTAGAAAATCTACAAGGCTAAAAAGAACATCGCTCTTCGTCTATCGCCGTGGCCGCGTCAGAACTGGGAATGCAGTCGGTGTTTATTACAAAGTCATGGAGCAATTCATTGTCGAGGCGGGCATACCCATCCGGTCATTAAACACATTGCTCAATTGATTGACGAGTGGAATGGTGAGTTGGAGCAGGAAGCTATTTTGATCAAACGGTAAAATTTGAGACTTGTTGGGAAGCAAAGTCTTTTGTGCCGCCGTGACCAGCGCGCGGATTGCTGCGCCGCACGGTCTTTCGGTCGGCCCTTTACCCTCTCGACCATGCCCAAAGAGCCGTTTTGGAATCGCCTTGATTTTTTACCGTTTCGGCCAGTCTTTGCGGAAGACGCTCGGCTTCCCACCGATGAGCGCGATCAAGACTGCTGCCAAGCGACCCGACAAAGAGGGTTCGGAATGCCCAAGGGAACTGACGAACCCGTGTCCATAAGCGGCGGTCTGTCATCAAGCCGCGCGCACAACGAGCGGCGACAACTTGATCCGTGCGTCTGGAAAATTCCGGCCAAAGGTTAAAAACTGAAACCAGCGTGGCTGTGGCGTTCGGTGACAAACCAAGCTCACGCACAAAAGCCGCCAACCGCAGACCTTCCAGTGAAAGAACAGCCGCTTGAAAAAGAGCGGCCAAAGCAGCAAGACGCAAAGAAACAATTCCTGCAAATTCAAGACCATGTGCAATGCCGCTACCATAGCCAGCTTGTGGACTTCCACGCACAATCAACCCCCACACAACACATAGTCCAGCCGCTAAAGGCAGCCAAAGCCTGAAAAGAAAACGGATGTAAAAACTGATTTTACCCTGAATGATCAAAATGCCGATGCACGCCGCCACGAGAAGCGCAAGGGCAAGCGGCTGGGCCGTGGCCACCACGCCGACAAGAGCAATTCCAGCCGCCAATGCACGAGTGCGGGAACTTGGTCTAATTGTGGTTAACGACATCATTGGGTGGGAGGGCTATTCCGTTTAAGATAACCGAGCGGTTCCAACTGTTTGCGGAAGCGCTTTGGCAGGGTGCGGATGAGCCAAAATGCCAGCAGGCATTGAATGGTTTTATCCACCGGCTCACATGAAATGCCAGTAAGAATCACGGATTCAACAATTTTTTTACCAGACGCAAGGAGGAACGAGGTGATAAATCCAGAACCGGAACCGGTTATGCCGCCGAAAAGCTTTATGATCACAGGAGCGCTCACTATTCCAGCGGCGACGCCGATGCAAACTCCGGTGATTATTGTTCGTGGAATCGAACGGAACCATCCGCGCATTGCAAAAAGTCCGGCAACCAAAGCAATCACGGCTTGAGTGGCAGAAAAATAGGCAATACGGGATTCACGATTACACCGCCAATCAAGAATGAGAGGACTCCGGTAACGGCTCCCCAACGGATGCCAATTAAAATAGTGATGAGAATTGTGCCAACGGAGTCAATGAAGAGGGGCAGCTTCAGCAGATGGACAATCGTGCCGATGCCGAGATTGATGAGGATTCCGAGGGGAACAAGCGCCATCGCAGCGGTAGAAGGTGCCAAGGATTGTTTATCAGATGAAACATTTGTATTCATGGGAGAATAATGCTTCATGGCACTTGTTTTCAGCAAGTTTCTGAATGATGGGAACGGGCGAAAAAAGCCGCGCAATTTTTGCGCCGATTTTTCTCGTTTCATTGCTCGGCCAGAACGCGCCTCCTAAACCCGTCCGTCGAACTCGTGTCCTGATAACATTTTAACCTTCAGTTTTTCAATGGTTGAAGCTCCAGCCCGTTCTGTCAGTTCGTCCACCAACGCCTGCGGTTCGGCCAGTTCCTGTTCAAACACTTCACGTCCCATCGCCTTTTTTGCGCTCTGGAGAAATTTTGGCAACGGGACGATTTGCACCGGTTCGTTGGCCTGTCCCCAAAAAACTTCGACTGGATCGCTGGACGCCCACCAAGGATAAGAATATGACGCTTTTGCTTGAGCCGCCGTTTTGTTTAAGTTCGCCGAGGCCGTGATGACTGGCTGGTTTGGTTTAGGCGGAGTCACAACATTCGGGGTTGCGACTTCTCCAAAAATAACTTTCTCGGCCATGTTCGCGGAGTGCTTGTCCCGCAAATGGCCGTAGGTTTGCATCGCCAGCACCCCACCGTCTTTATGCCCCAACCATTTTGCAACCGTCGGAATGTCCACGCCGGACTCAATGCAGCGGGTCGCAAACAAGTGGCGCAAGTCGTGGTGGGTTAGATGATGCAATCCCAATTTCATGCAGGCATTTTTTAGCGAGCGGTTGAACTTGCGAACCCTTAAAACCGGATTGTTCAAAAATTCCTGCTCGCTGCGCTCTGCCTTTAGACGCTCCAAAAGTTTTCTCATTTCGGGAATCATTGGCACACGGCGGATTTCCCAATTCTTCGTTCC
>DASRLE010000630.1:0-8645 GCA_035648615.1 Saccharimonadales bacterium (SeqCode) | reverse complement strand
ATCTTCTGGCTGTCGGAATCAAACCGGACCGAGGCAATGCCGTTGCCTGTCAAAACGAACGACCGCGCCGGCACTGAACTCGAACTTTGAATCAAATCCTCAGTCTGCGAACCCAGGGCCGTGCCATTGGTATCATAGATCGTCGCGGTCCAACCCGGATGCGACACCCCGCCTGATTGCGCGGATAATCCGGCTCGTGTAAAGCCGAAAGCCTGCAACGGCGCGGCAAAGCGCAGCGTAAAGGCGATCGGTTTATCCAGTCCTGCCTGGGTAAAGAAATTGGGCGGCGACGAAGGTTCCACTTGAATGTTCCCAGTCAAACTATTGGCGTTTTCCGCCTCCATGGCCGTTCCGCCGGTGACACCGGCCAGGGTGATGCCATATCCTGCCAGATAGTGGCGCAGGACCACGCCGCTGACGGCCCCCGCAGAGGTGTTCAACGCATCGAAATCGATCAAGGCCGTTCCCGGCGCATTTACGGTGATATGAACTGTGGCCGAAGAACCGCTCACGCCGGTGCGGGTGACGGCAATCGCTTGCAAGTTATGACCGCCCGGCGAGACCGTTCCCGCCGCGACCTGTAAACTATACGGAGCCGCCGTCGCCGTTCCCAACAGCGCGCCATCGACATAAAAACTTACTTTGCTGATCGCTTTGGAGGACTTCACCGTTGCCTTGATCTGGAAATCCCCGGTGGTGAAGAACGCCGCGCCATTGCTTGGACTGGTCAACGTAACGATGGGCGCCGTTCCAACTCCGGTCGTCGTCGTCGCGGGGGTTGTTTGCGTCAGTTGCGTCAGGCTGGCCGTGCCGTAATTGGCGGCAATGATATCGGGTTCGCCGTCTCCGTTGAAGTCCGCCACCGCAATGCAGTCGGGGTAATTTACGACTCCTGAAATCCCTTCGGGAACAACGGCGTTGGTGCTGAAATTACCGTGGCCATCGTTGGTCAGGACGGTGACTGTGCCGACATAGCCGTTGTCGCTATTGCCGAAAATCAAATCAATTTTGCCATCGCCATTGATATCCGCCGCCACGAGGGTCGAGGGGGCAAACACCGGCAGCGATGCTTTGAGGCTGAATACCCCTTTTCCATTATTGGTCAGGATGGTCAAAGAGAAGTCGCCGGAGTTGGCGCTGATCAGATCGACCTTCCCGTCGCCGTTGACATCCGCCGCCACGATTGAGGCGGGTCCGGCTCCAACGGGGACGTTCGTGCTCAGAGTGAGAATGCCGTGGCCGTTATTCGTGAAAATAGTCAGCACACGGCCGTCGTTGTAGCCGCAAACCAAGTCCATCTTCCCATCGCCATTAACGTCCGCCGTGAGCACGCTCCCCAGTCCGGATGCGAGCGCGATATTGGTGCTGAGTGTGAACACGCCGTGGCCATTGTTCGTCAATACGGTCACGGTGGAATCAGAGGAATTTGCGGTGATCAAGTCGATATGTCCATCGCCGTTGACGTCGCCGGCGACCAAACTTCCAGGTCCACGGCCGACATTGAAAGTGGCGTTGGAGGAAAAGATGCCGTGGCCATTGTTGGTCAGGACGGTCACGGTGTTGCCGCCGAAATTCGCGGAGATCAGGTCCACATGTCCATCGCCGTTGACATCGGCGGCGGTAATACTGCCAGGCTCAAGGCCGACATGAAGCGTGGCGTTGGAAGAAAGGATGCCGTGGCCGTTATTAGTGTACACGGTAAGAGTCGAGCCCGTTCCGCCGCCTTCACCGGCAACGCCATAACGAAAACCGAAATTTGCGCAAACCAGGTCCAGATGCCCATTGGCGTTGAGGTCCACCGGCAAAACTGTCAGCGGTCCGCTGCCTGCGGAAAGAGTGGTGTTGCTGAAGGTTAGCGTCTGGGCTGAAACTGGGGAAAGGGCGCCAAAAAAGGCGCAAAGAACGCCCAGCATGATCACAGAGCGGGTCTTTTTGATGCGTGGTAGAATCACAACCGCCGATACTACCGAAAGCGTGGGAGATAAGCAATAAAGGTACTGTGAGCCGCACTACTCCGGCTGGTTGAACCATACCTGCGAGTCATAGCCGGGGTTGCTGATGGATCCGTACCAATTCTCGCGATTCGGCAACGCCGGGGTTGGGCCATAAACTCCCCAGAAAACACCCCATGTAAGCCGGCTGACTAAAGTGGGGACCGAATGGCCGTCCACATAAAGAACGTTCATTCGATTGTTATGTTTTGCGTAGGCCGTCTGCAGCCGCCCATTCGGTGAGTTGACCGGAAGTGTTCCGCCAGAAGCCGACGCCCAGAAACCATCGAGCCAGGCGGCATCGCCACTGGCGGGATCGCTCGGATCGGTGGGCGCTCCGCCATTGCCATCGCAATCGGCGGGGTTATGGGAGCCGCTGACTTCCGTCACGCAGAGCAATTCGGCGGGCCGCGCCGCCAGGCTGGCTTTGAATTGAGGGGTCGGGATTTGCATTCCTCCGCTGGCGCCTCCCGCCGGGTTAGCCAGGCAAAAGCAGCCGATCTCATTGAATCCGTAGGAAAGAAATCCCGTCAGAGTCGGATCGAAGGTTCCGGGCACAGTCGTGAACGTCAGGCCGCGTTTGCGCTTGGCGCAAACCCAAGTGAGCGGATTTTTGATGTACGGCTCCAGCATCGGCGCCGGGGTATTGGGCGTCTTTTGATCCGGCATAAGCCATTCCCCACCGCATTCCTGGCCCAAACGATTGCGGAAAGGCCCCGCTTCCCACCAGACGGGGGCCGTCGGAGGGCCGGGATCTGGAAAAACCTGTCTGTTGTCGTCCGCATACATGAGGACGGCCAAGCCGATCTGATGGGTGCCACTCAGGCAATTGGCCGCCATTCCTTCTTCCTTCGCCTTGGCCAAGGCGGGCAGCAAAAGCGCGGCAAGGATAGCGATAATGGCAATGACCACCAATAATTCTATTAAAGTAAACCCCCGGCTGGCCGGCTCGGGAGATACGCAGTTTGTCAAGGCCCGTTTAATCGTCACACTGTAGCTATTTTTTGCTGAAAAGCAACGGAATTTGGTTGGCAAGAAACTGTAGTCAGACCAATGGCGAGGGTTCCTGTTTGTAAGCCAAAGCGGAAGTGACGCTCCGCAGTCCATGACGCTTTGCGCGTACGGCGCGCGTCCGAAAGTCCGCCCGGTTTCGGAGCACGAGCGCGCCAGCGCCGCTTTTCTGTAAAGCGACTGCCAATTTGTCTCGATAGTTCGCTTCTTACTTCCCAAACTTGAGTCTAAATACAAGCGGCCGCTTTTGCGCGGCTTTCAAATTTTTGGATGATTTGCCAGTCCTATCCCGCTAAAAAGAACGAGGCGTCTGGCGTAAACCGAACGCGAAAAAATGCGGTGATTACAGGACTGGAAATTGGGTGTTGCAACGGCCTTGCAAGGGGCCGGAAATCGCGTTTAAATGGTGTTGAAAGAGCGATGCTCATACTGTGCCAGGCGGCTTTAGTTCTTTGGCCCATTTTTGGAACCGGTTGACTATGGGGCGAAAGTCTTCCTGCGAACCTTTGGGATAACAGGCGCGGCAAATTTGCTCGCTGTCATCATACCAGCCTATTTGTGACAAATGCAAAATTTTGGAGGCTTCCAATTCGGCGCGGAGCGTTACCACGGCGGCTTTCCAATCAGTGACTTCAAATAGCCCAATGCTCTCGCGATTCCGCGTCAGAACACCGCCGAGCGGATAAGGGGTGGCCGCCTTTTCGGCTTCCAATTGACGTTTGAAAGCCGCGTCATCAATTTCCAATCGAATGCGGACGGCTTGCTCAGGGGTCAGTTGCCCGAGCTTTTCCATCAGTTCCAAGCGGGCGAGTTCTAGGGCTTTTTGCGCGTCGGACACTTCCTTTCCATTGGCCGCCTGTCTTTTTTGGGCGGCAATTAAATCGTCCGTGCTTTTGGAAAGCGTATCCTGGGCCTCGGCGGCCTCGCGCAAGCGTTCGTTGAAGACGGCAGTCTCGACAGCGGCGTTGCGCGTGTTCTCGGCGATTTTTCCGGCCCATTCCCCTTTCGCGCCGGGGCCGGTGTCCAAGTCATCGAGGGTCGTATTGAATTGATCGAGCTGTTTGTTCAGATATTCAAACGCGATCAGGGCAACGCCGATGGCGGCGGTAAACCCGCTGGTGAGAAAGCGCGAAAATTGTGCCATGCCGGGAAAGGCTTCATTCAGCGCGTGCAAGGCGGCGTGCGCTCCGTGCGCTCCGTGCCCGAGAACTTTAAAACCTTCCCCGCCTTTTTCGGCGGCTGCGCCCGCGCCTTCGGACGCGGCCGCGCCCCTGGCGCCGGCCAGTACATCTGGATCATTTCGTCTCGGACGCGCGAGAGCTTGGCTTCCAGATCGGACGTGTCTTTGCCGAGGGCCTTGGTCGCTTCAATCTCGCCTTGCAGTCCGGCGGACATGGCATGAAGTCCGGAAATGTCGGCGACGGACTTTAAGCGAATTTCGAAATCGGCGGATGAGGCGGACATAATAATTTAAATGGGTTGGAGGGTTGGAGTGATTGTGCGGGCGGGCATTTCCAGAGCGGGCGCGGGGGTTGTGGCGCGGTCCACATTTGTGGACATTTCCGGCGCGGCGGTTTTACGGCCGCGTTTGACGGCGATGGGATTTTTGCTTTGCGCCGGCGCGGCGGCCGTAATGTCGTCCGTCCGGGGGTTTCCGGTTGAAGCGGACGCTTCCAAATCTTCGTCGGTGATGGCGTCGCGGTGGTCGCGGCTGGCCAGCCAGCGGGCGCGGATAATGATGTTTTCGACAGATTTGATATACGAGTTGGTTTGCTGCGCTTTACTGACAATCAGGTTTAGGGAGCGGTCGCTCAGGCCTGGGGCGTAGAACCGCGCGATGGCGAGCAAGTCTTCCCGGCAGAGTTTGTCGGGCAGCGTGGCGGTATGGGCAATGCGCCCGGTAAATTGCTCGAAGTTATAGGAAGTTTTCCGGTGGAACTTATCGAGGGCGGCGCTCAGGGCTTGAGGCGTGGTAATGAGGGCGACGGGAAGTTTTCTGTCAATTATTTGGGTGCGAACCCAGTTGAGCCGGGTTGGCAGCGTGCCGGCGGAAAAGCATTGCGGCAATAAGAACTGTCCTTCGTCAAAAATCAGCATCAGGCCGCTGTAGCGCATAATATATTCAACGCGGTCTTTGAGCTTGGCGGTGGGTGTTTCAAAGGAGAATTGCATCCCAAGCGGCTCGGCAATGGCTTTATACATGTCGCGTGCGCTATTGCTGGCGGGCGTCGAGACCAAGCGGGTGTCGCCTGGGTGACCATAGGCAAAGGCTTTGATTGATTCAGTTTTTCCGAAACGGGAATCGCCTTCGATTTGCACCAGGACTTTTTCAGACCGGGCGAAATCGAGGCAATCAAATATGACGTCCACGACTTCGGTCTTGGCAAGCTGGCTGGCGGCGCGACCGGCGTGCAGGTCCATGGCTTCAAAGAGGACGGCGATAAGGTCTTCGCAATACCAGGGCGCGTCGGCAATCCACTTGCCGGGGACTTCGCACAGGTCGCGCAGCCGTTGAGGCAACTGCTCTTTGGCGGCGTCGATGAACGGGGCGCGGAATTGCTCTGGCGTAACTTCCAGAAGGAACGGGCGCACAAGCCGTGATTCAATCTCGCTCAGACGGTAAGGCCCGGCCATATTCAGGAGGTAATTCCACGAATTTTCATCCTTGGGGTGAGAATGGGGCCGCTTCCATTCTTCTGAAGAAATCAGGTTATTAGAGCAGCCAGGAATCTTGTTCCAAACAGCCAGGCGGTCTTCAATGCTCAGGTTGTCATTGTCGAGGATGGACGGGCCAAACATCGAAGGGAATTGTTCAACCAGGTCGCGAGCGGCTTTGGCAAGGCCCCCCGGCTGCATGGAGAGCCATTGCAACCACCAGAGCAACTCGCGCAGGCGCGGCGTGTTGACAAGCAGTTTGGCCAGGCCGGGATTGGACAGGTTGGCGGCGGCGGCGAGTCTGGCCGCGATGGTTTCGGGCGGAATGATGGATTTTTGAAAATCGCTCATGAGGTGGCGTGGGTTAAGTCGCGGAGGATGGCGGAAAAGACTCGAATCATTTTGCCGAGTTGCTCGGGCGTCATCTGGTGGACCTTGGGATGGCCGCCGAGGGTCTTTTGGGTTAGCGCGTGGCGCAGGGCTTGGGTTGCGCCGGGTTTTTGCTTTTCGATTTGCGCCCAAAGGCTGAAATACAGCTTGGGCGTAGGCTGGGCGGCGGCGGGCGGTTCTGTCAAAATATATTCCTTTTTGCCGTTCGCGTCTTCGCCGGCGGAACTGGCTTCGCGCTCCATTTCGCGGCGGATGGCGATTTCTCCCTCGACGCCTTGGAGGAAAATATCCGGGTGGCGGATATGGGCTGGGACGGCGATGCCAGCGGCGGCGGCGGCGGTTTGAATTTTGCGCAGGGTGCGGTTGGTTGCGGTTTGTTCAATTTGATATTTTTCAGTTTCGGCGTTGTGGAAGCGGCCCAGTTCCTTGGTCTCTTCGGTGGCGGATGTATCGCGGACAATTGTGGCGCGGGTGTTGTGCCGGATGTTGCCGTAAATGGTTTTGGCCGCTTGGCGATGGCCGGAAATTTGGGCGTGGACTTGCGCGAATTGTTCTTTCGTGGCGGCCAAGGCGGGAAGGGCAACGGCTTTCATGGTGAAATAGTTATGGCGGTTGAGATCGGAGACGGTGAGCAGGTCGGGGCAATCGAGATTGTAATAGGTCAAGACCTTTTGGCCGATGAGCGGGCCGGTCTGAGGACCGCAGAAAAGTTTTTTGTCCCCGCCGATGCTCAAGATAATGCCTTGCTGATGGACGGTGGCGGGCCGGCAATGAGTGGCCAAAATATAGCGGGCTTCCTCGGGCAATTGGCGAAGCGGCCGGGTCTGCAAACCAGCTTGCCACATTTCCTCGGGAGTCTGGCCTTGGAGCATTTTTCCATTCTGGGGATCGCGGTTGTAGGCGGAGAAAATTTCGTCAAGGCGCTTGGACCATTGTTCCATGGAAAGCAATTGCTCGGACGGGTCCGCTCGGCCGCGCCGGGCGCGGGCGAGGAAATCCTGCATTCGCTCCATTTCATGGGTTCTCTCATTGAAGCCAACAAAACCGGGTTCGTTGCGCTGGCGCTCTTGCAGGATGCGAATCAATCCTTCAATGGTCTTGGCGCGCGGCGTGGTCGCGTGGCGGACTTTGAGATTGAACTTGTCCAGGCCGTTAGCCGTCTCGCGCCAGTGAAAATTTTCGCGCGCGTCCAGGTCGCGAATAATTCGGGCCTTCCAGACCCCGCGCTCGAAATAGAAGCCATCATGGGGCAAGCCGTGGGTGTCGTGGGCTTGCAGAATCAAGCGGCGGATATGGCGGGAATTATATTTGCCGGCGATCAGGACATAGCCAAGAATGTAGCCGGTGCGCAGATCGTGGAGGACCAGGCATTCGCCGCGCTCAATGTGAAGCAGTCCCGCCTCATCGTGGAAATAAAAATAATTGTTCCAGGTGACGTCATCGCCGCTATACCAGTCTCCGGGATGAACGGCGGACCAATCGCGGGGAATGTAAGGGCCGGCCATTTTGGCTTTCCATGGCCCTTGGTGGATGGGGCCGCACATGGCTACGTCCGGCGCGATGGCGTTGCGGACGTTGGCGGGCAAATAGCTTTTGTTTTTCCGGGCGTCGAAATGGTAATAGTTGACAAAACCTTCCGAGAGGTCGCCCGCTTGGCGGAGTTTGCGGTAAGCCAGGGCGGTGTTGCCGTTGTGCAGGATGGCCAGATCGCGGATTTTGTTTTGGTCGGCGGAAAAGTCTGGTTTGCGGAAATTGCCAGAAGCCAGGCGGCGGCGGTCTTCCAGGGCGTCGGCGTCCGCGCCCGCTTGCTGCCAGGCGGCGTATTTGCGGTTGAATGAGCGTTTCAAGGCCGCTTCAGTCTTGGCCAGGCCGGGGACGGCGCGAAAGAGGTTGCGGACGATGGAGGATTTGTGTTCCGGGCGTTGCCCAAGCTGGCGAAATGCGGCGTCAAACAGAAATTTACGGTCATCGCCAGTCGGCGCGGCGGCATTCTCCAAGGTCTTGATTGTGTCGGCCAGTTCCTCGGGCAAAGAGTTGACCGCGCGAACGGTTTGTTTGGGCCGTGGCCGGGCGCTGATGTTATCGGGCAGGTAGAGGGCGAGGTTTAGCCAGTCGTGGCGATTGTTATCCCGTTGCACGGTCCGGTTGTAAAGTTCGCGGAACCAGCGCCCGGAAACGGGATGGCGGAAAACTCTTTGGTAGGCGGCAATGCCATCGGCCTCGAAGTCCGCCTGGGTGCGTGGATCGGTGTCTTTGACGCGCAAGAAAGGCTCCAAGACTGCGCGGAGTTTTGCGGCGGCGGCAAGCGTGTCCCGGCTTACGTCTGAAATATCCAAGGTGTCCGGCGCGTCCGGCTCTGAACCTGAAAGGAGGGAAATAACGTCGCGATGGCCTTGATTGCGGGCGATGGCCAGCAGATCAGCGCGGAGCGGGGCGGGCATGGCCTCGAATGACCAGGCGCGGGCCTCGTTGCCGCCGGCCGTAGTGGCCACTGACTCGACGTGAAATAAGGAGCGGCGAACAGATTGACGGGAGCGGCCCAAAGCGGCGGCGATTTGGGCGGCGGCGAACGTTTTTCCCGTGGAAGGATTGTTGTTC
>DASRLE010000629.1:0-11578 GCA_035648615.1 Saccharimonadales bacterium (SeqCode) | reverse complement strand
ATAGAGAATATACGCATAGTTCGAATAGTTATCTCGTTGGTTGTAATTAATCGTAATAGTTGCGTATCCGTCTTCGATTGCATACGTTCCGTTTTCTCCAGAATGTGCAGGTGTTATATCGCCATATTTATCCTTCAGTGCGGATAGCAGCACCTCTTTTTCTTCAATATCAAGGCTGGTATTCCCAGCCCAAATTAAATAAATTCGCCCGTCGTCAAGAGTGCTAAAGCCAACATATTCGAATGGTGGATAATTTGTTGTTTCTAAAATGAATGAAAGGTTTGTGTCAAGTTTACATTCTGCTGGCGCAATCAACCCAAGTTTCCATCCAAACGCGCCAAAAATCTTACGTGGCGATGCTGGTGGCTGATTCTTTTGCGAGCAACCAAAGACAAGGCAAAACATGAATGCCAACATGTGTATTTTATTCATCCGTTTTAAAATTCGTTGCCGCATTTTGGGCACTTGTGCTTTTCATACAGTATGCTTTGATAATCAGGTGGCGCAAAATAGCATCCCGGCCAGTAGTCATATATTCCTTGTAGGAATGCTCGGCGCATTAGCACCAGAAATTTGCCGACTTTACAAAGGAAGATGGCGATTGAAATATTCAGCTTTTTCATTTGTGTATATTATACTCTCGCTGGCGTATTCATGCCTCGGCGGCGGGCTCGCTGTTATTTTGCCAGCCACCAACCTGCTCGCCGCATTCTACACTGGGGCAACTACGGATGTCATAATAAGCCGATTGATAAAGCACCAGAAACCGCAGGAACTCGAATGCTCCAACGCATTCGGCAAGACGGGCAAATGGTCTAAGGTTATTGTTGGCACCATTCAAGACCATGCAGACGGCCTGTTTTAATCGACTGTTCATCGCGTCAATGTTTTGTAGTCCAACCGCTTGCCGAGTGCGCCTTGCATGAGTGCCACTGTGCGGTCGCCGTCGTTCATTTTGCGGGCGTTCCACCGGAAGTCAAACTCGTTGACATAACGGTGCAGGTGCTTCTTGCTCACCGAATGGTAAATGCCAACAATGCCACGCTTCAGGATGGCAAACGAACTTTCCGCCGTGTTGGTTGAAACATTTCCGCGAACATATTGCTTTAACCCGTGGTTCACGAACCGGTGTCCGCCCGCAAAGTCTTTTCCAATACCACGATAGGACGGCCATTCGTCACTCATTATCGTTGCGCTTGGATTCACGCATTCGCGGATTGCCGACTTCAAAGTTTTGCCGCTTACGTCGGCCACAACCCGGCGATGAATGTTTCCGCCCCGTTCCACCATGCCGAAAACCGGCTGCTTATCCGTTCCCCGCCCGCGCTTGTGATAGCCAGTTCCTGGCCGAGGTTTACCCCCTACGTAGGTTTCATCGCACTCAACAATACCGTCAAGCTTCAAACCGGACTCCGGCCCGTCAGTCATGGCCAGCCGTATTCGGTGCATCATAAACAAAGCGGACGGATAACTAATCTGGCACTGCCGTTTGATTTCCAATGCCGCCGCGCCTTTCTTGGAGGTGGCTGAACGCCACATCGCAAAAACCCAGTGGCGCAATGGTATCCGCGATTCCTCCATGACCGTTCCAACCCGAATCGTGAATTGCTTTTTGCAAGCGTGGCACTTCCACAAAAACCGCTTGTTCCGCTGGCCTGTCTTGGCGTCCATAAATTTAATGACGCTTTCCGAATTGCAGTGCGGGCAAACTGGCGTGCCTTGCCATATCTTTTCCTCCAAAAACTCCACCGCCAAACGCTCGTCCGCGCACGCCAGTGGAATTTGTTCAACCACTTCCGACTTTTCCAAGTTCGCTTTGTCTTGTATCTCTCTCATGCTTCTACTTTAAATCTTACGCACTGGATTGTCAACCCATTATCGACTATAATTTCGGGCCATGTTTATAGTCGGATTGGTCTTCAAAACGCCCCCCCCTTGCGCCAGTCCGTTTTACATTACTTTCTCAATAATTGCTTGCAGTCGTTTTGCGCGATGCACCATGATGTCTTCAAGCCCCTGCCGTTTTTTCCATTCATCTGTGAATTTTTCATCTGCCGTAGTCCACTCCATGCCGACGGTGCTCAAGAAATACTGCGCAGTCGCATTATCTAATTCAGCTTGCATAAAAACAGAAACTTCGTTGCAGAATTGCCCAAAGTCGGAATATGCCTTGTCGGAAACTGCGCCAGTGAATTCCCCCAACCCTAAATGGAGGTCAAGAATGAACGACTCAATGCGTGCTAAAAGTTCTCCAAGTTTGTCCTTTACATGTTTTTGTTTTTCTTTTTCAGCAAGTTGTCCATTTAGTTTCTTTATTTCGTCCACCTGCACTTCATGTCTTACGTATGGAAGCCAAAATAATCCCCATATCGAGAAGCCGATAATAGAGCAAATCTCCATTGCATCAAACCACCTCGAATGGGCTGCGATCCTAACAAAATCAATATTCCAGTAGTTTGATGCAAAATAAAGCCCCTGCCACAGAACGAACACAACAAGGATGGTCATTTTATGGCGCTCCTTCGCGGCGGATAGATTTCCACGCCAGTAGCTGAAACATCCATTGATGGATTTCATTCCTAAAAATCCTTGCATCGTGCGGCCATCCGGTCAAGCCTACGCGGCGTTGAAGTTCCTCAATGGTGCGGGCGGTTAGGGTCGCAGCAGCCAGTGCGTTATCTTTATACTTCCGAAATCAAATTACATTGTCGCGAGGGAAATTTCATTCTTCGTTAACTTCGTTTCCTTCTGTTCTAATCCTCGTGCATCCGCGTTCCGCTCAATAATCCATGCGCATCTGCCGATAAGAGGAATAGATGGAAACGATCCTCTTGATCGACGACGAATCGTCGTTTCGCCGGCTTCTGCGCCTCGCTCTGGAAGCCAAGGGGTTCGCCGCGCTGGAAGCGGCCACCTGCCAGGAGGGCATCCTCTCGGCCAAAACCCACGGGCCTGACCTGATCATTTGTGATGTCGAGATGCCGGACGGAACGGGCCACGCGGTGCTCGATACGCTCAAGGGAAATTCCATGACGTCCGCCATTCCCTTCATCTTTATGACGGGATCGGACGACCCCAAGGCGGTGCGCCGCGGAATGGAACAAGGCGCAGATGACTTTCTGCTCAAACCGTTCCCCATGCACACCCTGCTGACGGCGATCGAGGCCCGTCTGCGCCGGGGCGCGATGTTGCGGACCCAAGCGGAGCAAACCCAAAAGCGCCTCCAAGCCATTGTCGAAGCCACCCCCGACCTGGTGGCCATGGTGGACATTGACACCCGGCACATCCTTTATCTCAACCAGGCTGGTCGCGAGATTCTCCACCTTGGCGAAAAGGAGGACGTTTCACGCCTGCGCCTGGGCGACATCCATCCGCCCGCAGCCTTGGAACGCATTTTAGGGGAGATCATTCCGACGGCGGTCGAGCGGGGGGTTTGGACGGGGGAATCAACCCTGCTCCCTTCTTCCAAAGTGGAAGTTCCCGTTTTGCAAGTTGTGGTGGCGCATAAATCCGCCGATGGCAAAGTCGAATTCCTCTCCTGGATCGCGCATGATTTGACCTCGCGCAAAAGGGTCGAGCACGAGCGGCATTTGATGGAGATTCAATTACGCCATGCCCAAAAGATGGAGTCCATCGGCCAGTTGGCCGCGGGCATCGCCCACGAGATCAACACCCCCACCCAATTCATCGGGGACAATCTCCGCTTCATGCAGGATGCCTTCAACGACGTGATCGGTTTGATGGGGCAGTTCACTTTGTTGCTGGAAGCCGCGCGCGGCCAATCCTTCGCCAAGAATTTGACCGCGAAAATCGACCAAAGGATTGAAACCCTCAACCTGGGCGAATTGGAGAAAGACATCCCGCTCTCCATCGCGCAGACGCTGGCCGGCGTGCAGCGCGTGGCCAAAATCGTCCAGGCCATGAAAGATTTTTCGCATCCCGGCACGGAGAATAAAGTTCCTCTTGACATCAATCGCGCCATCGAGAGCACGCTGACGGTCTGCCGGAACGAATGGAGATACGTCGCCGCCTTGGAGACGGACTTTGACCCGTCCTTGCCGCTGGTCTTCTGCCTGCCCGGGGAATTCAACCAGGCCATTCTCAACATCGTTGTCAACGCGGCCCATGCCATCGCGGAGAAAGGCAGCGGCGTAGCCGAAGGCGTCATTGGGGTCAGCACGCGGCGCGATGGGGACAATGTGGAAATCCGCATCAGCGACACCGGCACAGGCATCCCGGAAGCGGTGCGCGGGAGAATTTTTGATCCGTTTTTCACCACCAAGGAAATGGGGCGAGGCACCGGACAGGGATTGGCCATCGCGCGCTCGATTGTCGTGGATAAACACCAGGGCGAGATTTCTTTTGAATCGGAAACGGGCCACGGCACGACCTTCCTCATTCGCCTTCCTCAGCACGAAAACAAAAACGGCCACACTACGCCCAAGAATTGAAAAAGCGCATCTTGTTTGTCGATGACGAGGCGATGATCCTGCAAGGCCTCCAACGCATGCTCCGCTCGATGCGCGGAGCGTGGGAAATGGAATTCGTTGACAGCGCCGAGGCAGCCCTTCGCCTGTTCGACCAAAAACCTTTCGATGTCATCGTCTCGGACATGCTCATGCCCAAGATGAACGGGGCGGAGCTGCTGACCGAGGTCATGAGACGCCACCCGCGCACCGTGCGTTTGATCCTCTCTGGTTACGCCGACAAGGATCTCATTCTCAAATGCGTCGGGTCCACCCACCAATACCTGGCCAAACCCTGCGATCCCGAGTCCCTTAAAGCCACCATCGACCGCGCCTCCAGCCTGGAAGATTCACTCCATAATACGGATCTGACGAAGTTAGTCTGCCGGATGAACCATCTGCCGAGCCTCCCTGCCCTTTACATGCAAGTGGTGGAAAAAGTCAGCCGGCCCGACACCTCTCTGCACGAAATCGGCGGCGTCGTCGGTCAGGACATGGGCATGACGGCCCAAGTCCTCAAACTGGCCAACTCGGCTTTCTTCGGGTTGCGCCGGCAATTGTCCAGCGCGGAAGAAGCCGTCGAATATCTGGGGCTGGACACGATCAAGTCGTTGGTGCTGTGTCTTCACGCTTTCTCCGAGTTTGCCGAAGCTGAAACCGGCCCGCTCGATCTCGAGGCGTTGTGGCTTCATAGCCTGCGGGTCGCCCGCTCGGCCCGGCGCATCGCCCAACTCGAAGGCCAGGACGCCAAAGGCGCCGAAGAGTCTTTCACCGCAGGGCTTCTTCACGACATCGGGAAAATTGTCCTGGCCGTCAATCTGCCCGAAGCTTACACGGAGGCAACGCGCCTGGCGCAAGGCGGCTTGGAATTTACCTTGGCCGAACAAAAGGTCTTCGGAGCGAACCACGCCAATATTGGCGGGTATCTGATCGGCTTATGGGGCTTGCCCGTGCCGGTGGTGGAGGCCGTGACGCTTCATCACTGTCCCTCCCGCGCTACGCAGCCGGTGTTCAGCCCGCTGATCAGCGTTCACGCCGCCAACGTCCTGGAGCGCGAGCGCTCCAACTGCCCTCCTGGCGCGCCCAAGCCGCCTATGGATGCCAGGGCCCTTGAACTTCTCGGTCTTTCGTCTCGGGTAGAGGCGTGGCGGCTGGCCCTCCAGGAACCCGCAAACCGTCATGAATAAAGAAATTTTATTTGTCGATGACGACCCGAATCTGCTGGCCGCCCTGCAGCGCATCCTCCGCAAAGAATTTAGGATTGACACAGCCGTGGGCGGAGCGGCGGCGCTGGCCCTGCTGCACGGCCGCGCCCCCTATGCGGTCGTCGTGGCGGACATGCAAATGCCGGAGATGAGCGGCGTCGAGTTCCTCATGGAAATGGAGACGGCGGCACCCGAGACGGTTAGAATCATGTTGACAGGAAACGCCGACCAAAAAACGGCGCGCGACGCCGTCAACCAGGGCCACATCTTCCGTTTTCTGACCAAGCCCTGTCCCCAGGAAGAACTGATCCCGAGTCTGCACGCCGGCCTCCGCCAGTATCAATTGATCACAGCCGAGCGCGAGGTCCTCGAGAAAACCCTCAACGGCAGCGCCCGGATGCTCAGCGACATTCTGGCCACGCACGACGCCCCTTCTTTCGGCAAGTCCCAGCGCCTGATCGAATACATGCTGGCCATGGCCAATCATTTGCAATTGAAACAAACGTGGGACCTGGAGCTGGCCGCCATGCTCTCGCAGATCGGCTACGTCACCATCCCGCAGGCCGTGCTGGCGCGATCCCGCTCCGGCGTCTTGCTCAGTGGGCCGGAATTAGACATGGTAAGGCGCATTCCCCAGATCGGCCATGACCTCCTCTGCCACATTCCGCGCCTGGAGTCCGCCGCCGCCGTGGTTCTCTATCAAAACAAAAACTTCGACGGCACAGGATTTCCTGTTGACGATGTTGCGGGCGAGAACATTCCCATTGGCGCGCGCATTCTGCGGGTCCTGCAGGATTTGATCGCGCACGAATCGACCAAAATTTCCAAAGCCAAAGCGCTCGAAGTCATGGCGCAATGCCGCGGCCGGTATGATCCCGTGGTGCTGGAAGCGGTCGCGTCGGTCTTTGACATCTATCTGGAGCGCACCGCTCCAGCGGAACCGACGACTCTGCAGGTGGGGATCAAGGACTTGCGGGTGGGCTGCATCCTCACCGCCGCCGTTCTCACGCGGGACGGCGTGCTCATCGTTCCCGCCGGGACGCAGATTTCGCCGATGCTGATGGAAAAGCTGCGCAACTTTGCCAATCTGCGCGATCTCGAGGAACCGATGTGGGTGCGTCCGCAGAGTGATAAAGATTGAATCCCGCCTATCGAGGGTTCACGCTTGAGGAAGTTGTGCCGAACCGCAAAGGGTCCATTCATCTTTTTCACTTTGCCGGAATCAATGTATTTTTGCATTGGTCCTGGTTTGTCGTCGCTATTTTTCAAATCCAGTATCGCCGCAATCTTCCCCACAGCTACTCGTCGTTGAGTTGGGTCGTCCTGGAATACGTGGCCCTCTTTGTCATTGTGCTGCTGCATGAGTTCGGACATTCCCTGGCGTGCCGCAGCGTGGGCGGGAAGGCCGATCAAATTGTGCTCTGGCCGCTCGGAGGCGTGGCCTATGTCGATCCGCCGCCGCGCCCCGGCGCAACCTTGTGGAGCATCGCGGCCGGCCCGTTGGTCAACGTCGGGCTGGTGCCGATCCTGAGCGTGATTTGGTTTCTGGCCAGGTCCCAAGGCTGGGAGGACGCCAACCCAAACCTCTACCAGTTCATCTACAGCATTTGGTTTATCAATCTTTTTTTGCTCATCTTCAACATGCTGCCCATCTATCCAATGGATGGCGGACAGATTCTTCGATCCCTCCTCTGGTTTATGATAGGCCGCAGCCGCAGTTTGATGGCGGCCAGCATCATCGGGGTGGTGGCGGTGGTCGCGCTGGGCGCCATCGGACTTCTCATGGGATGGCTCACCGTCTGGCTGGGCATCATGGCCGCTTTCGTGCTGATGAATTGCTGGAGCGGCTTAAAGCAAGCGCGCGCCATGGATGTCATTGCCGCCGCGCCCAAACGCGCCGGCTTGGCCTGCCCCAAGTGTAAAAATCCTCCGCCCGTGGGAAATTTCTGGATTTGCGGGAGATGCCGCACCGCCTTCGACATGTTCGGCGCCGGCGGCGTTTGTCCCCACTGCGGCACGATCTACAATATCAACCGCTGCCTCGAATGCGGCGAACCCGCGGCCCTGGCTTCTTACGAAACGCATCCCGTTGTGTAGGCAACCAAGGACGTTTCCTTATTGATTGCAAAGGCAAAAATATAAGGACCTGATTTTTTTGCCCCCATTTTTTTGCCTTTTTGCCCGTCCTTTGGTTTTCGAAAAACGCCGAAGCGTCAAAAAGACGAGGAATTTATCCGCAAAGAACGCAAAGAACGCAAAGAAAAATACTTTGGACTCAATCACTATTTGACTTTTTTCGTCTATGCGCTCATTGTGCTCTTTGCGGTTAAATTCCGCTCTTTTAATACAATGGCTTCTTTACAATTTTTAACAGGTTATTAGCTTCGGATTGTTCATATACCTCTTTCGTTCCACCGATTTTGATAACGACCCAGTTTGGATACTCTGCTGCCGGAGTGCGTTCTCGAGATGAATCTGGATGCCAATCTACTGTTCCCCAATGCTCTTGAATAACTCCAAATATCCAATGATGTTTGCGACGGACGGTAACCCGAACTTTCCAAACATTACTTGTAGTGGACTCGTATTCTGTTATAGTGACAGCGACTTGATCTCGACGCAATTCTTTTGGCAAAACAAACCAGGAAGGCAACGGCGAATCCTCTCTCAGGGTAAATATTCCAGACACCACAAAATCCCAAATCTCTGCCGCTCACGGTGCGCGCTATTTTTCGAAGGTTCTCAGAGTGGGCCTGTCAAGAAGAGACGCGCACGGTGCGCGCTATTTTTCAATCGGCCATGCCAAAATTGCGCATTATGGTGGCGGGGGCATAGTGTCGGCGGTGTTCGCCAGTTCCTTGCCACCTTGACGATCGAATCGAACGCAAATCCAATGAGGCTTGCGTTGCCCAAACGGCAGGTTTAAATTATAGGCATGGATAGGCAAATCCTCGCAAATGAAGCTTTGAAGCTACCCCCATCGGAAAGGGCGCAGATTATTGACACGCTCTGGCGCAGCCTCGACCCCGCCGAGCAGATTTCCATTGACCGGGCGTGGCTGCTCGAATCGCAAGACCGCCTCGCGGCCTTTCGCGCGGGCCAACTCGCCACCGTGGACGGCGAAGAAGCATTGCGAACCATTGAAGATGAATTGAAGAAATGAAGTTTCGGTTTTTGCGGCCTGCAGTTCAGGAATTGCGGAGCGCTGCGAAATATTACGAAGACCGAGTTCCAGGACTGGGATTTGATTTTCTCCAGGAAGTTCGTGGCGCCATCTGACGAATGCTCATCCACCCGACAGCATGGTTCGTGTTGGACGACGGCGTCCGACGTTGCCGGACTCACCGCTTTCCCTACGGAATTATTTATATTATGGAGGGTGACGACCTGCTGATTATTTCGGTGATGCATCTTCAACGCCACCCCGAATCCTGGCATCGAAACCTTCCTTGAATCTGTTACCCTCGCATTCTGCTCTGCGCCAATTTGGCCCCTCTTAATCTTAATCCTTTTCCAAAAGATTGGGAAGATTAGGATTAAGATTAAGAGCAAGATTAGGAGGAGGAAAAAGCACCCGTGGGCCTGCATCGGCAATTTTTCGGTCGAAGGGTAGCCGCAGCAAATTGTCCGGCGACCCACAATCCATTTGCTCCATAATTCCGTTTCCCTTGGCAACAAAGTCCAACAACTGGAAGAAATGTCAAATGGGCGGCCTACCAGGTTTGGACAGAATCGGCGGCGAAAATCTTTTCGAGCAAGCCGCGGTAATCGGGAGATGGCTGGGTCAAATCCGCGACGACGATTTTGTTTTCACTTTTGTCTTCTTGACACGAAATGATTTGGCGCGCCAGCAAATCATCGGGCCGGGTGAGGATGTGAAGAATAGAACGCATTTTAAAAACGGAGAACGTAGTCTTGACGCGCCGCCAATTCGGCCAGTTGCGCGTCGGAAATTTCGGCAAAGGGCAAGAGCGCTGGGCCGAGGTCGCGCAAGGCCGGAGCATTTTGTTGCACGTAAACGGGCTGGCTGGCGGCCGCCAGAACCGGCCAATAGCGCGTGTAATAATCCTCGTCGATCAGCCGCTCGGAAGATTCGCCCAGAGCACGGACGGCTTCGTCCCGCAGATAAATCGCGATCTCGACCTTTTGCCAAACGCCCACGCCGGCGGCGATTCGCACCGCTTCGGCTGGCCGTCCGCTGCGGCGAGGGTCGCTTGTCACCACGAAAAGCACGCGAGGATTCATCGGATTAATTGAAACTGACAAAACGGTCCGTGGCGGCGATCAAATCACTCAGCGCGCCCAACCCGGCAAAGGCGGCCCGCTCATCCATCGGCAGATCCCGGCGTTGCGCTCCGTAAGCGCAGGCGTAGAGCTTGAGGCCGCGCGCCGCGAGCGCCTGCAACTGCGGCTCGCTGATTCCGCGAACAGCGTCATCAATGCAGTAAAGGTAAACCTCGACGCCCTCCTCCAAGGCAGATTCCGCGAGGGCAAGCCCGTGCCGGAAGCCAGGCTGATCAGGAAAAGTCGAAAGAAGAACGCCCAATTTTTTGCCGCGCAACGACACGAAACGCAGGGTAGGCCAGAGGCGCAAGGGTGTCAAACAGCCCGAAGAATTTTCAGGCAGGCTCCGTGGGGTCGTGGAGCGAGACTCAGCGCAACGGCGGCGCAGGCCGACTCGGCGAAGGAGTCCGTTTAAGCGCGTTGGAAGATGCCCGGTTCATGAGATCGGCGTTCCATTTTTCAATCAATGGTTTTGCAGCTTCGGGATCAATCTTTTTTAGCGCTAACATCGCCGGCCATCGCGGTGACGGTGAGAAATTCACTACTGTCAGGATATTAGTATCTGAACATCAACTGGTTGCAATAAGTGTCTTCCGGCGTCGGCGGGGGTGAATCTCTAAGCACTTGATGGAGAGGCTCTTGCTCAAAGGCGTTCACGCTCAAGATCTGCAAAATGCTGTAGAGGCTCCGCTCGGATTCAAGTTGCTTTTTCACAATCGCCACCAACACGTAAACACAGATGGAAATCCAAATCTGGGTTTTCACGGCGTTGTCACTGGTGCCGTAGAAGTGTTTGATGCGCAGGTGCTGCTTGATCCATTTAAAGAACAACTCCACCTTCCAACGGCCCTTGTAGAGCAAGGCTATGGTCAGGGCGAGGAGGGCGAAGTTGTTAGTCAAGAAGACCAGGCTCTGGCCTGTCTGCGCGTCCACGTAATGGATGCGCCGCAGCTTGTCCGGGTAATGTTGGATGCTGGAAGGATTGCGCAGCCAGATGATTTGGTCGCTGCGCACTCCGGTGGAAGAATCCACCGGGCGCGATTCCAAGCGGTTGAATTGGAGATTGGTTTTGGAGCGCGTCGCAAAGAAGGCGGCGGCCAGGACAAAGCAGTAGAGCCGTTGGAAATCGACATAGCCGCGATCCATCACATAGAAGGCTCCCGCCTCCAGCACCAGATCGTCCAGGACGCGGACATCGGCCTGTTTGCCCTGTGAAATCGAGATAAAAGTGGGGATGGAACCGCGCAAATCCAACAACGTATGCAGCTTGATCGCCGCCTTGGCCCGGCGGAAGCGCGCCCAGGCAAACAAGTTCAGGCACAGGTCAATGGTGGTGGAATCAAGCGCATAAACCGTCTCGCTGAGTTGCGCTCCAATCGGATCGCTGGCGTAAAGGGAGCGGGCGCGGCGGATGAGCAGTTGAGCCAGATCATGGTAGATGCGCCAGTCACGCTCGCGGTTGGCGTCGGCCAGGACGCTGCGGGAAACCTCGCCATGAATGCCCAGGTGATAGAGTTGCCCGTGGCGCGAGCGCAAACAGGTTTCCACATCGCGGAGACTTTCCCGAAAGGTGAGCTGGCCAAAAGCCATGCAAAGAAACTGGCTCCAACAGGAGAAGGATTT
>DASRLE010000628.1:0-2782 GCA_035648615.1 Saccharimonadales bacterium (SeqCode) | reverse complement strand
GAGCGTTGTGGGAAGGCGACTCATCCATGTGGGCGTCCTCTGGCCAGGCGGCGCACTGGGAACAGATCGACTGGGTGCAGTGTGAACGTCAACACACTGTGCCGGGGCTGTTCGCCGCAATGGGTGCGGGAAGGCGACATCAAAGGTGGCTTCGACCACATCAGCCATCAATGGATGCTCCAGCATGTCCTCCCGGACAAGGGGGTGCTCCAAAAATGGTTGAAGGCCGGTTACATCGAAAACCGAACCCTGTTCCCGACGGAGGCGGGCACGCCGCAAGGCGGCCTCATCTCGCCCACGCTGGCGAACCTAACCTTGGACGGACTGGAAAAACTGCTGTCAAAACAATTCCCCAAGGGGAAATGGAAGGACGGCAAAATCTGGCGGCCCAAGGTCAATCTCGTTCGATATGCGGACGACTTCATCATCACCGGCGACTCCCAAGAGTTGCTGGAAAGTGAAGTTCGCCCCTTGGTGGAGCAGTTCTTGCAGGAACGAGGGCGGGGGCTCTCCGCCGACAAGACACGCCTCACCCCTATCGATTGAGGGGTTCGACTTCCTCGGACAAAACCTCCGCAAATACGACGGCAAGCCCTTGGTCAAACCGTCGAAGAAGAACACGCACGCGTTGATGGAGAAAGTCCGTGGCATCCTGGATGCGAACAAATCCGTCAGCCAAACCGTGTTAATTGGTCTGTGGAACCCCGTCATTCGTGGCGGGGCCAACGACCATCAACACGGCGCGGCCAAGGAGACGTTCGACCGGGTGGACCATGAAATCGGGCGGGCACTCCGGCAGTGGGCCAGACGCAGACACCCCCAGAAATCACGCGCCTGGGTCAAGAAGCAATGCTTCCCAGCCCTGGGCCATCGAGCTTGGACGTTTGCGACCGAAACGGACAAGCGAACCCCGGACAACAAACCCATTTGGTTGCGACTCAGTGTATGCGGGCGAAACCAAAATCCGGCGGAACGCCAATCCGTTTGACCCGCCGTGGCAGCCCTACTTCATGGAAGTGCGTTCCACCAGAAGTCCGGCCTCACGCGCCGAAAAGCCAGGATCAAAACGGTTGTGAAACCGGCTCCGCTCACGCGGGCCTTTGGTGCGGCTTGAGCCGGAGGAGGCGAAAGTCTCACGTCCGGTTCTGAGGGGAGGGAGTGGCGGCAACGCCACTCCCTTACCCGACCAGTTGACGACTCCCGACTCCTAAATTATTGCCGCACAATCGGTTAAGAATGGAGCCAGTTGCCGGATTTGGGCATTTTTCACCGCGTTTACAATTCAAATATACCCGTTTTCCCTCGGTAATCAAGGATAATTCCATTTACCGGCCTATACCCTTTTTTACACTTTTGGTGTCCGTTTTGGTGTCCGTTGGTGTCCGCGCAAAGAGAGCTAAAGAGAATCAAAGGCAGGACAGTCAATACGAAGAACGATTAGGCGACACGGATACCCATATTTCGCTTTGGCATTGGCGATGGCGCGTCTGTCCTCAGCGAGAGCAGGATGCTTGTCGGCGGTTTCGGCATCCGCCGATTTTGGGAGCGAAACGATATTTGCAGGCTTGTCAAAGCTCACCCGTTTAATCATCGCGAAGCCGGGCTCTTGCCGGAGATGGCCGTAGCGTTTCATCGCCAAGGCACCGCCATCCTTGTGACCGAGCCAACGGCTCACGGTCGGAATATCCACGCCGGATTCAATACAGGTGGTCGCAAAAAAATGCCGGAAGTCGTGATGGGTGAATTGCGGGAATCCCAATTTTTTGCAGGCGGTCTGCAAGCATTTGCGGGCGCTTCTCGTCGGAATGATCCGGTCGCTTGGCTGAGGATTCTTCTCCTGTTTGAGACGCACCAAAAGCTCCCGCAGTTTCTCCGAAATGGGAATGGTGCGCGGGGCGGCTTCCGTCTTGGTTCCGGAGAGAAAGATCGTGCCGCGCTCAGTTTGAAGGTCCGCCCAAAGCAAGGGCCGCTTCTCATTGGCATCCGCCCCGCCGGTCACTTCTCCAATACGCGCGCCCGAATAGGCCGGAAATTCAACCAAATCCGCACCGTCTTTGGCCTTTTCCTGGTTGTCTTTTCTCCCATCCGATTGCCCGATTGTGCGAACGAATTCCTGAAATGGGTCGAAGGTTGGGACAATGATTGTTTTGGAAATGACTCTCCGACGTTTGATGTGCTGCGCTGGATTGGAAAGAATCAATCCCTTTCCCAGGGCAAAATCGAAGACCGCTTTCAAAACATCCAATTCGTGAACGAAGGTTTCCGAGGCCAGCGCCGCGCCGCGCTCCTTGACCCAGCGGTCGCAATCCTGCGGCATAATATTGCGAACGGGCATGTTCTCGAAATAGGGGAGCAGCCCTTTGACGCACCTTTCCTTGTGTTTGACAGTGCTGCTGCTCAGGGCGTGCTTGTTGGTTTCCAGCCAAAGTTGCGCGGCTTGGGTAAACCTCAACCTGGCCTCTGGCGAAATTTGCGAACAGCCGATTTTGCGCGAAGATCATTGAGGCGGCCGTCGGCGAGCTTCCGGTCTTTTGTTTTTAATGACCGACGAAACTGCTTGCCTCCGCGTTTGAGTAAGGCATAGTAACCGCCCGATGATTCGAGCCGATACAGGTTCTCTGCGACTTTATGGAAAACTGGTTGTTCAGCAACCAGTTCCGATACTTTTTGCCCTTTCACTTTCACGAAAGAAGAGTACGGAATGGGTTACAAGTCCAGGTGACATTCGATTTTTCACCTGAAAAGAACATCTGTAACAAATTGTATTTGAACATGATGGGTT
>DASRLE010000627.1:0-7746 GCA_035648615.1 Saccharimonadales bacterium (SeqCode) | reverse complement strand
ACCTGGATACTGCGGGTGAAAATCACGTTGTTCACTGTAAATCTTTTTGGCGGCGCAAAGTTATTCACCGTTGGCTGCGGAGAGGAGTCCCTGCGGCTCTCCTTGCAAACGATGAATAACTTTGGGGCAACTATAAGGCAAAAACATGGGGCAAAAATATGGAAGCCTTCCCCGTATTTTACGGATTTGGTCTCTGGTCGCTCGCAAACGTGTCACGCCGCCGCTCATTCGAACGCAAGAGACGGCAGAGGGATCCTCCATCACGACAACCTTCATCATTCTCCAGAAATTGCTTTGCGCTCTGCTCTGAAGGATTTACGTTTGCCGGGCGCCGTAACTGGACATCGCAAAATGTAACCTGTAAACTGAAAATCCAAGCATGGCTGAGATTCAAAACGCGGGCGCCACCCCTAAACGCAAGGCCGCCAATGTCCGGCTTCCTTCGCGTTTGGCTGAGACCGCCTGCCAGGAACCGGCCGAAGCGATCCGATTGCTGGAAACTTCAGCGGAGGGGTTGACGGAAGCCGTTGCCGCTGAGCGTTTGGAGAAATATGGCCCGAATGAAGTTTCGCGGGAGAAACGCAATGACTGGGCGGTGCGGCTGGCGCATGCGGTGCGCAATCCGCTGGTGATTTTGTTGTCGGTCCTGGCCATTATTACCTTCGCCACGGCCAAGGACCCCGATCCGCAAACCACGGCCTCCAATATCGCCGGAGGCTGTATTATCGTCGCGATGGTTGTTCTCGGGCTGGCCTTGCGGTTCGTGCAGGAATCCAAGGCCGATGCCGCCGCCGCCAAACTCAAGGCCATGATCAATGTCACGGCCACGGTCATGCGCGAGGGCAAAACCCGGGAAGTTCCGTTGCAACATTTGGTACCCGGCGACATCGTCAAGCTTTCTGCAGGGGACATGATACCAGGGGACGTGCGCGTCCTTTCCTGCAAGGACCTCTTCATCATCCAAGCCACTTTGACGGGGGAATCATTGCCGGTGGAAAAATTCGAAGCGTCCGACACCCGGCAGAATCTTTCGCCGTTGGAATATTCCAGCCTCTGCTTCCTGGGCACCAGTGTCGAAAGCGGCACGGCCCAGGCCGTGGTGATCGAAACCGGCCCGCAAACCTATTTGGGCAATATCGCCAACAGCATCACCAGCCAGGCGGTAGAAACTAGTTTTGACAAAGGAATCAAAAGGTTCACCTGGCTGATGATTCGCTTCATGATGATCATGGTCCCAGCCGTCTTTCTCATCAACGGCCTGACCAAACATGTTTGGATGGACGCCTTTCTCTTCGCCCTGGCCGTCGCGGTCGGGTTGACCCCGGAGATGCTGCCCATGATTGTTTCCGTCTGCCTCTCCAAAGGAGCGATGGCCATGGCGCGGAAAAAAGTCATCGTCAAGCGCCTCAATTCCATCCAGAACTTCGGGGCCATGGATGTCCTTTGCACGGACAAGACAGGAACGCTGACCCGCGACCACGTCATCCTCGAAATCCATTGCGATGTCTTCAAAAACGAAAACGACGCCGTCTTGCAAGCGGCGTATCTGATCAGCCATTTCCAAACGGGACTGAAAAATGTTTTGGACCGCGCGGTGCTCGAGCATCCGGACATCATTCACAAAATCTCAACGGAAAATTATCGCAAGGTGGACGAAATCCCCTTCGATTTTTCGCGCAAAATCATGTCGGTCATTGTCGAGACGCCGGGGAAGGAGTTTCAATTGCTGGCCAAGGGCGCGCCCGAAGCGATCTTCAGCCGGTGCAGTCAATTCGAGAGCGACGGCGAATTTTTTCCCATGGAACCGATCCTGATGGGCGACCTCATCCAGGAATACAATGACCTGAGCGCCGACGGCTTCCGCGTCCTGGCCGTGGCCTCCAAAATAATGGACAAGCGCGCCGCCTATTCCAAAACGGATGAAGCGGACTTGATTCTCAAAGGCTACATTGCTTTCCTCGATCCGCCCAAAGAATCGGCCGCCACCGCCATTTCCGCCCTGCAACAGCACGGCATCGTGGTAAAAGTATTGACTGGCGACAACGACTTGGTCACGCGCAAAGTTTGCAACGAAGTGGGGTTGAAGACCGGCGAAATCCTGCTGGGCAGCGGCGTGGAACACTTGACCGACGCCCAGCTTTCCAAAGCCGTCGAAACGACGCACGTTTTCGCCCGGCTTTCTCCGGGCCACAAAAAACGGGTCATCGAGGCCTTGCGCCGCAATGGGCACGTCGTTGGCTTCATGGGTGACGGCATTAACGACGCCCCGGCCTTGCGCGCGGCGGACGTCGGCATCTCGGTCGATAACGCGGTGGACATCGCCAAGGAATCGGCCGACATGATTCTGCTCGAAAAAAGTTTGATGGTGCTTGAGGAAGGGGTCCTGGAGGGCCGCAAAGTCTTCGTCAACATTTTGAAGTACGTGCGGATGGGGGCCAGTTCCAACTTTGGCAATATGTTCAGCATGACCGGGGCCAGCGCGCTCTTTCCCTTCCTGCCGATGCTGCCGATTCAGATCCTGGCCAATAATCTTCTTTACGACTTTTCCCAGGTGCCGATCCCGACCGACAATGTCAGCGCCGATCAGATTGCCAAACCGCTGCCGTGGGATATTGGCGAGATCACCCGTTTTATTTTCTTTATCGGCCCGATCAGTTCGATTTTCGATTACACCACCTTTGCCGTCATGTGGTTTGTCTTTAAGTGCAACACGCCGGGCTTGTCCGCCATCCCGCATCTGATCGGGAAAGTCGCGACGGGCGGCGATCCCAACCATACCTATCGAGCCGCCTTGTTTCAGACCGGCTGGTTTGTCGAATCGCTCGTCACACAGACCTTGATCATCCACGTTATTCGCACCAAAAAAATTCCCTTCATTCAATCCCGCGCCAGCATGCCCCTGACTCTGACGACCGTGGCCATCATGGCCTTTGGCGTGTGGCTGCCTTATTCACCCCTCGCCCGGATGCTCGGCTTTGTCGCCCTGCCCGGACTGTATTGGCCGATTCTCATGGCGACTTTGCTCTGTTACGTCGCGCTGACTCAACTGGTCAAGATGTGGCTCATCCGTAAACGATGGCTGTAAACTATTGCGGCAAGACCGCGCGCCCATATTGGTGGCTCGAGGTGGCCAGCACGGAATTCGTGATATTGACAGACGACGCGGCCAGGATGACGAAAGTAACCGCGAGAGCATCCAAATTCGCGCCGGCCAGAACGGCCCACGCCAAAAACAAACAACGACCGCAGGCTTTAATGGTCTTCATAAAAATCCAATTTAATTGCGACGTTGCGCGGCCTGCTCACGGCGCACAACACCGTCCATCCCCTCTGTAAGAAGAATTCCAACTGGAAGATTACAAAGTTTTTTACATTAGTTTCAATTTCGGCAAATCCTGCAAGTCAATCAAACCCACCGGCTCGCGCCGCGCATTGACCACGATCAAGTCGTCAATATTGCGCTGGTTGAAGATTTTCAGCGCCTCGACGGCCAGCGCATCGTCGCGAATGCAAATCGGATTGCGCGTCATGACGCTCGAGATCGTCTTGGCCAGCACATCGCCGTCGCCGGACAATTGTCGGCGCAGATCGCCATCGGTGAAAACGCCGGTCAGTTTCCCGCGCTGGTTGACGATGCTGACACTGCCCGATTTGGCGCTGCTCATGACGAGCAAGGCTTCCTTGACGGTCAGGTGTTCGCCTGCCACGGCATTGCGGCCCTCCGTGCGCATGATGTCGCGCACTTTGAGGAGGAGAGCGCGGCCAATCGCGCCGGAGGGATGGTGCCGGGCATAATCCTTCTCCTTGAACCCGCGCGCCTGCAAAACCGTCATGGCCAGGGCATCGCCCATCACCATCGTCGCCGTGGTGCTGGCGGTGGGCGCCAGATTGAAGGGACAGGCTTCCTTGGGCACTTTGACGTTCAGCACCACATCGCTATAGCGGGCGAGGGAAGATTTGACCGCGCCGGTGATGGAAATTATTTTGACAGCAAAGCGCTTGAGCGCGGGAATCAAATTGAGCAACTCCTCGGACTCGCCCGAATAACTAAGCCCCAAAATAACATCGCCGTCGCTGACGATTCCCAGATCGCCGTGCAGCGCATCGACGCCGTGCAAAAAAACGCTGGTCGAGCCGGTGCTGGTCAAGGTGGCGGCAATTTTCTGGCCGACATTGCCCGACTTGCCGATGCCGACGACCACAATCTTGCCGCGCTGTCTCAGCGATTCGACGATAATCTGGACCGCCGCGTCAAACGACCCGTCCAACTGTTGACGCACCGCTTTCAACGCCGCCAATTCGATATCAAATACCTGTGAGGCTCGGGCCAGATGATCCATCGGCCAAGGATGGCAGCAGGCGGGAAAGTTTTCAACCTAGACTTCCGTGAAGCGGGAATTATGGTGAATTGATAAGGCGATGAAACTTATACTCTCACTCTTCTTGCTGCTCGGCCTTTCGGCCGGCGCCCAAACCAATCCGGTGGCGTCATCCTATAATGCTTTCGGCTTTAAGTTGCTCGCCCAACTCCGCCGTTCCAATCCAAACCAGAATATTTTTATCAGCCCGCCCGGAGTCGGGTTTGCTTTGTCCATGGTGGCCAATGGAGCGAAAGGCGAAACGTTGCGGCAGATAAGCGCGGTGTTGCAACTGGACAACACGGCCGATTTAAATGCGGCCAACCACGCTCTGCTCGAAGAAAAACTCGGCCCAAAAATCAAATTGGAAATTGCCAATGGCTTGTGGACCAGCACGTCTCTCAAACCCACCTTTGTGGCCGCCACCCTGCAGGCTTACCAGGCCGAACTCGCCACCGTGAATTTTCAGGATCCGCAGACGGTCAACGCCATTAACGACTGGGTCAGCAAGCAAACGCACGGTAAAATTACCGAAATGGTCCAGGCTCCTTTGGAATCAATGCTCCGGCTGATCGTGATGAACGCCATTTATTTCAAAGGCGATTGGGCTGTTCCCTTTAGTCCAAAGCAGACGCATGACAAACCTTTCACCCTCGACAACGGTCAAACGATTTCTCAGCCGAGAATGAGCCGGACGGGAGATTTCGAGTATTATGAAAATGAGGTTTTTCAAGAAGTGCGTCTTCCTTATGCCGATGGAGAGGCCAGCTTGGGTATTATTCTCCCTCGGAAAAACTTAAAGGACCTTCTGCGAACTTCAATACCGAATGGTTGGGGGGGTCCAATGCATCTTCGCAAAGGCACGGTCGAACTGCCCCGCTTCAAACTCAAGAACAGTTACAATCTTAATGACGCGCTGAAGACCCTGGGCATGCCGCTGGCCTTTACGCGACAGGCTGACTTTCGTGGCATTTCGACAAAAGGTTTATATATCGGATGGGTCAAGCAGAAAACCTTTGTCGAGGTCAACGAACAAGGCACCGAGGCGGCGGCCGTGACTGGGATTGGCATGGAAGCCATGGCGGTGCATCGTGAACCGCCGCCCTTCCGCATGGTCGTGGACCGGCCTTTTATGGTAGCCCTGCTTGAAAAGAAAACGGGCCTTATTCTTTTTCTAGGCGCGATTGTCGATCCCCGTTCCAATGAATGACATTCTGCGCATTGGCCCCTCACCTATCCAGGGCCAGGGCCTTTTCGCCTGCGCGGCGTTTGTCAAAGGCGCGCACGTTCTCGAATACGTGGGCGAGAAAATTACCAAGGAAGAATCGGCCTGGCGCTGCCAGCAGCAGAACTGGTACATCTTCTCCCTCGACGACGAATTTGATCTCGATGGCAATTTCGATTGGAATCCCGCCCGGCTTGTCAATCATAGCTGCGCTCCCAATTGCGAGGCCAGCCTTGAGGAAGGAAAAATTTGGATCCTGGCCTTGCGCGACATCCAGCCCGGCGAGGAAATCACCTTCAATTACGGCTACGATTTGGAAGATTACCGCGAGCATCCCTGCCATTGCGGCGCGCCGGAGTGCGCCGGGTTTATTGTAGCGGAAGAGTTTCTTGGACAACTGCGGCGGCAAAGAACTTTCGAATCTCCTCGGCCGGGCGGTGCGTAATCAACTCCGCCGGGCGGTCGTCATACCAATCGCGCGGCAGATGGCTGGCGTACGGCTCCTGCAAAAATCGTTGACAGAGCAGCGCGATCACCCCGCGATCCGTTTCGCTGCGGATCAACCGGCCCGCCGCCTGGATGACGCGCGTCATGCCCGGTTGCAAATAGGCGTACTCGAACCCGGCCTGTTCCGTCTCGTCAAAATAACGGCGCAATAATTCGCGCTCGAACGAAACTTGCGGCAGCGCCGGCGAAACAATATAGACCGCCGTCAGAAGCTCGCCGGGATAATCCACCCCCTCCGCGTACATCCCGCCCAGGACGGCCAGCAGCAAATTACCGCCGGGCGGCGGCGCGGCCAGCGCTTCCAGGATATGGCGGCGCTCCGTTTCGCCGATATTCGGACGCTGCACCAGCACGCGGGCGCGAAGCGCGGGCAATTTTTGCGCGACGTTTTCCAAAAATTTATAGCTCGGAAACAAGACCAGCCCATTGCCCGTCTGCGCGCCGGACATCTGCGCCAGCAGTTGGGCAATCGCGCCAAAATTTTTGTCGCGCGCCGCGAAGGTCGTCCGCACCTGGGGCAGGATCATCACTTTGCGATGTTCGCGCGGAAACGGCGGCGGCAGCACAATGGACTGGGTGCGTTCCTTTTCCAATCCCAGCATCCGTCTGGTCACGTCCACAGGCGAAAGCGTGGCGGAAAATAAAATGGTCGAGGACGCAGCGCGAAAAACCGGGGCCAGCGCCCGCGCCGGATCCAGGCAAACAATGGCTAATCGCACCGCCGCATTTCGTCTTTCCACCACGCAAGTAAAACCCATTCCGAACAAATTCAAAATGGCCACAAACCGTTGCCAGGCAAAATGCAGGTCAACAATTGGGTCGTCCGGCAGCGCCAGTTTGACTTCCCGTTTCCAGGAGAGGTAACGGACAAATTTCGGTTCCCATTCTTTCCATAGTGTTCGCAATCCGTCCTTGGGCTGATCGACCTCCGCAATCGCGTCGCCCTCGGGCAATGGCTGTGCCGCTTCCTGCAAAAGAGCAATCATACCCCCCACGGTTTGGGAAAGATCTTCGAACAATTGTCCCGGCTGCAACAGCAACCGGCCCGAGACGGCCTGAAACATTTCCTCCAGCAACTCAGGCGAAAATATTTTGCGGGCGCGGTCCGGCAAGTTGTGAGCCTCGTCCACCAGTAAAATGGCGTTCCCCAACTCCTCGCGATCGAGATGGCGCAAAGCGACCCCCGGCTCGAAGACATAATTATAATCGGCCACGATGGCATCGGCGCGATGGGCCAATTCCAGTTGCGTCTCGAAGGGGCAGACCTTCTCGCCTTTCGCCTCGGCAAAAACCGCGTCCGGATCGAAATGCCAATGGTCTTTGCGCAAACGTTCGATGATTTTCGAGCGCTCCATTTTTTGCGGGTAATCTTTGGCGTACGGACAAAAATCTTCGTGACAGATCACGCGGTCGTTCGCGCACATCTTTTCCTTGGATCGAACTTGCAGGGTGCGGAAGGCTCCGTCCGGGTTCATGGCGCGCAAGGCGGAGACCGCCATCGTTTGCTGCAATGTTTTGGCCGTCAAAAAAACAACTTGCCGCCCGGTGGAAAGCCCGTGGGCCAGCGCTGGATGGAGGCTGGCGGCGGTTTTGCCCGAGCCCGTCGGGGCTTCGGCCAGCAAATTTTCGCCGTTTTGCAACGCCAGCCGGACAGCG
>DASRLE010000626.1:0-15896 GCA_035648615.1 Saccharimonadales bacterium (SeqCode) | reverse complement strand
GATTGGGACCGGGCCGAAACCATTGTTAATGAATTCGATTTCTTCGCCGCAATGGTAGCAAAATGCCATAAACGTTCTCGATGGCTTGGTGTGATTCGACCAGCCACGGGACAGAACATTACCAGCATCACTGTTCCCACTCAAATACAGTGTGGTTAAAAGCGGAATTCAGGCATGACACTTACCCCGCCTTGGGCCGGTGGCGAATCCGCTTGAAGCCGGGCGCAATGGTTGCTCGACGGAAAGATCGTGGCACGAATCAAACGCTGTTCGCGCAAAAACCGGTCAAATTGCTCGAAGCGAGCCGCGCAAAGGCGCTGAACGGAATGCCCATGAAAAAGGAAGGGACGCCTTACCTCTAACATTCGTTAGCAGTTGGTCAACGACGCTCGCCGCAGGCTTCGACGATGTTTTGCCGCACGAACGCCGCAGCCATCCACGACCGTTGCCGCAAATGGTGCGGCAAGCGCCAACGATGTTTGCCACAACAATGCCGCAGGCGCCAACGACCGCCGCCGCAAGAAATGCCGCAACGGCCAACGACCGGGCCAACGACGGGCCGCTGAACGCTCACCGACTGCCCCAAAACTCACCAGGAAAAGACCGGCTTTTAGGGGGTGGGTTGCTGGCCTCGTCGGGAGCGTGTGCGAACCTTTGCTGGCGCGTGCTGCGAACGGGCGTTGCTGGCCAAGTCAGTTGCTTCTGCGCTCTCAGGGTTCCGCCGTTGCGCGAGGCTATGGCAGGACGAGCAGCGCGGCCCCATCGCGACTGATTGCCCGGTCACGACCCCCAATCAACCGCCTTTCCCGCCGCACGCACAGGGTTTTTTAAGAACGCCCTTTCCGCTCTTGTTGTCTGGCAAGCGATGAAGTATTTTAAAGCCGTGAAACGCGAAGACATCATTCGGGATATTCATGGGCTGGATACGGAAATGGCGGCGTTGGAGGAGCAGTATGGCCTCCTGTCCGACGACTTTTACCATTTTTATCGGGCCGGGGAATTGGAGCAGACGCGCGATTTCATCCGCTGGGCGGGCTTCTATGAGGCAAAACAGGAACGTGAGACTTCTTATCGCCAACTCATTTATGAGCATCTGCGCGAGCTGCGGAGGCGCTCGGGCCTCGGCGCTTTGGCCCTCGATCCGGCGGGCGCATGAGCGCACCGCTGGATGACATCGCCAGCTATAGCGCCCTTGTTTATGCGTTGACGGAGCGGCATTCGTTTGTCACAAGCTCCACGCTGGCGCTCGTTCCCATTGGCGCAACGCTCGCCCAGTTGGAAGGATGCATCGAATGTCGGGGTGGGATTCAGTATGATTCCTGGGAGCATCCCGAAATCCCGGCCTTGGCGACCACCTTTCCGCACCATAAGCACATCCAGCCGAGCTTGCGCGACAATCGTGTGCCCGCGCCAGGCATCAGCTTTGAATCGCCGAATTTGGATGTCGTTTTGGAGGACATTCGCCGAGACTGGCTGCACTGACACAAGGAATGCTCTTGTTTCACTTTTGGCCTTGAAAATGAAATAAGCGCAGGGAGGGGTCGCGTTCAATCCCCGGCTCCTACCCCTGTCAAAACCTGCCGGTTCTCCGGCGGCGGCAGTGCGCGCGAAGCGTCGTGGAGCGCGGCGCGCCAGCGCCGCTTTCAAGACGCTATTGCGTCTGAGGTTGCGTGTCACGAAACGGTGAACCTGCCTTGTAGCTGTTAAGTTGCTTCTGGATCGCCGTCACCAATGCGGCGTTGTTTTGCCGCGTGGCCAATTGCAATCCGCGCTGGGCGGCCGCAATGGCTTGATCAAACTGCCCCGCTTCGGCGTAGGCGGCCGCCAATATGGAGGCCATCAGCGGATTCGACCCGCCGGCAAGCGTGTCTGTTTGTCGCGCCAACTCAATGGCTTTCGTCCCATTGCGCAAAGCGGGGTTGGGCGAGGTCGCCAGCCGCCAGGCGAGGCCGGCAAGATTGTTGCGAGCTTCGACAAAACCTGGCCGCAGCGCCAATGCTTTTTGGAACTCAAGTATTGCTTCGTCCACGCGCCCCCTTCCAAGCAGGGCGCGGCCCAGACTGTTGTTCGGTTCGGCAGAGCCGGGCTGGAGAGCCGCCAATTTTTGGAATTGAATGATGGCGTTGTCCACGTCTCCTTTTTGAAGGAAAGCGTTGCCCAGATTGTAATGGGCCGGGGCGTAGTCAGGATGAAGTTGCAGCGCTTTTCGCAAATGCGCAATCGCTTGGTCTGTGCGCCCGATCTGGAGAAGAGAGTTGCCAAGATTGTTTTGGGCTTCCACAAAGTCAGGCCGAAGGTCCGCCGCCTTTTGGAACTCAAGGATGGCGTCGTCCACTCGTCCTTTTTGCCGCAGGGCGAGGCCGAGGTTGTAATGAGCTTGATCATCGCCGGGATTAAGTTCCAGCGCTTCTTGGAATTGTGTGATGGCGTCGTCCACTCGACCTTTTTGAAGAAGGGCGCTGGCCAGCGTAACGTGAAGCTGGCCAGAATCGGGCCGGATGGCGGCCGCTTGCTGGAATTGAAGGATGGCTTGGTCCAACTGGCCTTGCTTGAGAAGAACGTTGCCAATACTACGATGGGCTTCGGCAAAGCTGGGCCGGATGGCCAGCGCCTTTTGGAACCTGGTCATGGCCTCATCCAGCTCGCCTTTTTTATCGAGAGCCGCGCCGAGATTGTTCTGCGCTTCGGCATCGTCCGGTTGAATCGCCAGCGAGCTGCGGAACAGAGCAATGGCCTGGTCCACCTCGCCCCTTTCATAAAGAACAGCGCCAAGATCATCGAGAGCCAGCCAGCAATCGGGATTCCGGGCAATCGTCGTTCGCCAGAGCGTTTCAATGTCCGTGTACATCCGGCTTTGCCGCCACGTCAACAGACCCAGGACCGCCAGCACCAACCCGCAAAACGTCCTTTCCCAGACGAGCGCCTGTTGTCTCATCCCGCTGAAGAGCGCGTGAATTCCGAAGGCCGCCGCCACGATGGGGCCGCAGCAAGCCAGATACTGAAAATGATCCGCCACGAACGAATACTTGAAGGGAAACACATTCAAAAAGCCCAGCGCGGGAAAAAGGGTTCCGATAAAAAAAAGCGACGCCGCCAAAGGCCCGCGCCGCCATCGCCTCAAACTCCACAACGCTCCGAGCAGCAGCGCCACTGCGGCCGGAAATAAATATTCCCACCCGATCGTTTGGCTAATCTTCCAGCGGGGATAGGAAAAGATTAAATCCGCCGGCCAAAAAAGTTTGCCCAGGTAAAACCAGATGGCGCGGCCGGCGATAAGAAATCGCTCAATCAGGGAAAAATTGAAATCTGAGCCCAAAGCGCCGACGGACTGCCGTTCCATCCACGAGGTAAATAGTCCGGCCGTGACCCCCATGGCGAAAAAGGGAAGCAACCGCAGCACATCGCGTTTCCAGGACAACTTTCCGCGCTGCCACCAGAAAACGACCAGCAACGCCGCGGGCAAAGTGGCAATGACCGTTTTCGCCATCAACCCCAGCGCGAACAGCATCAGGGCGCTTGCATACGCCGCTTTGTTCCGGGTTAGATCAAAGCGCAAGTAAGCCAGCGCCGCCCCGAAATAACCGACCGCCGAAAGCGTGTTCTTGAGTTCCGAGATCCATGCGACCGATTCCACTTGAATCGGATGCAAGGCAAAAATGGCCGCCGCCAATCCAGCGCCCGGGACGCGCAACATCCGCAGTATTTTGAGCAACAGTAATGCCGCAGTGACATGGAGCAGGATATTGACCAGATGATAACCCAGCATCGAACTACCCCAAAGTTTGTGTTCCACCCAGAAGGCGGAATAAGCCACCGGATAATACTGTTGGGTCGCGCCGGGTTCGGTCCAGATGCGGGCGAGTCCATTCCAAGAGCTTAGTGCCGGATAGGTCAGATGGGCGGCATCATCCCAGATCGGTTGGCCATGCCATGCCGGTTGGTAAGCGAGCACTGTGGCGATGACCAGCAACAATCCCCACAGCCAGTCCCGAAGGCGCGGGGAAAATGAAAACTCCGTCCCTGGGTCAGTCTCAATCATCACTTTTCGGATTGTGCCGCCCAAAATACTATCCAAGCGCCCATCGAAAACAAGGGATGAGTGCGGGAGGTATTGGAAAACCGCACGTACGGTGGTGTGCGAGGGTGGCGGGCGCAATCCCGCCACCTCGACCCGATCCACAAAATGCCTATGGCTTTCGACTAGACTGCGGCCAAACGCGTGGTAACGTCTTAAAGGTATGTCAATTCAAATGCCCACTGCTCCAAGCGCCCCGGCGCCTCAAAAGGTCAACCTCCGCCGTCCTGATGTGATGGAGGCGGTGCAGGCCCAGGTCATCGCGCATTATCGCAGTGATCTGGTTAACCGCATTCTGGAGAAGGGCGGCGTTCTTTCGGCGGATGGGCTGCTGACCATTAAATTGGCCAAGAAGTTCGGATTTTGCTACGGGGTCGAGCGGGCCATTGACCTTGCTTATGCGGCGCGGAAGGTTTTTCCGGCGCCCAAGCCCATTTATTTGCTGGGTGAAATTATCCATAACCCGGAGGTCAATGACCAGATCAGGAACATGGGCATCACGATCATTTCCCCCAAACCGGGCGAAGAGGAGTTGGGGCGGCTGAATACCGGCGACGTGGTCATCATTCCCGCCTTCGGCACGGAAGTGGACACGAAAAAGAAACTGATCGCCAAGGGTTGCGAATTGGTGGACACGACCTGCGGCGACGTGATGAGCGTCTGGAAACGGGTGCGCCAATATTCCAAGGAAAGCGTCACCAGCATTATTCACGGCAAAGCCAAACACGAAGAGACCAAGGCCACGACTTCGCAGGCGACCGCCGGGCCCGGCCATTATCTGGTCGTTTATACTTTGGCGGAGACGGATTACGTCTGTGATTACATTCGTCACGGCGGGAATAAGCAGGACTTTTTGGAAAGATTCAAAGGCGCTTACTCGCCGGGATTCGACCCTGATGTCCATTTGCAAACCGTCGGAGTGGCCAACCAGACGACCATGCTGCGCGGTGAAACGGAAGACGTGCAGCGCCGCATCAAGCACGCCATGAGCGACCGCTTTGGCGAGGGGGAAGTGGACCGCCACTTTCGCTTCTTCGACACGATTTGCGGCGCGACCCAGGACCGGCAGGATGCCCTGGAGAAATTGCTGCTCGAACCGATGGCGCTGCTTCTCGTCATTGGCGGCTATAATTCTTCCAACACCTCGCACTTGGCGGAGATGGGCGAGGCGAAGCTGCCGACTTACTTTATCAAAAATGCCGCGATGATGGTTTCCGATCATTTGATCCGCCACTACAGCATGCAGCAGCAAACGGAAGTGGAAACCCACGACTGGCTTCCCTCCGGCAAGATCACTGTCGGTATTACCGCGGGCGCTTCCTGTCCGAATAATTTGATCGAGGACGCCATTCGGCGGTTGTTTGAATTGCGAGGCATTTCCGTGCAGGAATTGCTCTCGAACTGAGCGGCCCATGCCAATTTCCCGCGGAGACCTCGAACAGCGAGAACACCAAACGCTGGCGTCGTACGCGCAATTCAGCTCTGAAACCCGAGGCCGGCTTTCTCCCGAGGCGCCGCCTTTGTGGCGCACCCAGTTTCAGCGCGACCGCGACCGGGTCATTCATTCCCGGGCCTTCCGCCGTCTCGAGTACAAGACGCAGGTTTTCCTCAACGGCACCGGCGATCATTTGCGCACCCGCCTGACCCACACCATCGAGGTTGCGGCCATGTCGCGCAATCTGGCGCGCGCCCTCTGCCTGAACGAAGACCTGGCGGAGACCATCGCCTTAGCGCACGATCTTGGCCATTCGCCGTTCGGCCACAAAGGGGAAGTGGTGTTGAATCGTCTGATGCGTGGGCAGGGGGGGTTCGAGCATAATCGGCAAAGTCTGCGCATCGTCGAGGAGCTCGAGCAAAAATACCCCGGGTTTCTCGGATTGAATCTGTCCTGGGAAGTGCGCGAAGGCCTGCTCAAACATCAAACCACCTACGACCAACCGGGACAGCGCAAAGAATTTTCCGCCAAGTCACCTTCGCTCGAAGCGCAGATTGCGAACCTGGCCGATGAGTTGATTTACGGCAGCCACGACTTGGATGACGGGTTGGACGCGGGGCTGTTATCCGAGAAAAAGTTAATCCAGGAGGTGCGCCTTTTTGCCGAGGCGTCGCATCTGGTGCGCCAGGAGCACGGCGAACTGCCTGATGAGATTCGCCGCTACTTTATCATTCGCTGCATCATAGACCTCCAGGTGCGCGACGTGGTCGAGACCAGCGAAGCGGCCATTCTCGCTTCGGGCGTCAAGACGGCCGACGATGTGCGCCGACAGGCGAGGCCCCTGATCAAATACAGCGCCCATCGGCGAACACTGAATGCCGAACTGCGCAAATACCTTTTCCAGAATCTCTATTCCAACCCCGCCGTGATGGAGCCGAATCGTCGCGCCGGGGAAATGCTGGAAGAGCTGTTCTGTTACTTTTTGGAGCATCCCAAGGAAATCGGCCAGGCCTCGCGCAAGCGGGCTAGGCGAACCGGCTGGCATCGCGCCATCTGCGACTACCTATCCGGCATGACCGATCGTTACACCATTTTGGAACATCAGCGGTTGTTCGGGCTGAAGCAATGGAGCGGCGGCGTTTTGGGCTGAACGTTTGTTGACAAGTGCCGGATTTCTTAACAGACGCATGGCCTTCGCTCTAACAGCTTCCATATAAAAAATTTACACGTCCGCCAGCCGGGGAAAACGTTGCAACTTGTCAGTTCTCTTTACAGTCGGGTGTTTGATGGCGCGCTACTCGGATGTCCGAAGGAAAGCAGGATCGCCCCACTGTAAATGTATAATGATTAGGTATTAGGCTAGCAGTGTGCGCCTTAAGAAATGGCTTTCGGAGTTTGAGAGAACGGCTTTGGCACCAAGTTTGCTCTTTTCACAGATTGTTGTAAGCGCTGACATTCGGCGCCATAAGAACCAACAACCAAAATATTACCTTATGAACCCAACCAGACTCGTTTCCAATTTATTGCGAAGGCGTATTCTTTGCTCTTGCGCCCTTGCGACGATTGCGTTTTTACAGGCAGCGCCCGTCATGGCCGATGATCCCGGAAACGTGGAGGACGGTGTCACTATTAATGTCAGCCCTTCGGGTGCTGGACCCGTTCTCAGCTTTTTTGACGTCTTTGTCGATATAACGCCCCAAAGCGGGCCGTCCGTTGGAACGTGGTTCGAAGTGCCGTATCAAGGCCAAGCGTCTCCACAATTGGACTTTGTAAACGGACAGTCAAGTCCGATAACTTTATCTGACGCCGGATACTATTTATCGCCCACCCAGATCCCGCTGGATCAATTAAACTCGACTGATCTCCAGCCGTTGCCGGGGTCTTATGGCGCGTCGATTGGTGCGGGGGATTCACTACTGGATCCATCTCCTCTAAGTGTGCCAGATCAGTTCTCAACTTTGGCCCTCTTTTCCGTGGTTTCCGCCGGGCTGCTGGCTTGCCGCCGGATGCTCCCGGCGAAGCTGCTCTAATCCGCAAGAAAGCAATTTCCGCTGCTGTTAATGCTTTTCTGTTCGTAAGCTTCCACGTTGGTCCATGTCCGCGACCGACGGCAATAGATCGATGCCGGAGTGGTCGCTGCGTACCCGCAACCGGAGCGTCAAGAGGCTGTTGGTCTTGGCATCTGCGGTGCGATGGCTGCCCGTTCTTTGATAAATAACGTAGAGGCTTCCATCGGGCAAGAGCACGCCCGCTCCATAACCATAGGCGTCGGCATCGACAAGAAAACCGTGGTCCTTGGCCGGCGCAATCCATGTCTCGCCGCCATCGGTGCTGAAGATGGCTCGCAGTCCGCCAAATCCGGGCGCATAAGAGCCGTGCAGGCAGACCAGCGTGCCGTCGGGCAGCACGTAGAGGGTCGGCGCGTACATTCTCATGCCGAATTTGGCTGGCGGCGTCCACGTATGTCCGCCGTCGTGGGACCACCAGAGTTCGCCTTCAGGCCGGGCTATCATCACCAAACGGCCATCCGGCAATTCAACCGCATGCGCTTCTTCCAAGTTGTGATCGGCCTTAACGATCGAAAGAAGCTTCCAAGTCCGCCCGCGATTCTTCGACGCATAAATGCCGAGCGCAGTGTGCTTGTTGTTTCCTCCGGCGCGCAGACAGCCATACGACGTGAGCAGGATGGAGCCGTCCTTGCGGAGAACGGCCGGCCCATCCGCCGCTTCGCCCGTAAAAGGTGAGCCGGATTGCGGTTGAATGGGCCGGGGATGCTTCTCCCATGTGCGGCCGCCGTCAAATGAGCGGACGATTAAAGTGTGCGAAAACCAAGCCGGATCGCCCGCCGGATCGACATCGCCGAATGAAGTGAAGAAGGAAGCCAGAACCGTCCCATTGGGCAGCACGAGAAGCCCTGCTTGCCGGTCGTCGGCGGGAGTGTCGGCCAGCGTTTGCGGTTTGCTCCAGGTTTTTCCCTGGTCTTCGGACCGCACGAACATGATCCGTCCACCCGTCGGGGCGGCGACTTCGCGCGGCATTCCCATTTTGCGATATGCCTCCACCTTGGCCTCGGTCATGACAGAGGGTGTCGGCGGAGAGACATGCCAGTAGCCGGCATTGAAGGCGGCCAGCAGCGCGCCGTCCTTCAATCGGACCACTCCAGCCCATGCCACGCTGCCGCCAAAACCGGGAAACGGGTCCGGTTCATTAACTCCCGGTCCAACCACTACCCTGCGCAAGTCGGCGGCGCGCTCAACTGCGTCGCCTTCTTCAACAACCTTGACCGACACGGCAGGCGGTTCCTGGGTTTGGGCGATGGGACCAGCCCATAACCCGCCGGAGTCCAAAGCAAATGCGCAACAGATACTGGCCAACCAGTTTCCTTGGGATGAAAGGGATTTTAGCATGTTCTTGATCACGAAGATCATTAGGGCCGCACTTCAATGCGGAAGGATCGGGCGTTGTCGCTGGTATTGGTCCAGACGTAGGTCATCGGGCTGTTGGAAGATTGCAGCCATAATGAGACGGGCGACCAATTCAATAAATTGGTCGAGGTCTGCACTTGGTAAATCCGGCCGGGAATGGCCGACCATTGCGCGGTCATCCCTCCCGGGGTGGCATAGCTGCGGATGATGCGAAGATTGGAGGAGGCATTGGTCGGATTGGTGCCTGCGATGAATTCCGCGTAATCGCTCATCCCATCTCCATCGCTATCGGTCAGCCGGGTGCGATTGGTGGAGAGGCTGCCAAAATAGTATTGTTCGTAGAGGTCGGAGATGCCGTTGCTGTTGACATCGGGAAAGGTATAGGTCCCAGTGAAGGAAAGGATATTGGAACCCATCAGCGTGTTGGTCTGTGGCGCGGGCGTTTGGTAGAACGCCACATCGCCGAATTGCACCACATACTGCCCGGGTGGGGCAGGGGTGATGGTGGTGACCAGCCCGGAGCCGGATTGGCTGATTGGCCCGCTCAACGTAAAGCTTCCAGAGCCGATGTTTTTTGAAATTACCACGGTTCCGCTCGCGCCGCCAGCCAAACCGGTGACGCCCACATCATCGACCAGCCAGCCATAGGTCGTTCCCCCTTCGAAGGCCGCGTAGTCAAAAACAATTTGAATGGGATGGCCCACGTACGGTGTCAAATCGACAGTCTCCATTTCCCAATCGTCCGAAACCTGCCCGCTAAAGTCCATCGCTATCGCCGTCAGATTTCCCGGAGGCGTGCTGGGATTGCTGCTGATCATGATTTGCCCCTGTTCGTAGTAATAAGGATCAAAGAAAACCTCGGAGAAATCGAAGCAATCCCAAAAGGTCAGTGTCGCCTCGCCGAAGCCCGTCAGATCAATGACGGGACTGTAAAGGTAGCTGGAGGCCGAGAAGGGAATTTGCGCGCCATTCAAGTCGCTGCCCCAGGCACGGGTGCCGGAATAGGCGCTGGTTTGCAGCCCGTTGTTCGGCGTGCCCAGCGTCCAATTAAGGCTCGAGCCCAAACCCGAGGTGGTATCGGGCACGACGGTCCAATTAGCCGCACCCGATTCCAAATTGTCGAACCACGGCGGCTGGAGAGTTTTCGGCGTCGTGAAGCTATAGAGCTGGCCTAGATTGTCATCGGTCGCGGCATTGCCGGCGCTGTCCCGGCTGACGACTTGGAAATAATAAGCATGGTTGGCCAATAGTTGACTCAGCGTGATCGAATGGCTGGCGACCCATTCGGCATTGTAGGTGGAATGATCAAGAATAGGTCCTTCCCCATATTGCACGAGCGAATCCGCCGCTTCGGAGGTCGTCCAAGTCACTACCGCACCGCCGACGTTGGTGGCCGCCGCGACACCGGTGATGACCGGGGGATTCGTATCGACAACGGCCATCGCGACAATGTTGCTTTGAATGGCGGCGTCGAAATAATTGGCGGTGATGGTGTCGCCATTGCGGACGCGCAGTTGGCCGGGAAGGGCGGTGTTCGTAGCGACGAGGGTGATGGAGCCGTTGAAGAGGCCCGGGTGCGCGCTTTCATTCAAGGTCACTGTGACTTGGTTGGTGAAGGACGCGGCGGACAAGGTCGCATAAGCGTGGCCCGAGCCGGCGATGGCGGTGTCACCGACTTCGACTGTCACCACCGAAGGGATGGTATAATCGCTTTGGTCCAACGTCACCGTGCCGATGCCATTGCCGCCTGGGTCGAGGAAACTAAGGACGTTCAGGAGAAGCGCGGTTTCGTTATCGGGCGTGGGTCCGGTTTCCGGCACGGTATCGAGTGGGAAGGAAAGAAACACCACGCGGCCGGGACTGTTCACGCCAGTGGGCGGGAAACGCGCGCCGCAACATTTGCCCGAAACGGGCTCGTAAGCGATCGGAGCGGCACTGGCGGCCGGCGTGAAGGTATCGCCAAAGTCAGGCCCAAAAACATCGCCATCACCCAGGTCAAGAATCGGATAGGACGAATAATCGAGGGTCACGTTCATGCCCGAAGTGATTGGGTCGCCGGGGATGCCGACAAAAGACGGCACGCCAAAATCCTCATCGCAATCGCAGGGCGCCGGAGGATCCGAGTTCTGGGCAAATCCCCCGACTTGCAAAACATTGGCCCGGAATGGCACGTCGCCCAGTTGGGTCAGAATGTCCATGGATGCCATGAAGAACGAACCGCCGTTGTTCAAGTAAGTTTGGATCATGGTTTGTTGCGCGGGGGTCAAAGTGTTGTTGGTGCCGGTGTAATTGATGATGTCGTCGGTCGTCCGCCAAATGACGACGCGGAAGGGTTGCAAATTCGCCAGCACGGGCGCGCCGCGCTCCAGCACGTTCCAATACGCAAAGCCGTAGCCGGTGGCCGCCAGCGCATTCGTGTAACTTCCGTTGTCAATGACCGGCGACCCGTCCGCACTCTCGTAAGCATCGACCATCAGCACCGGGGGCGTGGTGACGGCGACGAAATTGTAGGGCGAGCCTGAATTGTTGTTCGTAGCGGAATTGCCGGCGTCGTCGGTCGAAACCACAACGAAGTAGTAAGTGGCTCCAGGGGCGAGATTGCCCAGGTTGATGTCGTGGCTGGTGGTGAGCGTGGGGTCGGACGCCACCAGGTTCAGCGCGGACGAGTTCGTTCCATAATAGATGACCGAATTGGCCGCGTCGCCGGTTTGCCAGGTAATGCTGGTTACGCCCAAATCCAGACTCGTATTGACACCGCTAATGACCGGAGCGGTGAGAACGGCGGTGGCCGAGGAGGTTTGGGTGGCTCCCGACGAATCGACGTAGGACGCGGTGATGGCGTCGCCGTTGTGGACTTCCAGCTTGCCGTCAGCGGCGGGATTTCCCATTAGGGTGGCGACGGTATTGGTAAATTCGCCGAACCCGCCGGTCGAGCGAAGCGTGATTTGCTCACCCGCCGGTTCGGTCGTGCTGGTCAAATTCACGGTGACGCTGCTGCTGGCGGCGCGCCCGGCGTCGAGCACTTCGAGGTTGATGGCGCTGGGCGCGGTGTAATTGGTGCGATCCATCAGCACTTCACCTTGATTGGCCGTGAGCAGCGGACCGGAAACGACGAGGGCAAAATCCTGGTCAATGGCGGAAGTATCCAGCCGCGAGTCCTCGACCACATTGACGGCCCGCACCCGGATCAGGTAGTCGCCCGGCAGCGGCTGGGAAAGATGGACCGCTTCCACGTTGTTCAAGTTGTCGGCGGAGGTGGGATTGGGCATGGATTCCCCAGCGACAAATTGATTGCCGCGATAAAGCGTCCCATCGGGGCCGACGACTTCCAGATCCAAATCGTTGACCAACGCGGGGATGGCGCCCGGAAATCCCGCCACATCGGTGTAAGCCAGGGTGATTTTGAGCGATTGGTTCGAGGACCCGACAAAGGTGTGTTGCTGATAAACGTCGCCGGTGCTGAGGAGGGCGGATTGATCGACAAATTGAAAATTACGCGCTGAGTCAATCAGATTGGTCAAGTTCACCCGGCCCCAGCCTTCCTGGAAATTGGGAATAGGGCCCGGCCCGCCATTCGATTCATCCAGTTCCGACGCCGAGTTAATCAACGCAGCCTTCACTAACGCCGGCGAAGGCATCGCGTTGGCGTGCGTGCTTTTATAATACTGCACGAAAGCCGCCGCTCCACCCGCCGCCGCCGGGCCGGACATGCTCGTGCCGCCCATGTACACATAGTAATTGTCGATCACCGTCCAGGCGACGGCCGCCTCATCGGGCGCGGCGGACGACGCCATCGAGGCGATCCATGTTCCCGGCGTCACCACATCCGGCTTGATGCGCCCGTCTTCGCACGGGCCGCAACTGGAGAAATCGGCGATGGTGTCCGACCCATCGGCGTATAAACCGTAGATTTCGGTGTAGAAGTTGGGCGTGTTCTCCGAGGCCCCCGTGGCGATGACGTTCTTGCCGGTGGCGGGACTGTCGAGAGTTTCGGAATCCGGGCCGGCGTTGCCCGCCGAAAATTCCAGGATGTAAGGCTGGTCTCCGGGCGTCACGGAATCCGCGTCCCGCACCAATTCGTCGAACTGGGAGGCATCGGTGTCGTATTCGCCCTGGACGTCGTTGCCCCAACTGTTCGCGCCGATTTGCGCTCCGTTGCGCACGCCGTCCTGGGTGAGCATTTCGTCGCTGGGCGCGGGACTGACTTCATTGGCGTTGTCGTCGAAGATGCGCTCGATAAAGAGACTGGACTGGCTGGCCACGCCCAAGCCATACCAAGCCCCCGAATACGGGTCGGTTTCCCCAGTGGCTGCGTTGCCCGCCACAATGCCCGCGCAGTGCGTTCCGTGGCCGTAACCGTCCGAGCCATCCGTCAACGGCGGGTAAAACTTTAAACCAGTCACGCGGCCGCGGACATCGGGATGCATCGTATTGGTGTCGCCGCTGTCCAGCCCCGTATCCGCCACGCAAACAGTGACGCCTTGTCCGCCGAAGCCCAGTTGCTGCGTCACGGTCGGAGTGGCCACATTACCGTCATCGCCACCGACGAGTTTGGCCGCCGCTTCATCGACCAATTTCCGATGGGGGGCTGGCTCGATCCACAACACTGCATCCAGGGCGGCGAGCTTGTTCAACGCCCCCGGCTCCAAAACGCCCCGGAGGATGAACCCTTGCCGCAAGCGGCTTTCGTGAATGACCGATTTGAGCAGGCCGCGCACTTGAGCGACTTCACCTGCGGTGGCGTGCGGGGAGAGGAGAAGGTTCACCGCCAGCGGCGCATTGGTTCGCTGCAACGCCGCGCTGAGACGCGGGTGAATTTTATGCTTGACCATATACGGTCCAACCCAGCGCACGAAATTTAAGGCCCGCACCTGGCCCGGGGAGGCATTGGTCAGCCGCGCAATAAAAGCATCGTCCGGGACGTATTTGAGCAAATCAACGCCCAGCGACTGCAATACCGCCCGTTGCGCCGCCAAGGGGTGCGCCTCGAATTGAATCAGATAGAGCCGGCTGCCGTTGGTCGATTCAACGCTTTTTGGCTCCGATGCCTTCCGCGCGCTGGACGTCACAATTCGTTCCGTGCGTAAGTGGATTTGTTTCTCCTCTCCTCTCGCGACACCGAACGAAATCAGGACTGCCCCGACGACCAACCGCCTCCAGAGTTGTGCGCAAAGAAAGGATTTCACGCTTCCATCATAGCCGATAACGCGGATCGGGACAATGGATAGTGTCTTAATTGTCTTAATTTGGTTTTTGGCCCGTTGTGGGCCGTCGAAGTGCCCATACGATTAACGCGATAAGCAGAATCAAAGAACCATCGCTTCGGCGAATTTTGCCCGTTGGCCACAACTGAATAGTATCGAAGGCTAAAAATGACAACGCCACAAGAAGTCCACAAAACAATACAACCTTGCGAGATTTAGTCACAGCCCAGCTTATCGCGTCTGCCGATTAGGGTCAATCCTAATTTAGGATTCTAGTCTTGCATTCGTTTCCCCAGCATGGCATATTCTTGCCGAGGGATGGTTTGGAGGGAGTTCAGGCGCCAAACTCGACGGGGACAGCGGTTCAGGTCGCAATCGCGGCGGAAGTGAAAGGAAAGAAATGAGCAAAAAACAATGGCGCGGTGTTAGCGTTTTCAACTTATTGGTTTTCATGCTTATCTTTCGTCTTTGCATGAAGAGCGGTTGGGAAAAGACGGCTTGGTTTGTAATTCTCCCCTTTTTCTTTGGTCTCTCTATTCTTATCGGACGGCGGATGAAACTTTCAAATAACGCACTACCAGACGATGGTCGATATTGACGATGGAATGCGTTGGCCGCAAGCTGGCCCCGTGAATCTCAAAACAGCGCTGGCCCATATTGCCGTTCTGCTGGCTGCCGGTTCGCTCATGGCGGCGGAGACGGGCGGCGAGGCGAATCGATTTTGGCCGCAGTGGCGCGGGCCGCTTTGTTCCGGCGTGGGGCCTGAAGCCGATCCGCCTTTGCAATGGAGCGAGACGCAGAACGTGAAGTGGAAAGCCGCTTTGCCCGGCGACGGAAATTCGACACCCATCGTCTGGGGGAATCGAGTGTTCATGTTGACTGCCGTGCCAATGGGATCGCAAGGCGCGCCGGCTCCCGTTTCGGACATTCCCACCCAGGAATACCAATTTCTCGTTCTTTGCTTCGACCGCCAAACTGGAAAGGTGCTTTGGCAAAAAATCGCCCGGCAAGAGGTGCCGCACGAGGGCCATCAGCAGAACAATACTTATGCTTCCGCTTCGCCGGTGACAGACGGCAAGTTGGTCTGCGCCTTTTTTGGTTCGCGCGGCCTCCATTGTTACGATGTGGAGGGGAATTTAAAATGGGAGAAGGACTTCGGGAAAATGAAAACCAAGATGGGTTTCGGCGAAGGCTCTTCCCCGGCGCTCTACGGCGATACGGTGGTGGTTTATTGGGACCAGGAAGGCGACGACTTTATTACCGCGATGGACAAACAGACCGGCAAAGAATTATGGCGGCAGCCACGCCATGAATCGACTGGCTGGTCCACCCCGCTGGTCGTTGAGCACGATGGCCGTCCGCAAGTCATTATCAACGCGACGGGCAAGGTGTGCAGTTACGATCTCGCCTCGGGCCATCTGCTTTGGGAATGCGGCGGCCAGACCGCCAATGCCATCCCCACTCCGGTGGCTTCCCATGAGGTGGTCTACGTCACCAGCGGTTTTCGCGGCAGCACGCTGGAGGCGATCAAACTGGGCCGCACCGGGGACCTGACAGGCACCGATGCCATTTTGTGGAGCCAGCATAAAGACACGCCGTACGTGCCCTCGCCCTTGCTAGCAGCCTGTCGGGCTTAAGCGATCACCCATCCTAATAGCGATTATGGAACATATAGGGCCAGACACGTTGCGAGGGTAACTCTGGTTGGCAGTAATGGATTGGATAGCCCTTTCAGGTTGGCTCTCCAAATCGTCCGG